>JARKSE010000082.1 GCA_029974315.1 Paludibacteraceae bacterium | reverse complement strand
AAAATGCCATATTCAACACCAATATTGGCATTTGCGCGTAACATTTGAGAGAATGGCGAAGCGCCAGAAGTTTTGAAAGCAAACGCATTACCAATTTCTTCTGCAAATTCAGGGAGATTGACAGAGTCGCCAACTTCGTAATTTACGCCCGAAAACGTATAAGCACCACTCATATTGCCACTTAGCATATTTTTATGCCAGCGAATAAATCCTAAATCGGTAATACCTGCTGAAACAACTAAATTTTTTATTGGCTCGTAGGTAACACCCAAGTCAATGGCTCCGCCATAACCAGCAGGTTGATAAAGCATTTTTAAATAATCCATAGGATTAGAGTAAGGTGATAGGGTATTCAAATCTACGGTATCACCACGCATTTCATATTGTAATGGCAGTGACGCATATATGTCAGCATCAGCTTGTATATTCCAATTGTCTTGCGAAGCATTTAACTCTAATTTATTGATTTTTGATGTTACTCCACCGTAGCCCATTAAGAATTTGAGTTTTCCACCTACAGTCCATTGGTCATTGATGCGACGCATATAACCAGCAGCCACCTCGCTATATAGTGAAATGTTCATACCTAATCGACTAAAATCAAATCGATTGACAGCATATTCGTCAGGTGTGCCATATAGAGCCAGTCTAAATATATCTTTGGGTAGATACAGGGCTCCATTGGTTTTTACATCCATGTCGAATGTGATGTAATTCTTCTCTTGCAAACGGAATCCAAATGACAATAAGTTCAATTGAAACTCCACATCCAAGGAGGTGGAGTTTTTAATCCGTTTGTAAAAATCATCTACATTCAAAGATGGATGCAGTGGTGTTAGCAGTTGTCCATTTTTATTGAGTATAAAATCTTTCATGGTAAAGGAATTATTTCCTAAACCTAAATAAAGATTTGGTAGAAATACAAAATCAAAATAGAATGTGCTGTTTGGCAAAAAAGCCGGATTCATGGTGTTACGCATGGGTACTTCGTCCATGAAATAAAATGTATTGGTTTGTGCATTTACAGCACACAACGCACTTATGGTAAGTGCTATGGTTATGACTAATTTTCGTGTTTTCATGGTCGTTTATTTGAAAATGTTACCTATTGTGTCTAAATCTGTTTTGATGCCGCCTTTAAAAAATAAACTTACAGTAGTGGTGAGCTCATCGTCTAGCTGAACATTGATCAAAGACGTATTGTCTTGTCCGTCGGCACGAACAGATAGTATGATTTTCTTGGTTTTCCAAATGGAAATAATACTTGCTTCTGTAAATTTAATAGAAAACTCACTTTGTACAGCACTGCTGGCTAAACCTGTTGCTCTATCTACAACAGCTGAAGCGATTTGAATGCCTTCTTGACGATAAATCTCTTGATCTAATGAGTCTAAGAAAATAGCAGAAGCAACCACTTTAACAGGTAATTTGTTGGT
>JARKSE010000079.1 GCA_029974315.1 Paludibacteraceae bacterium | reverse complement strand
TTACATGAAGGTGAATTTCACATATTAGAGCCAAAAAGCAGAGAATTCATCGGCAAAATTGATCTTATAGTGGTGCCAGGCGTAGCCTTTGACCGTTGTGGAAACCGACTTGGTCGAGGTCGTGGATTTTACGATCGTTTCTTACAACACCAAACAGCAGAAACGGTAGGCATTTGTTTCGATTTTCAACTCGTGGAACAAGTACCAACAGAGCCAAACGATATGCCCTTGAAAAAAATTAATTCAGAAAATAACTGGTGAAAATAAAACATTTCACATGAATTCTCGTTTTAAAAAGAGGTGTTGCTCCTTTTAAGAAAAAAATGTACCTTTGAACCTCATTTGCCAGCACAAAAAATGACATGAAAAAACGTGTTTTACTTTTATTAATCACCACAGTTTGTACAACTTCACTATTTGCACAAGCTGGCAAAGACACGTATCAATTTTTAAACTTACCTACATCAGCACGTACCGCAGCTTTGGGCGGAACCAATGTTTCACTATTTGATAACGACCTAAATCTCGCCTTTAATAATCCCGCGTTATTGACCGATAAAACCAACAACGTTTTTTCGCTCAACTATGTAAGTTATTTAGCTGACATCAATTTTGGTTCTGTGGCGTACGGTCGTTCCTTTGGCAAAAATAACCACATGATGTTTGGTATGCATTATATTGATTACGGCACATTTCTAGGTACTGACGAAACAGACCAATTAACAGGAAACTTTACAGCTAAAGATTTTGCACTCAACATTATGTATGCACGTACGTTACCTTTGGGTTTCACCGTGGGTGCTACATTCAAACCCATTTATTCTGTTTACGAGCGTTATTCTAGTTTTGGCGTTGCGTTCGATCTTGGCGCTTCTTATCATAATGATAGTGTTGGATTTTCGGCTGGACTAAGCTTACGCAATGCAGGATGGCAGTTCACAGGTTATTACTCCATCGATGGCGCACAACATCGTGAAACATTACCATTAGATTTAGAATTGGGGATTTCTCAAAAACTCAAACACGCTCCTATTCGATTTTCACTCACCTTGCACAACCTACAACAGTGGGATTTAAGCTACCAACAATCGGCATCAGTAAACACCGATAACACTATCTCAAGCGAAGTTCCGTGGTATGATATGATGTTTCGCCACACGGTGTGGGCAGTAGAAATTCTACCAAGTAAAAATATGTATTTAACAGTAAGTTATAATCACCGACGTCGAAAAGAGATGAACGTAACAGACTGGAAAACGGCTGCGGGTTTTGCCTTTGGAGCCGGTATACATATCTACAAGTTTAATGTTGGATTTTCGTTAGTTCCCTACCAAGTGGGGAATTTATCGTACCATGTAACCTTAAGTACAGCGCTTACTGATTTTGGAGTTAAGTAAACTTACGTTTTGAATTATTTGAACTGAAAGGCTATGAAAAAAATTATTGTCGCCATCGATGGACTCTCCTCTTGTGGTAAAAGCACTATGGCAAAAGAATTGGCCAAAAATGTTGGATACGTGTATGTGGATACCGGTGCTATGTATCGTGCCGTATCGCTATACTGCATTCGTCAAGGCTGGATGACAGCCGACTCAATCAATGAAACAGAATTAGAAAAACATATCGGTTCTATCAATATAAGTTTCAAAACCACACCTGATGGACGACAAGAAACGTACTTGAATGGTGAAAATGTGGAACGAGACATTCGCACATTGGAAGTGGCCAATGGCGCAAGTCGTGTCAGCACTATTGGATTTGTAAGACGCGAATTAGTACGCCAGCAACAACGTATGGGGTTAGAGAAAGGTATTGTAATGGATGGGCGTGATATTGGCACTGTGGTATTCCCTGAAGCAGAATTGAAAGTATTTGTTACAGCATCGGCCGATGTAAGAGCACAACGCCGTTATGATGAATTGGTAACAAAAGGGCAAGCAGAAGATTTTGAGGCCGTACTAGCTAATGTGAAAGAACGCGACGAACGCGATACAAATCGAGTAGAAAGTCCATTGAAACAAGCTCACGATGCGCTCTTAATTGATAATTCACTTCTAACCAAAACGGAGCAACGTGATCTTCTTCGGAAATGGTTTGACGAAAAAACACGATGAAATAATCGACTTCGCATTTGCTATTTTTTGACAAAATTGGTAATTTTGCACACCAATTGAAAACGGGATGTAGCTCAGTCCGGTTTAGAGTACTCGTCTGGGGGGCGAGTGGTCGCTGGTTCGAATCCAGTCATCCCGACCAACACACAAAGCAAAATCGATACTAGATTTCGTTTTTTATTTACAAACACTTATGCGAAAATTAACAAATCCATGGGAAAGTCTCTCTGGCTATAACTGTTTTGGCTGTGCACCACACAATGGTGCAGGCGTAAAAATGGCGTTTTATGAAGACGGAGATGAAATAGTAAGTGTATGGCAACCAAAATCGCAATTTCAAGGTTGGCTAAATACGTTACATGGTGGCATTCAATCCGTTTTAATCGATGAAATTTGTGCGTGGGTTGTATTGTGCAAACTTCAAACTACGGGTGTTACCTCCAAAATGGAAACACGTTTCCGCAAAGCCGTATCAACCACTGATAACTATCTGGTATTAAGAGCGTCTATACAAGAACAAAAACGCAATATTATCACCATAAAAGGAACTCTTTACAATGAGCAAGGTGAGCTTTGTACCGAAGCCGTGTGTACTTATTTTAATTTCTCAAAGGAAAGAGCAGAAGAGATGAATTTTAAAGCAAGCGTAACTAAAGGCGAAGATAAAACGTTGGACGAGATTATTCAAACGTTAAACCGTTCATAATTTAAACTAGTTCCAAAACGGAGTTTAGCGCAGTTGGTAGCGCGCTACGTTCGGGACGTAGAGGTCGGGCGTTCGAATCGCCTAACTCCGACAAAAAAGGAGATAATCTATTGGTGATTACCTCCTTTTTGTATCAAATGCGAAAACTATTAGTTCTCTGGTACGATTAGTTTATAACCCTTACCATGAATATTGATGATTTCTACTTCCTTGTCATCTTTCAACAATTTACGTAACTTAGTGATATACACATCCATACTACGAGCATTAAAGTAGTTATCTTCCACCCAAATAGTTTTCAGTGCGAAATTACGTTCCAAAATATTATTGACATTTTGAGCCAACATATTCAACAATTCTGATTCTTTGGTGGTTAGTTTTGTGTGTCTATCACCAATTGAAAGCAATTGTTTTTGCGTGTCAAATATAAATTTACCTAACTTATATTCATTGCCATTTTTGTTCTTTTTACCGGTTAAACGGCGCAAAATAGCTTCGATACGGAACAATAATTCTTCCATACTGAATGGTTTTGTAATATAATCGTCAGCACCGATTTTGAAACCTTCTAGCACGTCTTCTTTCAACGATTTAGCAGTCAAAAATACGATAGGCACAACGCCATTGATTTTACGAATATCTTGTGCTAATGTGAAGCCATCTTTTTTAGGCATCATCACATCAAGAATACACAAGTCGTATTTACCATTTACAAACGATTTGTAGCCAGCTTCGCCATCAGGCAAAAGGTCAACGTCGAAGCCTTTAGCTTGAAGATACTCTCTGAGCAACATGCCCAAATTTTCATCATCTTCGCATAATAAGATTTTTACCTTTTCCATAATTAATAATTTAAACAGTTAATATTTCAATAATAAATTTTGTTCCAATACCATATTCACTTTCTACCTTGATGGTGCCTTTATGTAACTTGATAATTTTTGATACATAAGCTAGACCCAAACCAAATCCCTTAACATTGTGCACATTACCAGTTGGTACGCGGTAAAATTGATCGAAAATTCGTTTCATATTTTCCCTTTTTATACCGATACCATTGTCCTCAATACTGATACAGAGTTTGTCCTTGTCATTCCAAGTGGAAACGGTTAAAATCAATGTTTCTTTACGATATTTGAGAGCGTTATCCATCAAATTGTAAATAACGTTTGTAAAATGCATATCGTCCACTAAAACATAGGGATTCCGAGCATTGAGCTGCGATTTAATTCTACCGTTTGTGTTGTTCACTTTCAACGAAAAATTACCTATTACCGTTTGCAATAATTCATGTAAATCGGTTTCTTGAAAATTTAAT
>JARKSE010000072.1 GCA_029974315.1 Paludibacteraceae bacterium | reverse complement strand
TGAATTTTCATTGATAGTAACTCGCTCGATTGTACCAGCTGTTACGCCTGCAAAAATTTGTGCTAAAATTCCATCGAAATAATCGAAGAATTTTTTATTGCCCACAGCTTTTAAACCTGCAACCGAAGTAGTAGCAGCAGCAACCGAAGTATCGCCAAACCACGCTGCACGGTAGATTGTTGGATTGATTGCATTTTCAAACATCAAAGACAAAAAGATTTCTTCGTCAGAACCGGTTATTTCGTATTTTTCTCTGTACGATTGGATTTTGTCAAAGTAAGCTTTGAATAACGCATTTACGTCTGCTTGACAATGTACAAATGTATCTTCAATTCCTACAGGTTCCCAGTATTTTTGAGTAAGTACCGATTTCGCCCCACTTGATACACGGGTACACGCACCACCTTTTACACCACTCAAACCAAGTTGACCAGCTAAAACTATTTGTTCTTTCATTTTTACGCCAGTATACACTGTGTGAAGTGCTTTTATTTCTGGTCTTTCAAACGTTTTTTCGATAACGAATTTCTGAAATTCTGTTGCTTCCTTTGGGCTTAACGTCAACCCACTAATATCAATTACTGATGCCATTTTTATTTCTTTTTATAAGTGAATGTTGCTTTTTTTTCGTCTGTTTGTGTTTGTGGTTTTGGTTTGAAATTAGATGCCAAAGCTTTATATTCTTTTACATCTTTTTCAATTTCTTTAAGTTTCGCACTTACTTGCTCGTTTTGAGTTTTCAATACTTCATTTTCAGATTTCAATGCTTCGATTTCTTTCTTTAAAGCATCTACGTCTTCATTTTGAACGGGTACGATTTCAACTAATACACCGCCCTCAAATTTAAGAATAGTACCGTCAGTTTGTGGGTATTCGCCATTTGCAGGCTCTCCATTAACGGTTGCAGCTACACCTATTTTTAACTCCGAAATGTCGTTAATATCGGGCATAGTTAATTCAGTTCCATTTGCATCAGCAATTACCAACGCTTTTGGTTTAAACATAGATTTGATTCCGTTTAGGATTTTATCTCCCAACGTATCAAAATTTTCCTTGATTTGTTCCTCTGTCATTTTATTTGATTTTAAGTTAATTTTTGCAACTGCTTTGTATTCCGGTTTTAAAATATGAGCAAAGTTCATAGACTCTATTTGTTCACTCGTTAATGGTGTATTTTGTTTCATCAATTCTTGAATTATTGAAATATCTACACCAGTAACTTGTGAATATGTTTGTGCATATTTTTTTTCTATCGCTCTCAATTCCTTTGCCTGTCGTTCTAATTCCGAAGCCTCTCCTTGAACCTCAACCCAAGCGTTATGAATAAGAAATTCACCTTTTGTCGGGTCGAACGTACGAACACTCGCACTCATGAATATAAGACTTGCAGCACTCATAACATGACCACTATTCGAGGCTGTTATTACTTTACCGCTATTTTTCAACAAGTCTATTATTTTATCTGCAACCTCTACATAACCGCCAATGCTCGAAATATCCAAATGAATTACTTCACTATTTTTGGCATTGTTTAAGTGAAGTAAAAAGTCATTGAGCGTAAAAGTGTCGTTTCTTTTCTCAAATTCTAATTCGCCATGTATCGGTATTATGTATCTCATATTACAAATTGTAATTAAATTATACAAATATATAACAAATTGTAATGAAAAATCAAATATTTA
>JARKSE010000071.1 GCA_029974315.1 Paludibacteraceae bacterium | reverse complement strand
AATTGCAAAAAAAAGGACTTGAAATGCAACGGCAGCAGGAAGTTGATGCAGCAAAACGAACAGGTGCAGATGTCAAACTAATTAATCAAAAATATGCAAAAGCAGAAATCGCAATCGAACGGCAAAAACAAATGGCAAAGTTTAGCATGGTTTCTGGATTTGCAAAAGACGTAGCAACTATATTCGGGGAGTCAACAAAAGCGGGTAAATTAGCGGCAGCAGCTACAACGACTATTGATACTATTGCTTCGGCTATTGGGGCATTTAGAGCAGCTCAAAACCTCTCATACCCTTACAACTTAATCGTTGGCGGTGTTAGTGCTGCGGCAGCCACAACTCAAGGTATAGTTGCTGTAAAAAAGATATTGGCAGTAAACCCCGAAAGTCCTACCGTGCCAACAGGTGGCAATTATAATACGTCTGCAATTTCACAAACAATCGGAAGCACGAAAGACACTGAACAAGACATGAGCATAAGTGCCGGGATATTAAATAGAGGAGGGCAAACTAAATATGAGGAAGTTAGAACGGTTGTTGTTGTTGATGAAGTTACGGCAGCACAAAACACACAAAATCAAATAAAAACGGCAGCACAAATATAAATTTGTAATAATTTTTAATAAATATTTGATTTTTGATTATAATTTGTTTTATATTTGTACAATTTAATTACAATTTGTAATATGAGATACATAATACCGATACATGGAGAATTAGAATTTGAGAAAAGAAACGACACTTTTACGCTCAATGACTTTTTATTGCATCTAAACAATGCAAAGGACAGCGAAGTATTACATTTAGATATTTCAAGCGTAGGAGGTTATGTAGAGGTTGCAGATAAAATAATAGACTTACTTAAAAAGAGTGGCAAAACAATTACTGCATCTAACAGTGGGCATGTTATGAGTGCTGCAAGTCTTATATTTATGAGTGCGAGTGTTCGCACATTCGACCCTACTAAAGGCGATTTTCTTATTCACAATGCTTGGGTTGAGGTTCAGGGAGAGGCTTCGGAATTAGAACGCCAAGCAAAAGAATTGAGAGCGATAGAGAAAAACTATGCACAAATCTATTCACAAGTTACTGGTGTAGATATTTCAATAATTCAAGAATTGATGAATCAAAATACACCCTTGACAAGTGAGCAAATAGAATCTATGAACTTTGCTCATATTTTAAAAACTGAATACAAAGCTGTTGCAAAAATTAACTTAAAATCAAATAAAATGACAGAGGAACAAATCAAAGAAAATTTTGATACGTTAGGCGATAAAATCCTAAACGGAATCAAATCACTATTCAAACCAAAAGCGTTGGTAATTGCTGATGCAAATGGAACTGAATTAACTATGCCCGATATTAACGACATTTCGGAGTTAAAAATCGGTATAGCTGCAACCGTTAACGGAGAGCCTGCAAACGGCGAATACCCACAAACTGACGGTACTATACTTAAATTTGAAGGCGGTGTGTTAGTTGAAATCGTACCCGTTCAAAATGAAGACGTAGATGCTTTAAAGGAAGAAATCGAAGCATTGAAATCTGAAAATGAAGTATTGAAAACTCAAAATGAGCAAGTAAGTGCAAAATTAATTGAAATTGAGAAAGATGTAAAAGAATATAAAGCTTTGGCATCGAATTTCAAACCAAAACCACAAACACAAACACAAACAGACGGAAAAAAAGCAACATTCACTTATAAAAAAGAAATAAAAAATGGCATCAGCAATTGACATTAGCGGGTTGACGTTAAACCCAAAGGAATCAACAGAATTTCAGAAATTCGTTATCGAAAAAACGTTTGAAAGACCCGAAATAAAAGCACTTCACGCAGTGTATACGGGCGTAAAAATGAAAGAACAAATAGTTTTAGCCGGTCAACTTGGGTTGAGTGGTGTAAAAGGTGGTGCGTGTACCCGTGCATCAAGCGGTGCGAAATCGGTACTTACTGAAAAATACTGGGAACCTGTAGGAATTGAAGATACATTTGTACATTGTCAAGCAGACGTAAATGCGTTATTCAAGGCTTACTTTGACAAAATCCAATCGTACAAAGAAAAATACGAAATAACCGGTTCAGACGAAGAAGTATTTTTGGCTTTGATGTTTGAAAATGCAATCAATCCAACAATCTACCGTGCAGCGTGGTTTGGCGATACTTCGGTAGCTGCTGCTACTACTTCGGTTGCAGGTTTAAAAGCTGTGGGCAATAAAAAATTCTTCGATTATTTCGATGGAATTTTAGCACAAATTTTTGCAGGCGTAACAGCTGGTACAATCGAGCGAGTTACTATCAATGAAAATTCA
>JARKSE010000070.1 GCA_029974315.1 Paludibacteraceae bacterium | reverse complement strand
GCCACCGAAATACCACGTTGTTTTTCGATTTCCATCCAGTCGGACGTGGCGGTTTTTTTGATTTTATTCGATTTCACCGCACCAGCTACGTGAATAGCGCCACCGAACAATAATAATTTTTCGGTCAAAGTGGTTTTACCAGCATCAGGGTGCGAAATAATTGCAAAGGTGCGTCGTCGTTGAATTTCTTGTTCAAAAGCCATAAGTGGAATGCGTTTTTAGTATGTCGATTTTTTAAATTGCTGTTTTATAACGAGTTATAATCTTTTCGTGACGGTAAAAATTAACTCCTATTAAGGGTTGCAAAGGTATAAAAAAAATGAGCGTAAACAAATGTTTCTCAGCGGCTCATCTGCTCTTTTTTGTGTGTAAAAAAGCATTTTCAAAAACGCAAAAAAATCACTACTTTTGCAAGTTCAAGTGGCAGTAACGTTTTACGCTCAAATAATTTATAAAATCACGATAGAAAATGAAAGATTTCAAACGAACACTTATCACATCGGCACTACCTTATGCCAATGGTCCGGTACATATTGGACACTTGGCTGGTGTGTATGTTCCAGCCGATATTTATGCGCGTTATTTACGACTCAAAGGCGAATCGGTTTTATTCATTGGCGGTTCCGATGAACATGGCGTGCCTATTACGATTAAAGCTAAAAAAGAGGGCGTTACGCCTCAAGATATTGTCGATCGCTATCACGGCATCATCAAAAAATCGTTCGAAGAATTTGGTATTTCGTTCGATGTATATTCACGTACCACATCTAAAATGCACCACGATACGGCATCTGAATTTTTCAAAACGTTGTACGATAAAGGCGAATTTGTAGAAAAAACATCGGAACAATATTACGACGAAGAAGCTAAACAGTTTCTTGCCGACCGTTATATCACAGGCACGTGTCCACATTGTAATAATGTAGGTGCTTATGGTGATCAATGTGAGGCGTGTGGCACCAGTTTGAGTCCGCTCGATTTGATTGATCCAAAATCGGCTATCAGTGGTAGTAAACCTGTGTTGCGCGAAACTAAACATTGGTATTTGCCGCTCGATAAACACGAAACGTGGTTGCGTCAATGGATTGTGGAAGATCACAAAGAATGGAAAACTAATGTTTACGGACAGTGCAAAAGTTGGCTCGATATGGGTTTACAGCCTCGTGCTGTAAGTCGTGATTTGGATTGGGGAATTCCTGTACCCGTGCCTGGAGCCGAAGGTAAAGTGCTTTATGTGTGGTTTGATGCGCCCATAGGTTATATTTCAAATACGAAAGAATTGTGCGAAGCTCGTCCAGAATTAGGTTCTTGGGAAACATGGTGGAAAGATGAGTCAACACGTATGTTGCATTTTATTGGTAAGGATAATATTGTGTTTCACTGCATTGTATTCCCTGCGATGTTGAAAGCCGAAGGCAGTTATATTTTGCCTGACAATGTACCAAGTAACGAGTTCTTAAATCTCGAAGGCGATAAAATTTCTACGTCACGCAATTGGGCGGTGTGGTTACACGAATATCTGCAAGATTTTCCTGGCAAACAAGACGTTTTGCGTTATGTGTTGACGGCTAATGCGCCAGAAACAAAAGATAATGATTTCACATGGAAGGATTTCCAAACGCGTAACAATAGCGAATTGGTGGCTATATTTGGCAACTTTGTCAATCGTGCGTTGGTGTTGACCCAAAAATATTTCGATGGCGTAGTGCCAGTGTGTGGCGAACTGACCGATTACGATCAACAGACGCTCAAAGAGTTTGCCGATGTGAAACAAGAGGTTGAAAAATTACTGGACGTGTTCAAATTCCGTGATGCACAAAAAGAGGCGATGAATTTAGCCCGTATCGGTAATAAATATTTGGCCGATACAGAACCATGGAAGGTTTCAAAAACAGATATGGTGCGTACGGCAACTATTCTACACATTAGTTTACAAATTGCAGCAAATTTAGCCATTGCCTTTGAACCATTTTTACCTTTTGCAGCAGAAAAATTACGTTCTATGCTCAATTTGAAAACCTTTAATTGGAACGAATTGGGGCATATCGATTTATTGAAAACAGGCGATAAACTCGGTACGCCCGAGTTACTATTTGAAAAAATAGAAGATGCTGAAGTGGAAGCACAAGTTCAAAAATTGCTCGATACCAAAAAAGCGAATGAATTGGCAAATTACAAACCTAATGCGGTGAAAGAATTAGTGTCGTTCGACGATTTTATGAAACTTGATATTCGTGTAGCCAAAGTGCTTGAATGTACCAAAGTGCCAAAAGCCGATAAATTACTTCAGTTCAAATTGGACGATGGCATGGGCGGTCGTACTATTTTGTCGGGCATTGCACAAAGTTATCCAAATCCAGAAGAGTTGGTTGGTACACAAGTGTGCTTTATTGCTAATTTCCCTACACGCAAACTCAAAGGCATTGATAGTGAAGGTATGATATTGAGCGCCGAAAATTCTGATGGCAAATTGGTATTGGTGTCGCCAAGCAAATTGGTAACGAACGGCGTAAATGTAGGTTAATACGAAACCATCCAAACTAAGAAATTTCTTTGAATGACAACAAATTATAATACTCCGACAGCGATTGGAGAATTGTTTACAAAAAGTGGGCAAGAAAAGGCAGCGATGCCAATAACCAAATTTATAGTAATGGCCTTATTAGGCGGTGCGTATATTGCTTTTGGCGGTTTGTTGACCGTGATAGTAGCTGGCGGCATGCCCGAAATTGGTGCTACCAATCCTGGTTTAGTTAAGTTAATCGCTGGCGCGCTGTTTCCTGTGGGACTTATTTTGGTGGTTCTAGCTGGTGGCGATTTATTTACCAGTGATTGCGCAGGCATGACCTTGTGTGTGGTTCAGCGCAAAAACAAATGGACGGCGTTAGTGCGTATTTGGAGTTTGTCGTATGTGTTCAACTTTTTTGGTGCGCTATTTGTCGCTTATGTAATGACATACAAAGCGGGATTAATTGTTGCCGAGCCATGGACGACTTATTTACATCATTTGGCAGAAACCAAATTGTCGCACGATTTTTTAACAACGTTCATCAAAGGCATTGGTGCTAACTGGTTGGTTTGCTTAGCTGTATGGTTTGGTTATGCGGGCAAAGACGTAGCGGGCAAAGCGTTGGGATTATGGATTCCAGTGATGTTGTTTGTGACGTTAGGTTACGAGCACTCCATTGCCAACATGTTCTTTATCCCAGCCGCCATATTTACAGGAGCACCTATCACGTGGCTCGATTTTGTAACCGTTAATTTAATTCCTGCCACGTTAGGTAATATTGTGGGTGGTGCGCTTTTTGTAGGAATGGCGTATTGGTATGTTTATTTGCGTCATCGCGACTAACGACTCTTTTACTAATTATCAATCATAAAATCAACTAATTATGGAAAAGAATGAATTTGCAAAAGCATTAAAGTTTTCGTTTGCCGACAGTATTAACTATGCTGAAAAGGCCGTAGTGAGTAAACATGTACTGAAAAAAGAGACTGGAAATATCAGCTTATTTGCTTTCGATAAAGGTGAAGGTTTGAGTGAACATAAAGCACCTTTTGATGCAGTGGTGATGATTGTGGATGGGAAAGCAGATGTGATTATTGACGGCAAATCTCACCTGTTGTCGACAGGTGAAACAATTATAATGCCTGCCAATATTTCGCATGCGTTGAGAGCCGTTGAGAAGTTTAAAATGGTACTTATAATGATTAAAAGCAATGAATAAACCACTCAAAAAATCCCGCAATAAAGTGTTATCAGGCGTTTGCGCTGGTATCGCCGACTATTTTGGTTGGGATGTAACACTGGTACGTGTTGCCTACACTTTTTTAACCATCTTTACTGCGTTTTCGGGCGTTTTAGCTTATTTAGTGATGGCTATTGTGATGCCAGAAGACGAAATTCAATAGATAGTATGCAATTAACAACGACAGAAATTTACGAAGAACGCGCTGTGCTTGTAGGTTTGATTACCGCTTCACAGAACGAACAAAAGTCGAAGGAATACCTCGATGAGTTAGCTTTTTTGACCGAAACTTCAGGAGCTACTCCTGTGAAACGTTTTTCACAACGTTTGGACTATCCCAATCCGCGTACGTTTGTGGGCGAGGGCAAATTGGCTGAAATCAAGAAGTTCTTGACCGAAAATCCAGAAGTTGGCATGGTTATTTTCGACGATGAACTGTCGCCTAAACAATTGCGCAATATCGAACAGGAATTGGCTGTAAAAATTCTCGATCGAACGATTCTTATTCTTGATATTTTTGCAAAACGTGCCCAAACGGCGCATGCTAAAATTCAAGTGGAATTGGCGCAATGCCAATATATGTTGCCACGCTTAACACGTTTGTGGACGCACTTGGAGCGTCAGCGAGGTGGTATTGGTATGCGCGGTCCCGGTGAAACACAGATTGAAACCGACCGTCGTATTATCTTGACCAAAATTGCGTTGCTCAAAGAAGAGCTGAAAAGCATTGATAAACAAAAAGCGATACAACGTAAAAACCGTGGTAAAATGGTGCGCGTAGCATTGGTGGGTTATACCAATGTGGGCAAGTCGACCTTGATGAATTTGATGAGTAAAAGTGAGGTTTTTGCCGAAAACAAGCTATTTGCCACACTCGATACAACCGTTCGTAAAGTGATAATTGACAATTTACCATTTTTATTGACCGATACTGTTGGTTTTATACGCAAGTTGCCCACGCATCTTATTGAGTCGTTTAAATCGACGTTGGACGAAGTGCGCGAAGCCGATTTATTGGTGCATATTGTCGATATTTCACATCCTAATTTTGAAGACCAATATGAGGTGGTAAATGCCACCTTAGCTGAAATCAACACAGAATTGAAACCATCTATTTTAGTGTTTAATAAAATAGATGCCTTTACGTATATACCTCAGGACGAAGATGATTTATCGCCTAAACAGCGTGAAAATTACAGCCTCGAAGAGCTTCAAAAAAGTTGGATGTCCAAACTTTATGGTGATTGTATTTTCATTTCTGCACGCGATAAAGACAATACTGACGCACTTAAAACGTTGTTGTATGACAAGGTGAAAGAGATTCATATTACTCGTTTCCCTTACAATGATTTCTTGTTTCAGAAATTTGATGAAGACGATTTTTAATATTTTTGTTGGATTACTATGGTGTAGTATCACATTGGCAACTCCTGTGGATTCTATCCAAGTGGTTACAACTGATGACGTAGTTCGTTGGTTAGAAGAGTACGCAGGCGTAGATACGCTTGTGGTTGACACTTTAGTGGTAGAAACGCTTCAAGATACTGCGATAGCTCCCCGTGTTCAGTTTAAACCGCTAGAGCCACTCCCCGAATCTGATTCTAATAAAATACATATCGTTTCCCGACCTATTATAAAACCGATTCAACCAGAAGTAACTCCGATAAAACCGGTAGAATGGTTGGATACTATTCCTATGACTTTAGCTGACTTTATAACAAAAGAGGATTCTCTACAAATTCGTAGTAAAGCCTTGGATAGAGTACCATATAATCCTTTATTTATGGAAGAATGGGTTTTTTCTACGGCTAAAAAAACTGCCAAAATGCCTGAAACAGAAGCTGAAATTATTGCCTCTTTGCGACAAGCTGCGCAGGCGGAATTGTTTAAGGAAGATCCAGCCATTTACACTTATCATGAATCGCAATTGCCTAATATTGCTGAAATTATTAACCGAAGAATAGAGTTCTCAACTGACGAACAGCCAAAACTGAAAGTAGATCGTATAAAGCTCAACACGGCAGATCAAATTAAAATGTTTAAGTTGGAGGTTAGTCCATGGACTTATAATGCAGATTTACAAGCGCAAATATCTCAAAGTTATATTTCAGATAATTGGTATACTGGTGGCGAAAGTAACTTGGCGACCCATTTCTTTATCAAAGGGAATTTGAATTATAACAATAAGAAAAATTTGCAATGGGATAATCAACTCAATGCTAAATTCAGCTTTAATACTGCTGGTTCCGATACGTTGCGTTCGTTTCGCACTAATGATGATTTGGTAAAACTAACTTCCAAATTAGGATTGCGAGTAGCCAAGACGAAAAACTTTTTCTATACGGGTGAAGCGGAATTCTCAACGCCTTTGTTTAACACGTATGTCACTAACAACTACCAACGAGTAGCCGCTCCGTTTTCGCCAATTCGTTTTTATATGTCGCTTGGTGTCGATTACAAACATGATAAATTATCGGTTTTTTTATCGCCGTTGTCGTATAAAATGATTTATGTATCTGATACAACTAAACGAGCGGGCGTGTCACTCAGTATTGCTGATAAAGTTGGTGTTGAAACAGGGCGAAAAGCAAAACATGAGCTTGGTAGCAAGTTGAAAGTGAAGTGGGAGTATGAGTTTTCCACGGATATAAAATTAGAAACAAACTTCTCGTTTTATACTAATTATAAGGGTGTTGAGGTCGATTGGGAAATTATTGGTAATTTCATTATCAATCGTTTTATGTCGGCGCGCATTTCGCTTAATCCACGCTTCGATTCCACCATTGTTTTACCAGATAATGAAAAGCCGAAATTACAATTTAAAGAATTGATCAGTGTTGGTTTTCGTTATAAGCTCTAAGTTCATCGTTGAGTTCTTGAGCGGTTTTATGAAAGATGGGATGTTCCCATGTAGGTAAAATTTCGCACAAGGGAGTTAATACAAACAAGCGCTCGTGCATGTGTGGATGAGGTAATTGCAGGTGATTTTTTTCTATAATTTCTCCATTATAATCAATCAAATCGATATCGATAAGGCGATCGGTGTAGTGTCCATCTGTTGATTTCGTAATGCGCCCTAATTCCTTTTCTATCTGTTGAGTTGATGCTAAAATAGCTTCAGCTGACAGCGTACTGTGTACAATAATAATTTGATTAACAAACGGATATTCTGACACAAATCTCCACGGTTCCGTCTCAACAACACTCGATTGTGCAATAATTTTTCCAATACGATTGCTAATGAGCGCAGTTGCTTTAATAAGATTAGTTTGTCTGTCACCAAGATTACTACCGAGTGCTAAAATAGTTGTTTTTATCTGTGTCATAAAGTGGTTGGATACTAAAAACCTTCCAAGTAATTGGAAGGTTTTTTATTGTGTATTTGTAGAGTATTACCCGATTAACGCTTTATAAGCTTCTGCATCTAATAATGTGTCGAGTTCAGCTAAATTGCTAACAGAAACTTTTATCATCCAACCATCGCCGTAGGGATCGTTGTTTACAAGTTCAGGTTGATCTTCGAGTGCTGCATTCATTTCCAAAACTTCACCAGACATTGGCATAAATAAGTCGGACACAGTTTTCACCGCTTCAACAGAACCGAAAGTATCATTTTCGGCTAACGTTTCACCAACGGTTTCAATTTCAACAAATACGATTTCACCTAATTCACTTTGAGCAAAATCGGTAATGCCAACGTATGCAACATCACCTTCGACACGAATCCATTCGTGTTCTTTGGTATACTTCAAATTACTTGGTATATTCATGTTTATTTAAATTAAGGTTTTTTATTTTCACAAAGATAATGTTATTTTTTCTATTATCAATTATCTTTTTCTTTTTCAAGTGTTCTGCCTGGATAAACTTCGAGGGCTTTTTTGAGTACAACGAGTGCTTGCCGTAAATCTTCTTTGTCTAAAACGTAGGCAATACGTACTTCTTGACGTCCATCTTTTAGCGAAGTGTAGAAACCCGATGCAGGCGCCATCATAACGGTTTGTCCTTCATATTCAAAGTCAGATAATAACCACGCACAGAATTTATCCGAATCATCAATGGGCAAACGTGCAACGGTATAGAAGGCACCCATGGGAATAGGTGAGTAAACTCCTGGGATACGATTTAGTCCATCAATTAAGAATTTACGTCGTTCAACATATTCATTGTATACTTCGAGTAAATAATCCTCTTCAACATCAATAGAGGCTTCTGCCACAATCTGTCCGATGAGTGGCGGACTTAATCTTGCTTGACAGAATTTTATGACGCTTTCTCGAATTGTTTTGTTTTTGCAAACTAATGCGCCAATACGAATACCACATTCACTATAACGTTTTGAAACGGAATCAATTAAAATTACATTTTGTTCAATGCCATCTAGGTGAAATGCCGAAATATAAGGTGCGCCAGTATAGCAAAATTCACGGTAAACTTCATCGGAGAACAAGAACAAATTGTGTTTTTGTACTAAATCGCGAATTTGATTCATCTCCTTGCGTGTATACAAATAGCCTGTCGGATTGTTCGGATTACAAATGAGAATTCCTTTAGTTTTAGGTGTAATCAACTTTTCAAACTCATTGATCGATGGTAATGCAAATCCCTCTTCGATGCTGGAAACTACTGGACGAATCACTGCACCCGCAGCAATTGCAAAAGCAGTATAGTTGGCGTATGCAGGTTCTGGAACAATGATTTCATCACCCGGATCGAGGCAGCTCATAAAGGCAAATTGTACAGCTTCTGAACCTCCTGTAGTAATGATAATGTCTTCAATGCTAACATCGATGTTGAATTTGCTATAGTAATTCATCATCTTCATACGAAGACTTTTAAAGCCATTACTTGGGCTATATTCCAAAATGGTACGGTCAATTGTTTTTAACGCATCAAGTGCAACCTGAGGCGTTTTTAAGTCGGGCTGACCAATGTTCAAATGAAATACTTTTACACCACGTGCTTTAGCTTTATCTGCTAAAGGAGCAAGTTTTCTAATAGGTGATTGTGGCATTAAAAGGCCACGTTGTGAAGGATTGGGCATATATTCTGTTTTTATGGATAAACTCTTAAAATATCACCGGCTATAACCACGTGATATTGTTTCATAGGAAAGCGTGCAGGACCTTTTACTGGAAATCCTTGGCTATAGCCAATGTCAAACGTGGATCCACATTTTGCGCACACGGCTTGTCCTGCCATATTTACTGAGACACGTGTAGTGCGTTCTACCTCATGTGGACAGGCCATATCGAAAGCGACAAATTCGTCGTCGAAATTATGAAAAATAACAATACCGCCAAACCCCAAATATTGATAAGGGCGAAAAGTTGATGTAAATTCAACAACGCCACCAATCGTATTGAGTTCTGGAGCATCTTGTAAGATGTTTATTTCTAAAGCAACTGCAGAATTTGGTATGGGCGAAACGACGTTGCTTATACAAGCAGTTAAACTCACCATCAGCAGTAGTAAAACAATGATTTTTCTCATTGAAAAAGTCCATTATTATAATAAAGGTACTATTTTGGTCAACCCGATACCATTGGAACCTTTGATTAAGAGCGTTTTATTTTGCAAAGGTTGTTTTTCTAAAAAAGCGATTAAGTCAGCTGTTGTTTCAAAGTGTTGGAATTGATCGGCTACTGCTCCAAAGTGTTTGCCAACTAAATAAACCGATGTAAACTGACCTTGTTTCAAGAACTCCACAATATGACGATGTTCTTCTTCACTTTGTAAACCCAATTCGAGCATATCACCCAGAATAACACCCTTGTTGGAAAATTCCATTGTTTTGAAATTTTCCAAAGCTGCCATCATACTTGTAGGATTGGCGTTATAAGCATCTACGACTAACCGATTATGTTCGGTTTCTACAAACTGCGAACGATTATTCTGTGGTCTGTACGTTTTTAAGGCATGATTGATGGCTTGAGGTGCAATGTTAAAGTGCAATCCAACAGTAATTGCAGCCAACATATTTTCGGCATTATAGCTACCAACAAAATGAGTATCAACTGTGTGTGGGATTTCACCTTTTTTATGCCACTTGATTGACACAAAAGGCGAACAAGCAGTGACTGAACCTTGTATATCTGCGTTGCCGCTAATAGCGTAAGTGGTAACGTTTAATTTATGCGCAATCGACTTTAATAATGCGTTATTTGAATTTATGAATACGTGTCCGTTGTGTTCACGTAGATAATCGTATAGTTCACCTTTGGTTTTTAATACACCGTAGAGTGAGCCAAATCCTTCGAGGTGAGCTTTGCCAATGTTGGTAATTAAACCACAATCGGGACAAGCTATATTGACAAGTGTTTTAATTTCTCCAGGATGATTTGCTCCCATTTCAATTACAGCAATATCGTGTTCTTTGGTTAAGCGCAACAGCGTAAGCGGCACGCCAATATGATTGTTTAAGTTACCTTGTGTGTATAGAACCCGATATTTTTCGGAAAGTACCGCTGAAATTAACTCTTTGGTTGTGGTTTTTCCATTTGTTCCAGTGATACCAACAATAGGTGTCCCGAGCGTTTTACGATGTAAAGTGGCCAATTGATGTAGCGTGCTAAGAACATTTTCAACTACAATAAAACGGTCATCAATAGCATAACTCTTGTCGTCAATAATGGCATATTGACAGCCTTTTTCGAGTGCAGAGAGTGCAAAATGGTTCCCATCAAAATTGTCGCCCTTTAAGGCAAAAAAAAGTGAACCTTCAGGACAAATTCGACTGTCGGTGGTTATGGTTGGGTGTTGACAAAACACCTCATATAATTCATTGATTGTAAATTGTTTCATTAGTGTGTAGTTAATGCGACAAAGGTAATAAATAATTTGTTATTATATAGAGTGGATTTTGGTTAGGATTTATCAAAAAGAATAAGAGGTTGTCTCATTAGGCAACCTCTTACTTGTATTAGTTCAATTAAATTTCTAAACTATTTTTAGAAATAGAACATCATGTACAATTTACCTCCAATGTTGTTAGTACCTAATTCAAAGGCATTGTTTCCCGGAGAAATAGTTTCGATGCGTTCTTCTAATTGACCGGTAGTAGCATTCCAACCTTCGGTTTTCATCCACTCTTGTGCACCCATTTTTCCGTACATGTAATAAGCAACTTCGCCACCTAATGATAGATTAGAAGCTAAGAAGAACTCAACACCTAAACGTAGGTCAACACCTAAGAATTGGTTGTGACCTTGGTTGTAATGTTCCAAAACGTAAGTTTGAGTCCAGTCACCGTTTACTACAGGAGGAGTTACAATAAATCCTGCACCAGGTCTAGAAGGAGTTTGAT
The DNA here is from genome assembly GCA_029974315.1 of Paludibacteraceae bacterium. Classification (GTDB taxonomy): domain Bacteria; phylum Bacteroidota; class Bacteroidia; order Bacteroidales; family Paludibacteraceae; genus W0P28-013. Next base: position 845 of record JARKSE010000070.1, on the reverse strand, counting down.
TGATATCGGTAATTTTGTTACCGTAGCTGTAGCGATCAGCATTTTTGGTAAACCCGTATAGCAAATCAGCACCAAGATATCCTTGAATGCGTTTGTATCCTCTGCGATATTCAGCACCTAAAGAGATTGCAGCACCTGATCTGTTAGAAATACGAGTGTCTATAACCTCTTTTTCAGAAAGCGGATCCAAGAATACAGCAGCATCGTCTTGTCTATATTCCAAAGTTTTTGTAAAACGATGTTGTATACCAATATTAGCGCGTGCTGCGATATTATCAGTTACCATGTATTTTACTAAAATAGATGCTGTTGGATTCATAAAGGCATCGCCAGTATTAACGTCCCAAGTTTCACCAGCAAACTGATTTAAACTACCGTTTACCGAGTTGTTTAACAACTTACCAACATAATCAAAAATGGGAACAATGTCAATTCCAAGCCCTACATCGCCAGCCTTAGGTCCAAAATCTTGAGCCTCTTTTTCAGCTTGAGCAAATGTAACAATAGTTGCTGCAACAAGCAGCAATACTGTCATGATTATTTTATTTATTTTCATAATTCTTAAATTTTTGTTCTACAAAAAACTTCCTTAATTAGTTAAAATGAGCATAAGGATAACTACCTGGTACAACCCAATAGTTGATATCTGTACCTCTGTCTTTTAGACGTAAACCACGAATGATATCTAAGTTTTCTGGAGTAAATTTCATTGCAGAAACGTCAACTTTTAGAGCAACTACACTGTTGATAGGAGCTACTGGTTTGTTAGTAACTTTTGTTTCTCCGTAAACACCAGATAAGTTTTGAGTGATCCATTTTTTATTGTCGTCCGTAGGCACTGTGTA
>JARKSE010000048.1 GCA_029974315.1 Paludibacteraceae bacterium | reverse complement strand
AAATTCAATTGGCTATGAAAATATACTTTGAAGGCGTTTATACAGATGTCGAAAATATGACAGAAAAGCAAAAAAATGAACTTCGTCGGTTGCAACCGCAAAAATATATCACTATCTTTGGCGATGAGAAGCCTGAACCTGTTTTACTTTCGGTTAAAAAGGTCAGCACAGTGGTAAAAAAGGCTGCAAAAACAAAAAATAAAAGGAAATGAAACTATCATTAGCCGAAATAATCAAAAGAAATGTTGTAAAACTTGACAAAGAGAAAGGTATTTACAACAATGGAATTGACAACTCGTATCCACAACGGGTGGAGCGTTTGATTAATAACTCAGTAACAGCTAAATGTGCAGCTGATAAGCTAAAATCTTTTATTATTGGTGATGGTTTTGCCGATGAATCGCTTAATAGTGTTGTTGTAAGTTCTAACGAGTTGGGCGATGTTACACTTTACAAGTTACTTTCACAAATTGCTCACGATATTAGCCGACAAAAAGCGGCAGCGGTTCAGGTTGGGTATAATGCTTTAGCCGAAAAAACGAGCATCGAATTTGTACCGTATAAGTATTGTCGTTATGGCAAAAAAGATAGTAATGATTATAGCGGTTTTATACACGTGTACGACAATTGGGAGAAGTCGGCGGACATGAAATATAATCTAAAAGATGTTGAGAAAATTAACGTTTACAATCCTCTTAAAAATGTTGTACAAAGACAATTTGAGAAATATGGTCGTAATTACAAAGTTCAAATATCTATACTTCGTTTAGACGACGAGATGGTTTACCCTTTGAGCTTTATTGATACGGTAATAGAAGACGCTGATACTGAAAGCCAAATCAAGTTGTTCAAAAATACGGAATTGCGCAAAGGCTTTTTCGCAAAATACATAATGTATCACAGCAAATTTAATTCCGATGAAGAGCAACAAGCTGCAAAAGAGGTTTTAAAGAAGTTTGAGAGCGGCAACCACGAAAGCTCTATCTTAATGCTCGAAGCTGAATTTAACGCAGACGGTACAATGGTAGAAGGTTCGTCTGTTAAATTTGACAAGCTCGAACAGAACATTAATAACGACTTATTTAGTACATACGAAAAAACGGTTAGCAATAACATACGT
>JARKSE010000045.1 GCA_029974315.1 Paludibacteraceae bacterium | reverse complement strand
CAAATTCACCGATTTTTTGTAGTAAAACAAAAATTCTCTGTCCAATTTATTCTCGGGCGGAATAACATTTTCAAGCAAGTGCGCAAGTTCCGAAAAATAGTCAATAGCACCGTCAGCCGTAGTGCAATTACTGAAAAGCAGGGTTAAAAATTCGCCTTTATGCAACAGTTCAGTCGGCACTTGAAAAAGATTTTTATCCTCAATTTTCGCTTTCAAATTAGTCACTTCTTCGCCCGCAGCCATTTGCACATACGGCTGACGCAGCAACGCCAAAACGGGCTTGTAATAAATAGTTTCGGTCTGTTTAGAGCGCCGGACGGCTTTTTGCATATCCACCACTTTCTGTATAAATCCGGCTATCGGGGTTTGTGACAGCGGAAAACCCATCGTTACATTGACGGTGTCCACTTGCGGCGGAATGGAATATAAAAGCGGCATAAGCAACTGTTCGTCGGGCAAAACTACCGCCGTGCGCAAATAGGCGTCCTCATCATTTTTTTCAGTAAATAATTTATCAAGAATACGATACGTCTCTTTTACCTGACCAATTTTCGACGGCACCGCCACCACCTCTATGTGGTGTTCCGCTCTTCCCTCCTCCTCCAATGTAAACTGTGACGGAAACGCCGATTGGTTTGTCTTGATATACTGTTTGACAAAATCCTCGTTTTGCTTCAACAACGGCGATTGATAGTCGAAATAAAAATCAGCTGCCTCACGTTTCTTAAAGTAGGACATTACCGTTTTTTCTATCGGATTAAGAGCATTGAAACCTACAAAAATCATCTTCTTATAACCCGAAGGCAAATCGTCGCCACGTTTCATACGTTCAGCCAAACGCCTAAAAATCATACCACTGTAACCTATTTTGCGCGCTTCAAGGGCTGCTTTGAATTGTAGATAAACCTCTTCCAAACTTTGCCACATTTTTAGGTAGTAAAGTTTAAACGGTTTTTCGTCGCCGGACAAAAAATGTCCCCAAAAACGTTTTATTATCTCTATCTGCTCCGCCGAAAAATAGCTAAACTGATTATCAATTTCTTTCAAATCGGATATGTACGTAAAAATTTGGTGCGCATCTATCAAATAAGTGTCCACTTCGTTGAAATCGCTCAACAGCATTTCGCCGAAAGCGTAAAAATTGTCGAACGTATCATCGGATTGGGTAACACGCTTATAGACAGTGTAAAGCTGAAACAAAAGCGTTACATGTTCCGCCTCCTTAATATCGGAATAGTTGAGCAGCAAGTTGTTGATAGAAAGCATCGACGGCGCAAAAATTGGCGTTTTACCATCCATCACAGCCGCCAACTCCTTTTTGAAAAACAGTCCCGCGCGCTTGTTGGGAAACACGAAACAAAAATCGGAAATCTCCTTGCCGTAGGCAGTATAATATTGTTCGGCTATCTGTCGTAGAAAAGATTTCATAACGCAATAAATTTGGAAGGACGAAAATACATATTTTTAGCGTGACGAGCAATAAAAGTGCAAAAATGTTATGAAATATTTTTCAAAATGTGTACCTTTGACGTTTAAAAACAGCAAAATAAAAACTATATTTGCAGTAAACCATTAAAAAGTAAACCTATGGATATACTAGTAACAGGAAATGCCGGTTTTATCGGTAAAGTGTTATGTAAAAAACTGACAACGGACGGGCACACTATTTTTGGAATGGACTACTTGTCAGGATACGACATTACAAATATGGATACGTTTAAAAACGTAAAGAAAGCAGATATAATCATTCATTTAGCTGCAAAATCGTTTGTTCCCGATTCGTTTAATAATCCGAGCAGTTTTTATAAAACAAATATTTTAGGAACTCTAAATGTATTGGAAACTGCGAGAATTACCAAAGCAAAAGTTATATTTTTCAGTTCATACATTTATGGAAATCCACAAAGTTTACTTATTACCGAAAATCATCCCATTAATCCGCACAATCCCTATGCACAAAGCAAATATATAGGAGAAGAGCTGTGTAGAGGCTATTTTAGAGATTTTGGCGTTCCGGTTACAGTTTTTCGCCCATTCAACATTTACGGTAACGGACAAAATGAAAACTTTTTAATACCGACTATTTAAAAACAAATAAAAAGCGGAACTGTAAATTTAGCCGACCCCAACCCAAAACGCGACTATATACATGTCAACGACATTGCCGATGCTGTTGTTTGTGCTGTAAATAAAAATCTTAACGGTTTTGAAATCTTTAATCTTGGAACAGGTGTTTCCTACTCTGTTGATGAATTGGTTAATATCATAAAGAAATTTTCAAAATTTGAATTTACCGCTCACTATAAAAAACAAGTACGACAATTAGAAATTAATGATTGTTACGCCGACACAAATAAAGCTAAAACTTTATTAGGCTGGGAAGCAAAAATTAATTTAGAAGAGGGAATTAAAAACTTATTAAACGAATTTGATTTATAAAAAAAATATATAGTTTCTCAAAAGAGACAGCGCATACGAGGTTGTGAATTAATAAATTACAACCTTAATTTTCGAAATAGTTTCAAGTATCACTTTTTCACAAACTTCAAATCTGTTTTTTTATCTTTGCTAATAACAGTCAATATATACATTCCGGCCGGTGCCTGCACGTTTAATTTAATAATTTGTTGATTATTGAAAGCAAACAGACTGATTAACTGTCCTTGCATATTCGTTATTTTTACAATCAAATCCGCATATTTCGCTCCTGTATTTAAAATTATCTCTCCCTCAGTAGGATTAGGATACAATTGCATTTTATCGGCAAAAGGATTATTTATTCCCACATCGGTTACTGCAACACATTCTGAAATAGCTTTACAGTCGTTTTGTGTTACTTCCACGGCATAATTTCCTTTTTCGGTTGCAGTAAATATCCGATTAGTTGCACCTTCAATTGGTTCCATATTGTTATCACAATCCAGCCATTGATACGTTGCATTTTCTGCTACAGCTGTCAATACATTTTTTGTATTTGTTATACTTGTATCTACCATAGGATACATCGTAATACTTATAACACCGGAATAACCTCTATCGCCCGCAAGTTTTGCTCGCAGATAATATTTACCGGCAGTTTGAGGTGTGTAGTTTATTACTGTTGTAGGAGGCATATCCAAATCAACCCATTCTGCAGCATCTTCCGGTTTTATTTGCCAAACAGCTACTACTCCGGTACTTTGCGTAAGTTCTACACGGAAGGTGCTTCCAAAACAATCGGCATTTTTATCTACCAACAACTCTCCATTCTTAAATGGATGAACAACAACTGTTTGCATAAAAGAATCAACACGACATGAGTTGGTCGTTTTCAGCTTTATAGTAAAGTTACCTGTTTCTGTAAACTGTACTTTTGGGTGTTGGGAATTAGCTGTAGTTTCATCCACAAACAGTACTCCGCTTGCCGGAATAACACTCCACTCCCAAGCCAATGCACCGACAGAAGTATCTGTAAAAGCAATGGTGTCTAAATTATAATAAGGCTTTTCATTGTCAAAGTTAAAACTTGCAGGTTGAATTGTTGGTTTTAATTCCAGTACAAGTTTTTGTTCACTTTCACCACAGAAATTGGCTGTTCGCATTTCCAAATTTCCCGGCGTAACTTCTGAGGTAATTTCCAAATCGAGTATGTTTTGATTTGTATGTAAAATCACTCCGCTTCCTGTGTAGTTCCAGCGGTATTCTGTCGCCGCAGGACGACGCTGTACCACATATCGAAGTACCTGCGGAACATTACAAAATACGGTATCACCTCGGATAACACCCGTTACATCGGGAATAGTTTTTACTAAAATATTGACAACCTTTGTAAGTACGCCATTTATTTCTGCCACATATTCCCATTCTCCAAGTTTATCAGGAGTATGAGTGTATGTAGCTGTTGTATTATTTATCGTAATCCATTCCGTAGGTACAGGTCTACGCACTCGAATTCGCCAGCGACTGATGGTTTTTCCCTCTGCATCAGGTACGGTAAGCACACCTGTACTTTCTCCCAAACAAATAGTTTTATCTTGTTCAGTAAAAATCTTTCCTTCAATGATTCCGTCAATAAATTTTACATCCGGAGTTCCTTCATTTGCCTGTGTGTTATGAAATCGGACATCCGCTCTGTGATATTCTTTAAATGCAGGTAAAAGTTCTGTTTTTAGTCTGAATGCAATTCCTTTTTCACGGAAAGGAGTAGCACCTGTCAAGTAAAACTTAATGCGTTGGTCATTAATTCGTGTAATCACTTTTTGCCAACCGGCGGTAAAAGTGCTATCCGTTTCAATATCCAAGATTTTTACATTGCTGTTAGATACCGATATTTCACCTTCAATAGCTGAAATTGCGGGACGTCCAATCGGGATTGAATCTGTAAAACAATCCGTGTAGGTTATGGTTTCAACTTGTTCCAATGTGTCTGCGGAAAAGTACATCCGCATATCTGATACAATTATGTTGCTTATGGTTTTTGTTGCACCAACCGCATCGGTTACCGTAAGGTCGGTTGTTCCACCTTCATATCCTATCAGCCAGCCATTTGGACGAATTTTAGCTACGCGACTATCGCTAATTGTCCACGTATAAGGAGGATTCCCGTTTGAAGCGGCAAAAAGTAGCGAATCACCGGCTACTAAACTTGCACTTGCAGGAGAAATACTGAGTACGGGAAGTTTTTTTGGTGTGAAATACCCGTTATCGGTTACGGCAACAATATCTTCGTTGAAAATTACATTGGAAAAATTTAATCCCGTTCCGGATGTTGCATTGTGAAGCACTTGAAAACGTAGTTTGATAAGTTCGGCTGAACTTGCTCCCAAAGGCTGTGCAGAAGCAAAAGCAAAATTCAGGGTTCCACCAATTGTTTCACCTGCCGATACTGAAACATTTTCAAGCAATGTGCCTGCTTTATCTACTCCCAAAAATTGTAATACATTCGCATTATAAGTCAATCTAAATTGTCCCGAAACAATATTCAAAGAGCTAAAATCGGTCGTATTGACAGGCACTGTTATTTCCCAACCTTGCCATTGTTCCATATTGGTGGGAATGGATAATCGTACTGCCGTTACATTGAAAACACCATCGGTTGTATCACGAAGTCCGGCAGCATCTACTGCAAAAATCTTTGTGCTCCCATGTGCCAAAGCTGTTACCAAACCGGTTCCCGATACGCTTGCCACAAGAGAATTCGTTACTCCCCACGTAACAGGGTTGGTAACATTCCCACTCACACTGCATTGTGCGGTTTGACCAACAGCTAAAAAACTTGTATTGGGAGAAACCTTGATCGTAGGTTTATTGGCAATAAGAACATTCCCATTTTGATAGGAAGCTGTGGGTGCGCCCTCGTTTAGTACACATTCGGCTACAATAAAACTCAGCGGTGCGTTTCCTGCTGCCAATGCTTCAAACGTAAGCGTAATGAGCGTACCGTTTCCTTCTATTTTGCTTGTAGCAGCTCCCGACAATTTAACTTTACCTGCTTGCTGCGTGTTTGCTACATTTGAGAAGTTTTGCAATTTGGCATCGTATTGTACATTTTTTACTTGAAGCAAATTAGAATTATAGCTTACAGCAAAAGTATAAGCGAGCACATTGTGCGGTGATAAATCCGTATCAACGGACAACTGCACATCTATCGTTTCTCCTACGGTCATTTGCAAACCTGTGGGTAGGGAAAAAACAGGGTTTTGCGCCAGTCCCACAAACGGTATGAAAGCAAGAAGACAAAATGCAATATAATATTTTATATGTTTCATTTTTTTCTTTTTGAAGTTATAGAAATAATATTTTTTCAGAAGCATTACGAACTTTTATATGCTTTTACTCTCTATTTTTTCAAAAACTTCAATTTTTGTACTTTTCCGTTGTGTTCTATTTCCATAAAATACAAACCATTACTGAAAGAACTGATATTCAGTTTATTTTTACTTAAAACAACTGTTTGAATTTTTTGTCCTGAGATATTAAATATACTTACTTTCGCTTCGTTTGAAACTCCTAACAGATATATTACATCCGTTGCAGGATTTGGGAAACAGCGAACTTCAACATCGTAATCCCCGACATCAAAACCGGTTGGAGAACGGAATATTACTGTTCCTGCAGTAGCGGCAGAAGTTTCATTTTTTTCGTTTACAAGTAATAATTCTGCTGAAATATTGGTTTGAAAATCGGCTTTTACATTATCCGAAACACGGAAACGAACCATGTTCCAATCTTCTCCTGCTTTCCCGTCCGTAGAAGCTGCTGCGAGGTAAATTCGTCCATTTTCATTATCAACACGTGTAGCCTGCATAAAACCTGTATTGATAGCCGGAAGTATTTCTATTGCCTGCAATAAAGTCGGGTTAAAAGTAAGTACCATATCCACACCTACAGACGAGGGCATACCCTTCAGCACCAAAGGAAGTAACAAATCGTTTTCACGAGTAATCTCACCGGAACCTACCGTAAGCGAAGGCTCTATATAGCGAAGCGCTTTCAAACTTCCCGGCATATTAGAATTTATTCCGGCTACGTATTCTAATATCAATGTAGCGTCATAAGCCGTAATACTGCCATCGCCACTTGCGTCTGCAGCAATTGTTTGAGCCGGATTTAGCGTAATTGCCGAAACAGCAGCTTGTAAAACCAATGAAGCATCATAAGCTTGAACTGTTCCGTTGGTACTTACATCGCCAATCAAAGGCTGATTTAATCCCGATGTAAAAATCGGAGTTACGTTAACCCCTTCACTAATCGCTTGACGTGTACCTGAAGGTACTGTAGCAACAACAGGTCCTTCGGCACTTCCCCACCAACAATTCTGTGCCTGAATGATAAATGATTTATTCACATTATTGACAGCACGTTGGCTCATTCCTACAAAGTCACAGTTATTAATTACCGGATTAGACGCACCTGTTGCATGCACTGCATTTCTATTTGTGTAGAAAGTTACGTATTCTAACGTCGGGCTTGCTCCGGTGGTAGTAACTGCCTCATAGGCATTTTTCACAATCACATGTTTCAATTGACAATCGGCATCTATAGATGCATCGGCAAACTGGATACCATACCAATACGAACCGTTCGCTACCGAAGCAGTACTATCGGCATTGGTGTCACCACCATAGTAATCATCGTAAATAGAAGTGAACACAATCGGTTTTTCTGCTGTTCCAATAGCTTTGAGCCAACGATTGACAGTCATTCCTGTGTAATCTAAAAATTTACATTTCACTCCCGGATTTATTGTCAGTTCTGCATTTACTACATAATTTTCAAAAATATAAGACGCATTGGTCATTTCACCAAATGGAAGCGGATTTACCGTAACATTTTGATTGAGTGTTTCATTCATTACTTTTATTCCTTTGTAAGAAGATCCGCTAAAGGTGTTTCCTGTCAAAGAGGCGGGGAAACAAAGCAATGAGGTTTCAAGCGGAAAAGTTACATTGTTAAATACGCTGTTTTCTATTACTGGTGCTGTTCCTATACCGGTCATTCGCACTCCTCGCGACAAATTGTCAAAAAGCACATTACGCAGTGTAGGCGAAGCTCCTGCTGTTATTACGCCATAGCCATTGCTTTTCAACACCAAGTGTTCCAATGTACCCGATGAACCGCTGTTAAAATTGATAAATGTGTGGTTGTATCTACCGTAATTTTGGGTCACAGTTCCATCTTGATTAAAATCAAGCGGAGAACCGTAGTTATCATCTCGTTGGTCTGTAATTACAACCGGTTTTTCGGCTGTTCCGGCAATATTAAGCGTTCCATTCACATCAAAACAGTTATACAAATAATTATCCTGATTTCTTTTAAAGCTCGCTCCGGCAGGTATGGTTAATGTAGTGCCGCTTCCTACTGTCAATGTTTGAGTTAACCAATAGGTAATATCAGTATTTCCGGCAAAAGTATAAAGTGGTAAGGTGCCTGAAGTATTAAAGGTTTCACCTATCAGCTCAATACCCATAATGCTTACGTTGGAAGCGGTATTGCCTTCGTGAAGTGAAGCTGTGCTGAAAGCGTGTTTATGTACAGGTACTTGCAGATTATTAAATGCTGTACGGCGGATAACGGCATTGGAAGTTCTCTGTATGGATACTCCTTTGTCGGAACATTGCTCAATTTTGCAATCTTCTACAGTAGCAACAGAACTAAGAAAGCAAATACCATGATATGTATAAGCTATATCGGTAAATTTTATACTATTTTCGCCCGTGGTATTTCTAAAAGTAATCCCGAAATAATCATAATGCCAATTCCCTTTCCCGGGTGTCGTGGAATTTCCGTTGTTATTCGTATCGCCTCCCTTGCTGTCATCATGGATAGAAGTAAGTGTTATCCGCTCGACAGCAGTTCCGTTTAGTTTAAGTGTACCATCCACATAAAATCCGGTTCCTTTGAATATTAATCCCGGGCTGACTTGCACATTGGCACTTGTATTTATATGTGTGTTAGACGAAATATACACTGCATTTTCAGGTGTATTACTTCCTATGATTCCGGCAGTTTTGGTTAGTGTAACATTGTAATCAATTCTACTGTCTTGCAAGTATATAGCCTGATTTGCATTGTTAACAAACTCAACATTGTTAAATGTCGGTTTAGCCGACCAAGTTTGAACTATGGGAGAATGATCACTATTTTCAATTCTTACGTTAGTGGCTAATCCGGTAGCTTCAGGTCCGTAATATGCCAATCCGTGTCCACAGGAAAAGAATGTACTGTTTTGAACATTTACGGCAGTACGCGAAAACGTAAGTACTCCCGAACGCCATGTGTTGTGCAATGTATTTGCATTCGTCAGCGGATCTAGTCCGGATGTATAAGTATAAGTGCCTCCTAGTCCATGATATCCGCCATAGCGGAAGTCGGCATAGTTAATTTGGCTGAATTCGGTGTCACAGCCGTTGTAGTATGCTATTCCGCCCCAACGGTTTATAGCCGGTTGCGAGGCATTACCATCACCCTCCATGTCTGCCGGTACTCCAAAATTATCATCTCGCATTTCGGTAAATACAATTCGTTCGTCGGCTGTTCCTGCAATTTTCAGCCCTCCACGCACGTGAATGTGACATCCATCGCCCACTTTGACTACTATTCCCGGATCTATTTCCACATTAATTCCTTGTGGAATCGTCCAATGGTCTAATAGAAAATAGGTTAAATTGGTATATCCGGCGTCGTTTAGTTTGCTCACTTTACCCGTGCTGCCCGTTTTTTGTCCTAATAATCCAAGCGCACGTTTTTTTATGTTTGCTCCCCACGTGTTGTTTTCCAATATCGGGTGTGCGGAAGCGTTAAAAGCCACAGGCGTAATCTTTACGTTGCTGAACGTACTGTTTTTAATAGTGGCAGTGGAAATTCCGTAGGCTTTTACGCCATAGTTGCACTCAAAAAACGAACAATTATCTACTGTGGGCGAAACATCGAAAAAAGAAAGCGTAGCATGAGGGTAAACTGTTTCGTCCAAAAAACTAATCCCGTGCGGAAAGTTTACGTAGCGGAAATTACAATATTTCAGCGAAGAACCGGCAGTGGCATCGGGATAAAAAACCATTCCCGCCCATTGCTCAAATGCAGGAGAAGTAGCAACTCCATTGTTGTTGCTGTCGCCCGGGTCGCCGTAATTATCATCGTGCATCGAAGTAAATACAATGGGTTTATCGGCGGATCCTTCGGCAATCAGTTTTCCATGCACTTCCATTCGTCCGTAGGAATTAAATCCTTTAATTACCACTCCTGGGTCAATGGTTAGTGTTTTTCCTGGTGGAACGCCAATCCAATCATTATTGGCATACGCCATATTGGGTGCATTGTTAAATGGAATAATCTTTAAATGTGCGTTATTAACCATATAGGCTCCTCCCGCCAGCAGGATAGCTTTGTATTGCGTTTCGGTAAAATCAATATTACTTCCGGTTACATCCAAAACCGCATCGGCACGCATTGCAAGCGGATATTCGATTCCGTTTAAGGTTGAGTTGGTTAGTTTCACGGCACCACCACTTTTTATCCACAATGCTCTTTGTGATTTTTCAATAGTGCAATTGGTTATACTTACTCCTGCATTTTCACTCACTTCTACATTAGACGCTTCTCCATTGTAGTATGAATGTCCTCCATATCTTATTGCACAGTATTTCAATTTATTTACAGTTGAATCTCCGTTTGCAAAATCTAATCCGTACCAAAAATTGGGTGTTGCTCCGCCCGCTTCAGTGTAACCTCCTGCATCAGCATCGCGTACGGAAGTAAAGAGTATTGGTTCAGATTCCGTACCGATTGCATTTAAACTTCCTGCTGAAACGGATAAGCCTGTTCTAAACAAAAATTTTAGCGTGTTTCCAGGTGCAATGGTTAATTTTGCCCCGTTAGTTACATTTATTCCTGAAATCAAATAGGGAACATTAATTTTGGGCAGCGTAAAATTTGAATTTATTGTGCTACCGTATATATACACACCTTGGTAGGTATTGTTGGCAAAGCTGTTAGCACCGGATATATTGAAATTACACACACCATTTATCTGAATGGGGTATTGAGCGTACATCACGTTTATATCCAAGAGGTTAGCAACGCTTCCTCCAGCCAGCTCAATCTTGCTCCACAATCCGGCTGTTGTTCCGGTATTGGATGTAAATGTAACTCCGGAGGCATTCAGTGTACCACGTACATAGAGCGATGTGCCATTTGCAAACCGAACTTCCACGCCACTCTGAATAGTGAGTGTAACACCGGGATTTACTGTTACCGTAGCAGTTACCACATACGGGCTGTTAGCCGTTGTCCAAGTTGTACTGGTGGTAATTTGTCCCGACACATCAGTGGCATATACATTCCAGCAAGCCACTATTGCAATGAGAAGAAAGAATAGTTTTTTCATAATTTTATTTTTTTTAATAATTCATATTAATTGAAAAAGGTTATTTTAATGCTAAACAATTAAACGTCAAACACTAAGCACTATAATTAGAAACGAGTTTTCTATCATATAAATATCAAAATCAACAACTGAGCTGCAAGCACTCTTAAAAACATGGTTAAGGGATAGACAGTAGAATAAGCTACT
>JARKSE010000041.1 GCA_029974315.1 Paludibacteraceae bacterium | reverse complement strand
AAAATACAGCCCTTTGTTTTTAGAAAAATTGAAAGAGGTTGATATTAAAGAGTTTGACATAAATAAAGTTCCTGCTACGTGTTTATTGAAAAGCAAAAACAGTCTGTTTGCCGTATCAAAATGGGTGTCGCCCAAGCGTACACGTTCTTATCCGTTTGAAAGAGTGTATAACTCATTGGGAATGAGTAAGAAAATAACCGTTATTCCGATAGTAAAAGATGAAGGTGCAAAAGGCGATAGAGATTTTATTCAGTGGGATACTGTATCGTTGATGTCGTTGCTCGATGTGTTTGTTATTTTTGCCTATTACGACACAGCCGAAATAAATAAACGAAACAAACAAAAAATTACTAATCAGTTATTTAACAATGATTATGTGCTTGCTAAAATCAAAGAAATAGAACAGTATCACAGTTCTGCGTTACATTGGAATTTGAACGAACTAAACGTTAATTTTCACAACATAATCGACAAAACAAAATCGGCTTATTTGAAAATTGAAAGAAACTTAAAAGTGGCTTTGCATAATATTTCGGGTATTGATAATTTTAAGGAAAAAATTGGAAAAGATGTCTCTCTGTTTATGCAATTTTCGAGAGAAAAAGCACAAAAAGCGCAAGCAAGAGAATTTGTTACCCAACAACCGAAAGAAAGTTTATCGACGCTTTCAAAGGCTAAAATAACGATAACCAATTATTTAGGCGGACAATATTTTTTCACGGTTGATGAAATAGAAATTGTAAAAGAAACAATTTACTTAATAGAAGGTAAGCATAGTAAAAATAGCATTTTACCAAGTAAGGGCGATATAAAAGACGGTTTGCTAAAAATGATTTTATACAGCAACTTAACTGATGTAAAAGCCAATAACAAAAAGATGAAAAGTTGCCCTGTTTTGCTTTTATCATCTTCACATTTAAAAGGTTCGATAAGTTCGTTAGACACGAAAAAAGAACGAGACACATACTTTGAAAAGAATGGTTTTTCGTCTTCTCAAAAAGCAATGATAGAAACGGTTATGAACGAAGCGATTAAAAATAAATTCACTGTAAAACTACAATATTCACGATGATAAAATCCCCGTTACGATACCCGGGAGGCAAAAGCCGTGCCGTTGAAACCATTGCAAAACTCATTCCCGATTTTGATGAGTTTCGGGAGCCGTTTTTGGGTGGCGGGTCGGTGTTTATTTATGCCAAACAGCGTTTCCCGAATAAAACATTTTGGGTAAACGATATTTATTTTGAGCTTTACAAGTTTTGGGAAATGACACAAAAAAACGTTGATAAGCTGATAGATAAAATTTATGAATGGCGAAAACAATTTCCTGTAGGCAAAGAATTATACTGTTTTTTGAATGACAACTTAGCGAACTTTAATGATTTAGAACGAGCAGCAGCTTTTTTTATTTATAATCGCATAACTTTTTCGGGAACGAGTTTGAGTGGCGGTTTTAGTCAGCACGCATTTACAGGGCGTTTTACTGAAAGTAGTATTCAGCGACTTAACAAATTTGCCGAAGTTATCAACGGGGCAAAAATCACCAACCTTGATTATGAAGAAGTTGTAAACGAGAAAGGCGAAAACGTGTTTATATTTCTCGACCCGCCCTATTATTCTGCTACAAAATCAGCCCTATATGGCAAAAATGGTAATCTTCACAAAGGTTTTGACCACGAACGTTTTGCCCGAACAATGAAAAACTGCCCGCACAAATGGCTGATAACTTATGATGACTGCGAATTTGTGCGAGAACTTTTTTCGTTTGCTAATATATCGCCTTGGAGTTTGACTTACGGAATGAGAAATGTTACTGAAACATCTGACCAAAAAGGAAAAGAACTTTTTATCTCAAATTATGACATTTATCGTCCACAAACACAACAATTAACGTTTTTTGAACCTAAAAACACTTATAAAATAAGGCAAAAAACTGTTTAATTATCATTTTAGGTAAACTATCTTGCCAACCACAATTCCGGATTCTGAATAGAGGTATCTCTATAGAGCATCAAATACAATTCAGTTTTATTATCATTTTCAGTATCAACAAAAATTTTGCCAATTTGTTGTTTGGTAGAAACCTTATCGCCCTCTTTAACATAGAGTTCCGTTAAATTTGAATAAACCGTACGGTAGTTTCCATGTTTCACTATCACGGCGCTATTGCTACCTGGCACCATAAAACATTGTGTTACCACGCCTTCAAATACAGCACGTGCTGATGAACCCGCAGGGGCTTGTATATAAATTCCTTTATTATTGGTAGTGACGTGTTTCAACACAGGATGCGGTTGAACGCCAAAATGCCCACTAATAAAGCCCTTTTCAACTGGCAATGGCAACTTTCCTCTGTTTTTTTCAAAATTACCTGCCACCAACTGTTCATCTTTACTCATTTCAAACGTGGTAGGCACAGGCTTGCCAGTTTGTTTTGCCGATTCGCTCGCCTCTCTCTTACGACGTTCCTCCTCTTTGCGAATTTCGGCAGCAATCAATTTCTGAATTTTACTATTCAGTTCATTTGCTTGGCGTTGCTGTTTTTTCTGTTGATCTTTCAGTTGTTTCTCTTTTCTTTGCAATTGAGTCAACATTTTACTCTCCTGTTGTCTGTCAGATTCCAGTTTTTTGGCTTCGCGTTCTTTCTCTGTCAAAGCACGTTCTTTTTGATCTACATCATTCGTCAAATCTTTTTCTTTAGCAACCAATTGTTCTGTAACAACTTGAATTTCAAGAGCCTGCTTTTTACGATAACTGCTGAACTCTTGCAAATAACGAAAACGGCGATATGCCTGTCCTGCGTTATCAGAGGAGAGAATAAACAACAGTGGTGAAAAATGGTTACGACGCATGTGTGTTTCGCGAATTAACTTAGCATAATCTGCTTTCAAATAGCTCAAACGTTCTTCTAATTGATATTTTTCGGATCGCAACACATCGATGTTTTTTTCCAATACAGCAATCTGTCCGTTGATCGACTGAATCACGGTTTTACGCTCATTGATGTTGCGTTTAATCAAATTAATTTTATTGACGCTACCCTGTTTCGATTTTTGGGTTTCGTTCAATAATTTATTGGTTTGAGCTAAGTTTTCGAGTGCTTGTTTTTTCTGCTTTTCAAGCTCAGCAATGGACTGCGCAAAAAGTGGCTGAAACACGCATAGTGACACTATTAAAAACGACACAAACTTTTTCATAACTATCTCAAGGTATTATTTTCGAGAACACTACTTGTTCGTAGCGTTCCACATTAACAGTCGTATATTCGAACGGTTTATTAAATTCCAATTGATTGATTTGGCAGGCTAAATCAGCTTTTTTTGTGCCTAATTGCATACTCATGTCAAGAAGCAACGGGAACCGCACACCGTTTTTTAGTCTACGATTAGCGTATAAGCAAGTTAAACGACCTTTCTCGGCAATAAGTTCAGTTTTAGAGATAAACATCTGGCTATCAAGTAATTCAAAACGATGTATTACACCCGCTCCCAAGTGTATTAAACGTACAGGCTCTTCGGGGAATGTTTCCACTACAAATTGGTTTGGAGTAACCTTGCCATTTACAATAAATAACTGATTAAAAAACAGTGCCTGAATCACATTAAAGTTAATATCAACACCTAATGTATAACGCAAAACATCGTATATGTTGTCGCTATATTTCCGATTCCATTTATCAATAATACGAAATGAATTTGGCTTAAATTCTAAGCGAAACATTTCAACACCAAATAGCGGCTGCACCGAAAATACCAACAAACTATCAGTAATGGCTTTTACGGTAGCGCGAAACGAGAGCTGTTGCCCACCATAATTGGAATTCACCTCCATTTTTGAAATATTCAAATAGGTAAATTGCGGTTGCTGTTGCACCACTTGAGCCACGGTAAAATCTACCACGCCACTTTCCGAAGTTTTAGGAGTAATCTGCTTGGTTTTACATGACGGTAACACACCAACCAACAGCAATAAACAACAGGCGATATATAATTTAGTTCGTTTCATCGTCTTCAAGAACAATCAATTCAGGGATATATTGCTTTTGCTCTATTTTTTGTTTCAAAATAGCTGATTCATTACCAGAATCATACGACTTTTTCCACCACTTCACTGCGCCATCTACATCGCCCAAAGCAAATAATATATCGCCATAATGCTCCAGAATTATGCTGTCAGTTTCTAATTCGATAGCACGTTCTTGATAAAATTTAGCAGAACGATAATCTTGACGCATAAAAAGTACCCAAGCGTATGTATCCAAATAAGTAGCATTTTTAGGATCTACTTTTACCGCTTCACTGATCAAACGCTCAGCTTTACGTAAGTCACTATTGGTAAGTGCCAGATAGTAAGCGTAATTGTTTTGGGCTGCCGGATTGGCTGGATCAAATTCTAATGCTTGATCGAAATGAAGAAACGCCGATTTATATTTTTTTTGACGAATAAAAACTTCAGCCTTCAGCGCTAAAAACATCCCTTTGATGCGTTTATCAATGGATTCCACAAAAGTCAGTGCCGAATCAATTGTAACTAAAGCTTCGTCCAAAAGATTTAAGGTAATTTGTGCATTCGTTTTTTGATAATACCAATTAGGCGAAAGGGGGAAATGTTCTAAAGCCTCATCTGATACTTGTAGCACTTTTGTGGGATTATACGGTTCAGACTCCAAAGATAATAAAATATGCCAATATTCTTCGTCAGTTGGATTTATTTCCAATAGCCGTCGTTGCTGTGTGATAGCTGAAGAGATATCTCGTTTGTGAATTAAATAATCGATATGTAATTTCAATAACTCTTCATCATCGGGATAAAGCGAAAATAGTGTAGCGAAAAGATCTGAAATGCCTTTATCTTCCTGTATTTGTACCAAATCGATAATATACGAACGAATCCATTTTATTTTATTATCAAGAGGTAATCGTTTGTCGTTCAATGCTTTAAGCATTAACTTATTCGCTTGTTCTGGCTGGTTTTTATCCGTATAGTATGACGCCATTGCCGTGAGTCCATAACCATCAGTAGAGTCATTTTGTAATATGCTTTGATAGCAAGCTAGACCTTTTTTTTCTCGTCCCATTTCACGATAAAAATCGCCTAATAAAATAACATACGCTGACTCACGTGGAAATTTTTCAATCAGTTTTTGAATTTCTTTTTCGGCACGTTTGGTATTCCTCACTTGAAATAGTAAACCCAACTTTTCAAAGATTACCTCTTCGGTAACGCCATTTAATTTTTCTAACTGGTCAAGAATTTTGATCTGTTTTTTAGGTTGTTTAGTGGCACCGTATAATTCGTACAAATTATACAGATAAGTTTCATTAGAAGGTTTTTGTTTCGCTAATTTCACGTAGCCGTCAATAGCTTCATCAAAATGTTTTTGACTTACCAAAAACGCCAAATAAACTTCACGATACTGCGTGTTATTCGGGGCTAAATCAATAGCTGTTTGCAGATAAATAAAAGCATGTGCCGACTCTTTTTTGAATTGTAAAATCTTGGAAATTTCAAAATAGACTGCAGCATTTTTACTGTCAATTTTCCGACAGCGCTGAAATGCATCAAAAGCTGAATCGAGTTGATTCTGATGCGTATATTTTACACCTTGAAAAAAGTAATAATCAAACAGTTGCTGCTGTGTAGTATCACTCAATTGTTCCTTAGCTAGTTTATCTACAAACAGCGAGTCGAGCGATTGCGCCTGCAACGCAAAACACCCTACAACGATGAGTGACAAAATAGTAAAGAAACGTTTATTCATGATTCTAGTGAAATGCTTACTTTTTACCCGTGTGACCAAATCCACCAGCACCACGTTCGGTATCGGAAAGTTCTTCAACCTCTACCCAACTGGCTTGTTCGTGTTTAGCAATAACCATTTGGCAAATACGCTCACCATCTTCAATTAGAAAATCTTCAGCAGATAAATTTACCACAATGGCACAAATCTCACCACGATAGTCTGCATCAATCGTGCCAGGAGAATTGAGAATGGTAATTCCTTTTTTTATAGCTAAACCGCTACGTGGGCGAATTTGAGCCTCGTAACCTTGTGGCAACTCTATATACAAACCCGTTGGAATCAACTTGCGTTCTAATGGTTTCAAAAGCACTGACTCTGATAGATTTGCGCGTAAATCCATTCCTGCTGATAATTTGGTTGCATAAGCAGGCAAAGCGTGTTTCGATTTATTGATAATTTTAACTTTCATCTCAGTTTGAATAATTTAGGTTTACTATGATGCAAAGATACACAAATAACAGCAATTTACAAGAGTAAAAATAGGAGTTATAGAACAAAAAAAGCGGTTGAATTTACTATTCAATCCGCTTAAATATTGGTTCTCTTTGTTTTGTTTTACTATAAATTCTATTTGTTATTGTTTTAGTAACGATTACGAAATACGTTTCACCGATTTGATTGCTGGAATTTTTAACAAATTCATACACAATACGTTAATATCTTCTGTACTGTGTACATAAATGGCTAATTGTCC
>JARKSE010000032.1 GCA_029974315.1 Paludibacteraceae bacterium | reverse complement strand
GGACACGCCTGCGAATTGGCGCAACACGCTGTCAGTGAAGGAATTCCTATCATTGCAGCTGTTGGTGGAGACGGTACCGTCAATGAGATTGCAAGTGCATTGGTACATACCGACACTGCTTTAGCCATTCTGCCACTTGGTTCAGGCAACGGATTGGCACGCGATTTAGGAATTTCCACCCTACTCCCGTTCAGTGCAGTAGAAGCCATAAAACATGGCAAAACTATGCAAATTGATTACGGGCGAGCCAACGGAGTACCTTTTTTCTGCACCTGCGGAATTGGATTCGACGCACATATCAGCCAACTATTTGCCACCAATAAAAAACGTGGTTTTTGGAATTATCTCTACCTTTGCATTCGCGAATATTTCCGCTACACCCCAACAAAATGTACTCTTGAATATGAAGGCAAAAAGGTAACAAAAAAAGCCTTTGTCATCAACTGCGCCAATATTCACCAATTTGGATACAACGCCTACATTGCGCCACATGCCGATTTTACAGACGGGCGGTTGAACATTACAATTGTCAAACCATTTGGTTTTATTGGTGCCATACGTTTGTCTGTTAGTCTGTTTTTAAAACAGATAGACAAAATAAAATACACAGAAACATTTGACTGTGAGCGCATTACATTTCATTTACCACCAAAGACTCCTTTTCACTGTGATGGCGATGCCATTCCAATGCCAAGTACCGTTACGGTAGAAGCCATCAAACAGGACTTGAAAGTTATCATTCCATAAACCAACAAAAAAAATGCGCTGAAATTCAACGCATTTTTTTATTGATTTGAAGAAGTTGTTTATTTCACAACTACTTTTTGTACATTACCATCGTTGGCTTTTACAACATAAACACCTTTCAATTTACCGTTTTGTTCGGTTACATCCTGACCGGTAATGGTGTATATGCGGCTGTTTTCTGCACCATAAATAGTTCCGTTATTGCTAAACAAAGGAGCAGCTGCTTGTACATTTTCAACGCCTACGGTTCCACAATCGTTGCATACCAAAGATACTTCATCTACGTAAGCAACTTCGTAACAACGGATACTAATTTTCATTTGGGCAGCAGTAGCTGTAAATGTTTTTGAGTATTGAGTCCATTCTGTTGCAGCATCTAATTTAGGAGTTCCTTCATCCATGTAGCTTGATGAAGTAGCAGCATCAATTAAACTGTAATTTTTTAAACCGTTTACGTTAGTAGCAGCATAATCATCATACCAAAATGAGAAAGTGTAACTTTTACCTACAGTAACGTCAATTGTTTGTTCTAGACGAGCATTGGTTGAGGTACATTTTGCAGAATATGTGCCTTCTTTTGCGGTTGTTGCATCGATAACAAAACCTGCTTTACCACCATTACTCCAAGAATCAGGTAAAGAGCCTGCAGTTCCTGTTTCCATACCACCATTTACAACAAGTTCTGTAGCACTTGCAAACATTGTAGCGCATAAAGCAGCTACCAAGAAAGTAATTTTTTTCATAAGATTAAAAAATTAAATTATTAATAAATAAGGTTCAATCATT
>JARKSE010000026.1 GCA_029974315.1 Paludibacteraceae bacterium | reverse complement strand
ATGGTTGATTTTAAAATGGCCATCATTTTCATCGAACTGAAACGCATGACTGCCAAACGCTTCTTGAAATTTGCCAGTTAACATCAAATCTTCAGGAATGCCCACTTCTATGCCTTGTGGCTTCATAAGCCAAATTTTATCTGCCATTTGTAACGCCAAATCGAGTTCGTGTGTCGATAGAATAAAGGTTTTCTGCGTATTTACCGATAAACGGCGTAATAATAGCATGATTTCCACACGATTCGGTAAGTCGAGATGCGCCGTAGGTTCATCGAGCAATACGAGTGGCGTATCTTGTGCCAACGCTTTGGCAATCACCGCACGTTGCTTTTCGCCATCGCTTATTTCGTTCAAATAACAGTGTGTTTTGTGTGTTAAGTTCACTTGGTGTATCGATTCTGCTATTTTCGCTTCATCTGTATCCGAGAGGCTTCCTGCCCAATTAGTATATGGAAATCGTCCCAAAGCAACCAAATCATGTACGGTTAAATTCTCCGTATCAATCGAGTCGGTAAGAACCAATGAGAAAAGCGTGGAACGTTCATAATTACTCAGTTTTTGTACCGATTTTCCTTGTATGGTAATGTCGCCTTTGAGTGGCTTTTGTAGGCCTGCTAACGTGCGTAATAAGGTGCTTTTACCACAGCCATTGGTGCCTGTAAGACAAATCAAATCGCGTGCGTTGGCATGTAAATTCAAATCACTTTGTACCGCGCGACGTCCGTATCCTATATATAAATTCGTTGTTCTAAGCATTATTACTTTTCTTTTTTAAAATAATCCAAATAATGATGGGCGCACCGACTAAAGCACTAATGGCGTTGATAGGTAACGTATAACCATCGGCAGGTAATTGTGTGGCCAAATCGCATAGCAACAGTAATGATGCGCCGCACAACATGGTTCCTGGTAGTGTTATACGATGATCGGATGTGCGGAATAATCCACGCACTAAATGCGGCACAGCCATGCCAATGAACGCTATGGGACCCGTAAAAGCGGTGGTTGTTCCGGCTAATAAGGCTACGGCAATGATAATGAGAAAGCGCGTTCGTACAATGCTAATACCCAAACCTTGTGCGTAATTTTCGCCTAATAACAAGCCATTTAATGATTTTTGGATGGTTAACGCTAATACTAAGCCAACAGCCACGAGTGGGAGCATGACTTGCATGTAAGTCCAACTAACAGCCGAAAGGCTACCAAATGTCCAAACCACAAACAATTTGAGCGAATCAGGATTGCTGCTGTTTTGTAAAATGGTAACCAGCGAACCTGCTATTTGACCAAACATGATGCCCACAATTAAAAGCGACACGGCTTGGCGCACGCGAAATGAAATACCTAACACTAAAAGTAAGACCAGAACGCCACCTAAAATGGCTGAAATAACCAATCCCCAGCCACTTTGTATGAAAGCGATGGGAAGAAAAGAACTTCCTAACAGAAAAATGGCCACGCCTAAGCTCGCTCCAGAACTCACACCTAACACGTAAGGGCCAGCCAAAGGATTACGAAAAAGTGTTTGCATCAACAAACCTGCCACCGAAATAGAAGCGCCTGTAATAATGGCCGTTAGTGCTTTTGGTAGTCGAAAATTGACAATAATTTCGTGATAAATAGGGTTGTCGGAGAATAACGCTGCGAGTGGTAACCGCACACTGCCGAAAGCAATATCCAAGAGGAAGAGTGCTGCTGTGAGTAAAATTAACCCAACAAAAAGGAGTGTATTTTTAGGTAATGTGTTCACAAATACAAGTATTAGTGGTTTATTTTAAACGTATTAAGTAGATGGGTGTGTAATTTGGCAATAATTCAGGATGTAAGGCCCATATCACATCTTTTAAAACTAAATCGGGATGTACCACGGCACTTTCCCAGAAATCATTAGCGCCACTTGGCTTGGTACGTGCCCAAAAACCATAAACATTTCCTTTCTGAGCCGAGCTGAAAAGTTGGTGGCGTTCGTCCATTTTGAGTAGTTCTGGTAAACTTGCCACAGGCGCATTTAACCAGACATCCGCCTTTGAAAATTGGTTTAATACCGTTTCAAAATTAAGTGGTAAACTGCCCGTCGTTGTATCGTTTGCATAAAAATAGTCGGAACCAGCATCTACAAAAAGACGACCCATATAACTTTGTCCGCCAGGCATATACCACGTTCCTTTAAAGTTACCACCAGCCAAAATGGTTGGTTTCTGCTGTACTGCTTGTGCTACTTTTTTCGCT
This sequence comes from Paludibacteraceae bacterium, assembly GCA_029974315.1. Classification (GTDB taxonomy): domain Bacteria; phylum Bacteroidota; class Bacteroidia; order Bacteroidales; family Paludibacteraceae; genus W0P28-013. The sequence continues at coordinate 498 of JARKSE010000026.1, read as the reverse complement.
GCATTATAACGTTCGGCCATGGCATCAAATAGTTGACCTGCTTCCGCCTCTTTGTTGTAGAAAGCAGCCACGAATTTAATCCATTCTGCGCGTCCAAGTAACGATTGTTCAGTCCACTCATTATTGAACAGCAACGGAATGTCTGCTGTCGCTAAATGTTTGGCATTATCGTCTTGCTGGTTATAACTCGCTAACATCAATGCATCAGGTTTGAGCATCAATAGACGTTCTACGTTAGTATTAAAGGCATCGCCTAGACTTGTGATTTTTCCTTGTGCGTAAGCGGTGGCTATGGTTTCATTATAAATCAATTCGGGCGTGCATACGCCAGTTACCGTTTGAAGTTCGTTCAATACAGCTAGAAATTCAAAATGAGTGCATGAGGTCACGGCTAATTTGGTAAGTGGTACACGTACTGTTTGTGAGGCATCAGGTGTTTGTGTGTTCTTGTCAGTTACCAAATAGTAGGTGGAAAGAATTTTGCCTTTTTGCCAAGGA
>JARKSE010000012.1 GCA_029974315.1 Paludibacteraceae bacterium | reverse complement strand
GGTCCCGGTATCTACTTTCTATGCTTTACGATTTCAGTTTATGATCAACCACTTATTGTCGTCATTATCACATTTAGCAGGCTAAGTGACTATAAAATTGCATGTTATGCGTTACTTTATAAACTTGCACCTAACGGATGGCGGTATGTTTTTGTTGCCGATTACGGAGCACGACACTGTCAAGCCGCAATGAAGTTTGAAGCGAGCCACAACCTTTCATTTTAGCACTATCTCGGCAATAAAATATACCGCGTGTTACCGTTTCGTTGTTCATTTTCTCATTAATTTTCTTTCATTTTTGCTGCATCTTTTCTGTCTGCCGTGCGTTGGGATAGGCAAGCTCTTTTGCAGGTTTTGGTCTTAGCGTTGGCTGGTGCGACCTGCAAATGTGCTTGACTACGAAGCGTGGGCTATTCAATAATTGCAATTTCTTTTATCAAATCAACTATTTTATTATTAGTGAACTGTGTTTTAAATTCAATTTTTACTTGTCCGCCAAAGAATTTTTCTGCGTGTTTAATTTTCGCTTTTTCTTCTTCACGAAGTCCGTCATCACTTCCAACGTCTTTCGTTTCTACAATGAAGTTTAATTTCTGTTTGCCGTCTTTGAATTTTAAAACATAAGCAAAGTCAGGCGAATAAGTCTTTCCACCCGCAACAGGAATTTTGATTGAGTTTTTCGGGATTTTCGTAAACACGATAACTTCGTTGATTTCTGTTTTGATATTTTTCATTTCTAATTCAGAATCGTAATACAATTCGTCAAAGAAATAAGACTTTGCCACGTCTTCATCTGAAAAGAAAATACCAATATCAGAAGCGGAAATCTCCGATAAAACATTTCCATTTTCGTCTGTTAGCTTGGTTGGGTGAATGTTGTTTGAAACCTTTTTGTATTCAATACTGAATTTATCAATAGCATTTGCCATTAGGAAATGGTCAAACTTGTCTTTGATAATTCGCAAAGTTGTTGGGTTCAAATGTTTATTGATGTCGGTTCCTGCATCAATAATTGATTGATGAATTGTTTCAAGATTGATGTTTAAGATTTTTGAAAGTTCTTTCAGAAAGTCGCTGTATTTCATTGTTTAAATAGTTGATACATTTCGACCATATATTGATTCTTCTTCGTTCACAATTGATCTATCTTCTTTGATTTAAACTTTTTCAACTCGTTCACTTACAAAGTCTATGTTAAAATTTA
>JARKSE010000007.1 GCA_029974315.1 Paludibacteraceae bacterium | reverse complement strand
AAAATCAGAATTAGTTGGGGATTTTGTATTTGTATAAGATTGTCCATAATTTATACCAACAAAAAGCATTAATGCAAAAGATGCTAAAATTAACCTCTTCATAGTTTTAGTTTTTATTTTCCTACTCATCTGGCTTTTCAGATTCGCCCCGTTTTTTTGTGGTTTCTGGTCTCCATTTTGACATAATAGGGAGTTAGCCTTTATTAACTTTTTTGAACTTAAACTTGCCCATAACGGACAAGTATATGCGTAGTTGCGGGATTTCAAAGCAGTATCGTTGCAAGTTTGCACAAAGGTTATTACTTGCACAATGTTCAATTTACCACGAAACCCCGCAATTATCGCATATACAATGTTATGGGCTGGTTTTCTTTTTATCCATTAGTTTTCTGCCACATAAAGTTCTACAATATTATTTTGTGTATCAATATTGATTCTGGTCGGGTTAATCATTGAAGTCTTTTTATTGTCCAATGTAATGTCATAGGTTTTTCGGTCATACTTCATCACGGCTCCAGATAAAGCATCAATACCCCAACCCAAAAGATTTCCTAAGTTGATTATACTAACTACATTAAATTCTTTACTTAGTGTAATCAGCCTTGTTTCATAGCCGTCCAATTTAAATTCAACGTCTGTATCATTTATGCTTCGTTTCACCTTCATTGTACAAGGTGTCTTACACTGTTCAACACCATCAATGTATATGGTTGCCCCTGAAGGTGTACTGTTAAAAGTAATTCTGTCTTTTGTTCCCGTAAATAATGTGGCACAGCTTGACATAAATAGCATTGTTGTTGCAAGTAAAATTGTTGAAAGATTTTTCATTTCATTATGTTTTAAAATTTTAAAAATTCCTACTCGTTTGGCTTTTCGGTGCCGCCCCATTTTTTAAGTGGTCGCTGGACTCCACTTTTTTTGTTGATAATATTTCTTGTCAGTCATAATAACTGTCAAGATGTGTCAAAAGTCGGTGGTTCTCTTGTCTGTGTCATTCCGTAGTGTCGTTTTTTAAACTTGCCCATAACGGTTCGGGCTATGTGCAGTGGCGGATTTGCGAGAGATTTTCTGTCGGTACGACAAAGAAAATCGAGCGGGAATCAGACCTGCACCCACCACCGAAACCGCCATGGCATATAGCCGTTGTTAAGCACCGGCGTTAATGTTGACGCGGAAAGCGAACCTCCTGTCCGGAATGGTTTGGCGCAGCCTTTGACCTAAACACCTTGGCAGTATTCAACCGGCAACCGGATTTAAAACTGATTACTTTTTTGAAGATAGGTACACGGCACGCCGGATAAGTTCAATTCCGCTGTGATTGTACTGTCAGGTTTCCTCAAAGAACAGATCACCATTCTATTCCAAAAGAACCCAACCAGGGTGCCGGACTGCCACCGCTGTTCACAGGCTGTGACAAACCACACCCACCGGCGGGTGAAAAATTATTCATATCCTTAAAGCTCACAAGGTAGTTAAAAGAACCAAGGTGGTTCTGATTTCATAAAATTCACGCTTGGGCTTAACGTTCGGCGGCATGTGTTGTTGGCGCCGAGTCGGGGTGGCGCGTGTTTTTGCA
>JARKSE010000197.1 GCA_029974315.1 Paludibacteraceae bacterium | reverse complement strand
TAAACGACTGGTTTGTTCTAGTCGTTTTTTTATTTATACTCATGAGTTAACATGAAAAAATGAGACAATTAAATAAGCAAAATTTGACTTAACTCTTCTTGAAATCTTTTAATACACTTTCAATTTTAGCAACAGTTTTTGCCGATGGCTTACTATGACCTGTAACGTAATGGCTCAACTGTTTACGGTTAATTCCTGTTATTTCCTGCAATCCTGCTAAACTAAATTTCTTGCTAAATGCTTGTAAAAAACTTGATGTATCATAAGCAAAAACAAATGTGAGATTTTCTTCTTCTCCGAATAATTCGATTGTCTCATTATAAGCTTCTAAAAAATCTTCTTTTGCTTCTTCAACAATTAGACCATATCTGGACCATATCCAATAACTCCATTTTTTAGAGGAGTCTTTTCATTGATATAACATGAATACATGTCATCATTTCCTCTTTTGATAATTACTTGTTTTTTCATTTTAATTTTTTGTTTTTAACGAAACAATAATAGACAATTATCTATTATCTAGAAAATATTTCATACAAAATCTGCTACAAATTAAAATTGTTTCAATATCTTTAATTCAAGAGCAAAAAGAATGATCAAAATTAGTAGATATAACAAAATAAAAATAACTTTGTTGAATGATATTACCCATTGAATAATTATAGTTATGCAAACCATATTAGGAGCCAACGGAATAATAGCTAAAGAATTGGCTAAAGAACTAAAATTACACTTTACATCTGATATTCGTTTAGTCAGTCGCAATCCGCAAAAAGTAAACGATACCGACCAAATCGTGTCCTCCGACTTACTAGATCAAAAACAAACGGATAAAGCAGTAAAAGACAGTGAGATCGTCTATTTTACCGTAGGATTACCCATCAATAGTGCTTTGTGGAAGGAACAGTTTCCACGTATGATACAAAATGTAATTGCTGCATGTAAACGATATCAAGCTAAATTGGTGCTGTTTGATAACACCTATATGTATCCTGTACAAAAAGAGCCACTTACAGAAAAAACGCCTTTCCGTCCCGTAGGACAAAAAGCAAAAGCACGTGCTGCGATGGCGTCACTTGTGTTAGATGCCATAGCATCGCAACAACTAGAAGCTGTGATTTGCCGAGCACCTGAATTTTATGGTACCTATCAAACACCAAGTTTTACCAACTCACTCATAATCAACCGCATACTCAACGGACAAACGGCCAAAGTACTCATCAGCGATAAAACCCTACGCACACTCATTTGGGCACCAGATGCTGGGAAAGCCACGGCACTCATTGGTAATACACCCAAAGCATATCAACAAACGTGGCATTTACCTTGCGACGACAACCGATTAACAGCGCAAGAATTTATTGAGCTATTTGAAAAATTACACCATAAATCATTGGATTATAACATACTAACAAAAGAAGAATTAACTCTACAAAGTACAGAAAAACCACAAATTAAAGAGTTACTTGAACTATTACCACGCTATAGATACGACTATCTGTTCGATTCTTCTAAATTCAAACAAGCCTTTCCCGATTTTACCACCACAACATACGAAGAAGGCATCCGACAAATTATTACCGATGCTACCAATAATCAATAAACAAAAAAGAGGCTTACTTTGAGCCTCTTTTTGTTGGTTGTCTCTGACGTTTTTTACTCCCTTTAAAACCGGAATTCTTACGATTTCTTTTAGGCTTACGAGCGTATGAAGCGGGAATATCTTCCACAGGCTCAGCTAACTTTGCCACTTCGGGCGGTAATGAGCAACGTTCAATGCTTCTTTCAATAAACTGTTCAATCTTATCAAATCGCATGCGGTCACGAGGCGTAACAAACGTCAACCCAAAGCCTTTAGCACCGGCACGCGCCGTACGCCCAATACGGTGTACATAATCTTCAGCTTGTGCAGGTACGTCAAAGTTTATCACAAGTTCGATGTCATCAATATCAATACCACGCGACACCACATCGGTAGCTACCAACACTTTAATTTTGTTATTTTTAAAATCCAACATCACTTGCGTACGATCAACCTGCTCCAAATCGGAATGCATTTGTGCTACCGATAGATTTAACCGTTTCAGTTGGCGGTAGAGTTCGCGCACATTATCTTTTGACGACGCAAATATAATAGTTTTTCCTTGCGACTTATCTGCAAATAGCGACATAATCAACGGCACTTTTTGTGTATCGTGCAGCAAATAAACACCTTGTGTAATGCCCTCAGCAGGTTTCGATACAGCAATTTTTACTTCAGCAGGATTAGTCAATACGGTATGAGCCAGTTTCTCGACATCGGCAGGAAAGGTAGCCGAAAACATCAACGTTTGACGTTTTTTTGGTAGATGGCTAATAATTTCAATAATATCATCGTAAAAACCAATATCCAACATACGATCGGCTTCATCGAGAACTAAACATTCAACACCACTTAAATCGGCATCGCAAAAGCGCAAATGTGACAACAAACGACCGGGTGTAGCAATGATAATGTCGCCACCCTGCTCAAAAGCACGTTGTTGCCGCCCAAAAGCCACACCATCGTTGCCACCAGACACTGCAAGCCACGACACATCACTATAATAGGCAAAACCTTCTAATAATTGGTCAACTTGTTGAGCCAACTCACGCGTAGGAACCAATATTAAAACATTCACTTTATGTTCGGCGTGTCCGCCACGTGACAATTTTTCCAGCAACGGCAATAGATAAGCGGCTGTTTTTCCTGTACCTGTTTGTGCAGAAGCCAATAAATCTTCTCCTGCTAATATTTTAGGAATAGCGAGTTCTTGAATTGGCGTACAGGTTTCAAAACGCATATCGTACAGTGCATCCAACAAATCGTCATTTAAATCAAGCTCTTCAAATCTCATAGAACATCGTAATTTAATGCAAAGGTAACAATTTGTAAGCAGAACCCCATTATACATCTCCTATCTTTTCCCGATTTTCCTCAAAAAATAGCAGAAAAACGTACAAAAATAGTATCTTTGCAACAGAAAAATTGCGATTATGATCCTTTACAACACAACGTTTGGCGTAGAAAATAGCGCTATAGCAGATTGGTTAGCGTTTATGAAAATGGAATTTATGCCTACTATGGCAAAAGAGTTACACCACGTCAAATTGTGTAAAATTATGATAGAGCATCCCGAAGGTTTGACCTCATTTGCGCTACATGGTTCGAGTGATAGTCACGAGCAATTAAAAGCATGGCAAACCACCGAACAACTCTTTTTACGCCAATTGAGAACACAATTTGGCGAACGTGTGTTATGGTTTTCAACCCTCATGGAGGAAGTATAATGGAGCGCATACAAGCCGAACGCATTATTTTAGGCATTGATCCTGGCACCACGGTGATGGGATATGGTGTTTTACGCGTGGTTGGCAACAAAGCGGAATGCATCACGTTAGGCGTTGTCGATTTACGTAAAATTAAAGACCACTACCTCACACTCAAAAAGATATTTGAAGCGACAATTACGCTTATTGATAAGTATAAACCTGACGAACTGGCTATTGAAGCGCCATTTTTTGGTAAAAATGTACAGTCTATGCTCAAATTGGGGCGTGCGCAAGGTGTAGCTATGACTGCCGCACTTACACGCGAAATTCCAATTGCTGAATATGCACCGTTGAAAATAAAAATGGCGATTACTGGTAATGGGAACGCAGCCAAAGAACAAGTTGCCGACATGCTTTGCCGATTACTCAAACTCGATGCTACTAAACTGCCTAAAGAGCTGGACGCCACCGACGGTTTGGCTGCAGCCTACTGCCATTTTCTACAAGCAAACCGCCCTACAAGCAATAAAAAATACCGTAGTTGGAAAGATTTTGCTAGTAAAAATCCAGACAAAATAAAATAATACAAACTGAAACAAATAAAAAAGTTTTTAAAGAGCAATATGTAGGCAATGCCCTAATTCCTTATTTAGTACAAATTTACTTACCAGAGGAGATGATTTTCAATTTACAGTAAAAAAATCAGGTTCTAACAGTAGAAATAAACTATCAATTTTAGGCAGAAAAGTAGTTTTTTTTTCGTACCTTTGCAAGCAAAATTAAAACAACAAAAGCTGACTATCAATTAGAAAACAACACTAAGGGGCTGTTTGGTTTTGACAGCGGGTAGAAAAGGTATGTAAGCATGCAGTGCGTTGCCGAATAGCACTTTAATCATAGGCGGTAAAACTATAACTGGCGAAAATAATTACGCTCTTGCTGCTTAATCGAAGTATAGTAGATTAGCTTAATTCCTTCACAAGGTGTAGGAACAAGACATCTCTCGAATGCCACTCCCTGAAGCAGTTCGGTACAGAGGTGTAGGAAAATCGGGGATAATTCAAAGTGACCGTGCGCTTTGGATGAAACTCAAACGGATAAGGCGACAGTTGGTGGCTTCGGTCTTGCTGGCGCACGAAAATCAAGGCGAAGATAAGCATGTAGAAAGCATATTGTTTCCTCGTTTGGACACGGGTTCGACTCCCGTCAGCTCCACAACAACTAAAAATTGATCGGTAAAGATTATATGGCAGAAGCAATCTCAGACAAAACACTCACTAATACAGCTTATACGGACGAACATATTCGCACCCTCGAAGGGTTGGAACACGTGCGTCTGCGACCGGGTATGTACATCGGCAAATTGGGCGATGGTTCGTATGCCGACGACGGTATCTATGTTTTACTCAAAGAAGTTATCGACAACTCTATCGACGAATTCCGCATGCAAAATGGTACGCAAATCACCATTACGCTCGACGATAAAACATTGACAGTGCGAGATTTTGGACGTGGTATTCCGCAAGGTAAAATGATTGCCGCCGTATCAGTTATGAACACGGGTGGTAAATATGACTCAAAAGCGTTTCAAAAATCCGTTGGTTTGAATGGCGTTGGTACCAAAGCCGTAAATGCCTTGTCTTCTCAATTTATTGTAAAATCATTCCGAGACGGGAAAGTAAAACAGGCCGATTTTAGCTGTGGAAAACTTACTAAAGAGTACGAACTTGAACCGACATCAGAGCCAAACGGCACATTTGTACAATTCACACCCGACGAAACAATTTTTGAAAAATACAGTTTCCGTGAAGAATTTATCGAAACTATGTTGCGTAACTATAGTTACCTCAACACTGGATTAACCATTACGTTCAACGGTCATAAATTCGTATCCCGTAATGGTTTATTAGATTTACTCAACGAAAACAACACGGCTGAAGCACTCTACCCTATTGTTCACTTAAAAGGTGAAGATATTGAGATTGCATTCACACATACCGACCAATACGGCGAAGAGTACTACTCTTTTGTCAACGGGCAGCACACAACACAAGGCGGTACGCACCAATCGGCTTTTCGCGAAGCTTTTGGCAAAACCATCAAAGAGTTTTACAATAAAACTGCCATGGAGCTGTCCGATATTCGCAACGGATTGGTGGCAGCCGTTTCTGTAGCTGTACAAGAACCTGTTTTTGAATCGCAAACTAAAATTAAATTAGGTTCCAGAGATATGGGACCTGACGGCCCTACGGTTGCTAAATTTATCGGTGATTTTGTAAAAAAAGAGGTTGACAACTACCTCCACCGCAACTTGGAAACAGCAGATATTATGCTGAAGAAAATCCAAGATTCGGAGAAGGAACGTAAAGCTATTGCTGGCGTTACAAAATTAGCACGTGAACGCGCTAAAAAAGTAAGTTTACACAATAAAAAACTGCGAGATTGCCGTATTCATCTAAACGATCCCAAAGGAGGTGATTTAAGATATGAGAGTTGTATCTTCATCACCGAGGGCGATTCGGCATCAGGATCTATTACCAAAAGTCGTGATGTGAATACACAGGCAGTGTTCAGTTTACGCGGTAAACCATTCAACAGCTACGGTTACACAAAAAAAGTAGTTTATGAAAATGAAGAATTCAACTACTTACAAGCTGCTTTAAACATTGAAGATGGATTGGAAGGATTACGCTACAACAAAGTGATTATCGCTACCGACGCCGACGTGGATGGTATGCATATTCGCCTATTACTGATGACTTTTTTCTTACAGTTTTTCCCCGATTTAGTAAAAAAAGGACACGTATATATTTTACAAACCCCACTTTTCCGTGTGCGTAATAAAAAAGAGACACGCTATTGCTACAGTGAAGAAGAACGTATTGAGGCGATAAATGCACTTGGCGCAAATCCTGAAATTACACGCTTTAAAGGGCTTGGCGAAATTTCACCTGATGAGTTTAAACATTTCATTGGTAAAGATATGCGTTTAGACCAAATTAAATTGCGCAAAGAAGACGCTGTATCTGATTTGTTGGCATTTTACATGGGACGTAACACACCTGAGCGCCAAGAGTTTATTGTGGAAAATTTGGTTGTTGAAGAAGATAATTTATAATTTACACCAAATAAAACAAAAAGCACAAGAGTTTTCTTGTGCTTTTTTTATATACTTAATCGTCACTAATTAACGACGAGTAGTTCGCTCTTGACCACTACGTGAACCGCTATTAGAAGAGCTTCCAGTACTCCGTGTGCCTGTACTTTTTGAAGTAGAACCGCTCTGACGCACAGAACTTGAATTTGAACTTCTCGAAGTTGACACCGAGGACTCTTTACTTGTACGAGTCGAATTTGACGATCTAACACCAGAACCACTACGTGATGAACTACTTGACGAAGAGGTTCTCACTTCATTATTCACACGTGTGCCCTTATCTCGTTCTACACGTGTAGTTGTAGTTCTGCCTGACGACTCTACTCTCGTACCAGTTTCGCGCGTTGTGCGTGAGTCGGTAGGCGTAACTCTAACCGTTGTTTTAGTGCCTGTATTCGTGTTATTGCGTGAACCGCTTATGCGCGTATTTTTATCAACTCGCTCTACAGTTCTATCTCCAACGTTTCCTGTTCTACCTTGAGTACGTCCGTCAGTTGATACACGTCCACCTTCTAATCCGGTACCTCGTTCTATAGCATTATTCATACTACCATGACGAGCTGGGCGGTTCATATTCAAATCACGAGCGTTACCATAAGTTCCTGTACGAGAGCCATTTCTCTCTTCATAGCTACCTTGTGGATGACGTGTGGCATAATCGCGACGCGACACTTCGTCATACATATCACGATGATAATGATAAGGACGTGAAGGATAACGATAGCTACCATGATGATGTGAATGATAATGGTGAATATGTGCAATATAAATATCTACATGAACGTATGGGCGTGAACGGTAATAGCTTGGGTAATACCCCCAATAATAAGGTGAATACCAACGCACATACCGTGGTCCCCAGAAATAATCAAATATAACTGGAACGTAGATATACACAGGTTCTACAATGTAATTAGGTCCATAGATATAAGAGTCGCCAACCACCTGAACTATCGTCTTTTTGGACACTTCGTCCTTTTCTACCAAAATAGTGGCTACATCTTGAAAGATATCTTCACCCAATACCGCTTGTATAACGATTAAATGAACTTTGTTTTTACGTATTTCTATAACACGCAAATAATCTACCTCGCCATCGCCATTCAAATCTAAATTTGACAATTGGTTATCATAATCATTTAAACGTTGTTCAAATTCTTCCAAATTTTTGGATTGACCGAATACACTTGCAACAGCTTTCAAATCCAAGTTGTTACTAATATCCTCTGAATTAGCTTCGACTGTGACAGTTTGCGTTTGAGCCAATAGTCGTGGCGTAAACATAAGCAATAACGCCAATACGTAGAACATCTTAGTTTTCATAATACAAAAGTTTTATCCGTTAATGTATGAAGTGTAAATCAAATTCCGTGCCAACATCTTTTTGCCATTTAACAACACCATTAGAGAAGCAAAGGAGGAAATAAAAATGGTCACTTCATACGAAATGACCATGATGTTATTTACTTCTTGGATTGACGTTTACGAGCATTTTCGTCAAGCAGAATTTTTCTAATGCGGATATGATGCGGTGTAACCTCAGCATATTCATCTTCTTTTATATATTCGAGTGTTTCTTCTAAACTAAATACCACAGGTGGAATCATACGCGCTTTTTCATCAGCACCTGAAGCACGCATATTGGTAAGTTTTTTCGATTTGGTAACATTGACTACAATATCACCCTCTTTGGCATGCTCGCCAACTACTTGTCCTTCATAAACCTCTTGCTGTGGAAAAATAAAGAAACGTCCACGATCTTGCAATTTATCAATGGCATACGCAAAGGCAGTTCCCGTTTCCATAGCGATCAAAGAGCCATTCAAACGACGCTCAATTTCACCTTTCCATGGTTCGTATGCCAAAAAGCGATGTGCCATAATAGCCTCACCCGCCGACAATGTCAATATCATATTACGCAACCCGATAATGCCACGTGAAGGAATTTTGAATTCTAATTGCAGACGGTCATTTTGAGTTTCCATCATAGTTAATTCGCCTTTACGACGCGTTACAACATCTATCACTTTGCTGGAATACTCTTCTGGGACATTAACAGTTAATTGCTCAACAGGTTCACACTTCACTCCATCAACCTCTTTAATAATAACCTGTGGTTGACCAACTTGCAATTCATAACCTTCGCGGCGCATAGTTTCAATCAGAACTGACAAATGTAAAACACCACGTCCTGATACACGCCATACATCAGACGTCTCTGATTTTTCGACACGCAAAGCTAAATTTTTATCTAACTCTTTCATTAAGCGATCGTGAATATGACGTGAAGTTACATATTTACCATCTTGTCCATAAAAAGGCGAATCATTATTGGTAAAAATCATGCTCATGGTAGGTTCGTCAATTGCAATAGGCGGTAGAGCTTCAGGTGTTGAAAAATCGGTAATAGTATCACCAATTTCAAATCCTTCAATACCAATCATGGCACAAATATCGCCTGAACCTACGGAATCTATTTCTGTACGCCCCAAACCCGTAAATACATTCAAAACCTTAATTTTCGATTTTATGATTTTGCCATCACGCTTAATCAAAGCCACATCCATGTTGGCTTTAAATTCACCACGATGCACACGACCAACTGCAATACGACCAACATAGGCAGAATAGTCTAATGACGTTACTAGCATTTGTGCAGCACCTTCGCGATATTCGGGAGCTGGAATATGCTTAATAATGGCATCTAACAAAGGTACAATGGAGTCTGAAGGTCGTTTCCAGTCGTCGGACATCCAGCCTTGTTTAGCCGAACCGTAAATAGTATGAAAATCTAATTGATCTTCTGTTGCATTCAAGTTGAACATTAAATCAAACACTGCCTCTTGCACTTCGTCGGGACGGCAGTTTGGTTTATCAACCTTATTGATAACCACAATGGGTTTTAAACCTAATTGAATAGCTTTTTGTAGTACAAAACGCGTTTGTGGCATAGGTCCTTCAAAAGCGTCAACTAAAAGCAAACAGCCATCAGCCATATTTAAGACGCGTTCTACTTCACCACCAAAATCAGCGTGACCGGGAGTATCTATAATGTTAATTTTTGTACCTTTATAATTGATGGATACATTTTTAGACAAAATGGTAATACCGCGTTCGCGCTCTAAGTCATTATTATCCAAAATTAATTCACCAGATTGCTGGTTTTCACGAAACGATAAACCTGTAAGTAACATTTTATCGACCAGCGTTGTTTTACCATGGTCAACGTGGGCAATAATAGCTATGTTTCTAATGTTTTGCATTTATATATTTTTTTACCTTAAACCGACTGCAAAGGTAGTGAAAAATACAGAGTTTTTTGAAAAAACATGTTGAGTTATTCAAAAAAAAATAACAGCAAGGTTTATGTGTTAATGGAAAACAAAAAAGGCTTTCACTACGAGTAAGCGAAAGCCTTTACAATAGACTATTTCTAATTCAATTATACTGTTGCTTCTATATTCCAAACAAAAGCACGAACGCCAATTTCCTTATTTCGATTGTCTAGTTTTTTGATAGTACTCAACAATGTAGCTACTTGGTCGTCTTCTATAACAGTCATTACTGCAGAATTCATTTCTGGCCACGTATGCGTTCCTCTACGAGGTTCTCCGTCATTAGTACCACACCCTTGAACTTGTTCAAAAAATGTAAATCCTCTGATGTTCAATTGGTCTAACATATATTCCACACGTTCGGTATTTGCCTGATTAAATACAATAAATACTGATTTCATAGTTTAAAAATTATGGCGTTAATTTACTCAATGTCTTTATCTGACAATTGCATAAAAATAAATGTTTCACGATTTTTACGTTCTTTATCACGTTCTCCATGACGCGACATAATAGCATATAATACTGGTACTACGATTAAAGTTACTAAAGTAGAAACTAACAAACCACCCATTACCACAATACCCATAGGTTTCCACAGTTCAGATCCTTCACTATTACTCAACGCCATAGGTAACATACCAAGAATAGTGGTAAATGCGGTCATCAATACAGGACGTAAACGTGAAGCACCAGACATAGCAATGGCCTCATTCAGTTCGTAACCACGGTC
>JARKSE010000075.1 GCA_029974315.1 Paludibacteraceae bacterium | reverse complement strand
GTAAAACAGTACTCGCAACCTAACCCAGCCCATGTTAATAGTGTTTGATTATTTATGTTTAGTAGTATGTGATTTTTCAATCTATCTAAAAATGAAGGTTGTGTTATTAGCTTAATCCACGTATGGCAAGCAATAGATACTAAAAAAGATACAAATATTAGTTGTTGCATGGCGTTAAAATTATGGCGGTTGTTAGCTTGTAACATGTTTCGTTAATTAGCATATTTGCGGGGTCGTACAATTTTATGGTGTGTGTCGCGGCTTCATTTAATAGGCTGCTCGGGATTACAATTTCATCGCCAACAAATAGCAGTTTTTTAGTTTGTATCGCTATTGGTGATATTACGGTAATTGTGTGCGTTCCGTCTTGAATTGCAAAAATTCCAGTATGAAAATCTTCGCAAGCATCGTGTTGGCAGGCAAAAGTTACGGTATTTGTACAGCAAGGCATGGGTGTTTTTTTTAGAAATTTGATGAAAATTTTATATTCTCGACACACTTTAAACAACTTGGGTCTATCTTTTGAAAGTAGCCTTTAGATGTTTTTAGCATAGTGTTATATGCTTGATTATACTTATTTTCATACATTGCGGCTCGTTCTTTGTACTCTTCTTGTTTCAATAGTACAAAGCAATTCATGCGTGAAGTTACGCTCAACTGTTCGCAAAACAACTGCCCAAATTTATACAAAATAAGTTGCTTTAAAACATTTGGGTCTGTAACGGCAACATGGCACAAAAGATTATCTATTGAGCAATAACACGTAGCCTCGACAATAAACCCGTAGGCGTTGTTATTGATTTGCGATGTGCTTTTTTGCGTGAAATTCTTTGCGGCGGTCGTTGTACCTACCAGTTCGTACATGTCAATACATTTATTGTCTTTTGCGTATGCTGTATAAGTACCTGCATTGCAGCCGCAACTGCTCGCTATCATTCTACCTTGTGCCGTGTTACAAATATCCGTAAAGATAGAATTGTTGTAAAAAATATCAATCCGTGAAATGCCCTCTTCGATGTAGGTGTTGCCTAAGTCGGCAAGTTCCAAAAGGTTATTTTCTCCCACGTCTAAATCACAAATAAACGTGCGTAGCGTTACGCTACCTGTTGCATAATTATAGCAATTAAGATAAAACGTAAAGCCAGTATATTGCGTTTTTGAAAACAACGAAATGCGGTTAATAAGTATCGTTTTTAGCGTTCCTTTTAGTTGGCGTAACATTATACTCACTCCCCTATAAATCTGCCCACCTGTTACTATTGGTGTGCTTTGACACGTTGTTACATCAACCGTTTGCACGTTTGCTTTTGCGGTATCTGCAACTGTAAATTCAAACTTATTTTCTAATAACATTTGGCGTATATCCATTGCGATGCTATCAAGTACCGCGTTTTTCAGATTAACCGCAAAATCGTAACCTTTCGCAAACTCCGATGTAACCTTTGCGGCATTTTGCCAAGTAAATTCGGGTACTAACTTATTAGGGAAAAAAACAGTACCGTTGTGCTTTGTTGGCTGCGTTGCCTCGCATGGGTTTTCTATTCGGATTAACTTATCCAAACATGAATTTTCTAATATTGTACAATTTTGGTATGGCATGTTTTTTTATAATAATTCGGTTAGTATTTTTGCAACTTCTTTACTCATTGCGTCTTCGCAGGCTTTTTGTTCGGTATAAGACGGTGCAAATATAGGTTTTTTGTATAACGCTTCTAAGTCCTCCGATTTTTTAATTTCGGTTTGCGATTTTATCACTAATAGCGTTTTATCACCACTTCGTACATTTGTAATGTTTTGCTCCAAAGAACCGCTTAATTTTAGGTCTACTTTTTGCGTTTGCCGTCCTTGTAACTCCCTTACACCTTTGTAACCGTCACGCACGTACATTGTTTTATTTACCTTTGTACGTGTATCTTTTTTAGATATTTTTGTACTTCGTATTGTGATACCGCTGTTTTTACCAACGCGGGTAGTTTCTTTTACGATTGATTTTTTAGATACGGGTACAAATGCCGATTGTCGGGCGGTAAAGTATTTACGAGCAAACCAACCTTCACCACTACTATATCCTGAACTTATAAGCGTTCCTGTTGATGTTTGCCCGTCTTGGAATATCCTTTTTTTCATTGTACGCTCCATAGCTACTGCACCAATAAGCGTAACGCGTTCTTCTGAATATTCCGCTAAGGTATCAAAAAGCGTTTCAAGGTAATTAGATAAGTTATTTATGTTGGTGTTCATGGTTTGGGTTTTTAACAATCATTGCAAATATCAATACCGCAACCCTCGATGTAAGGTGCAACAATTTCATAATAACTAAAATCTATTTTTACAATTGAATAATCACAAAAACGTATTAAAGTATCGTTAATTGTTTCGGGTGCAAAACTTTGTAACTTATTAGTTATAATACCTTGCAAATCATAACTAACTGAATTTACTACAATATTATCACTTTGTGCTGCAATAACTGAAACTAAAAAGTTAGCTAATTTTTCACTATTAAAACTTTCACCTACAAAATAAAAGCTAAAAAGGTTTGTAATCTTATGGCTATTTCCACAACCGTACAAAGATTTTTCGATAGTAGCTTTTGCGTTTTGCTGCTGCTCAATCCAAGCATAATTACCTAATGTATCTGTAAAACAAATAAGCTGTTCGTCTTCAGTAACAAATAAACCATTAAAAAGCATGTGAAAATTACTAAATACTTTGGCAATATTCAGTTGCGGGATAGCTTCTAATGCGTTTAGTATTTTGCTAATTATTTGCATATTTTTTAACTTTAAAAAAGCCTACCTACTAATTAAGTAAGTAGGCTTTATATTGGTTACTTTTTAGTTGGTGCTTTATATTGGTTACTTTTTAGTTGGTGCTTTTACTGGCACTTCTTCTTGTACTGGTTCTGCAACTACATCTTTGCCTTTGCCGTTTGCTACTTTCGCTCCGAATGGTTGCGGGTTGCAATCTGCAACGGTATAGGTGATTGGCGTAGTTAGGCAAGGGGCGGTAAGTGTGATAATATCGCCCGCAACAAATACGTGCGCTGCTGTTGGAGCTTGTGTTATTACGCCCGAACTTGTTACTTGGCTGTATGGTGCTGTACCTAAACCTGCTTGTTGTAACGCCCACGAAACAAGCGTAACGGCGCTCATTTGGTCGTTTGCTTTTACGCCAAAAGGTATCGCTGGGCTTGTAAGTGCGTAAGGCGTACCATTAACATCAATAGCGATTAAATCGCCTGCTGTAATACGGTTGCATTCTACATTGTTGGCAGTTAAGCATAAGCGGGTAACGGCTGCGGGTGGTGTAGGGGATGGGCAAGGGATAGGTTCGGTTGGCAAGCAACCAATTTCGTACAAAAATGCACCTGTCATACCGTCCGTTCCGCAAGCCTCGAAAGGTAAATTAACAAGGTTGTACTTGATGCTGTACTGAATAGCCATATCACCACAAAGCGTTTTTACAATCGTAATATCAACAACCAAAGGCGTACCTAACGAACTGTCAATAAATGTGGCGGTCGCACGTTCTTCGCTTGCCGAGTCGTTGAATTTGTAGTTGTTAAGAGCGAATGCAATTGCAGCATCGGCGCTATCTGTTTTTAGTCGGCTAATGGTTTGCTGAAAACCACTAATAGCTGCTTCGTCATAATTGATACCACGTAAGCCTTCAGAATAAGTAAGCAAGTGAAACATACCCGGCAACCACGACAATAAACTACCTTCGCTACCTGTAACGGCGCTAATGTTCGTATCGTAATAAGTTGGTATGTTGTTGTTGTTCACCTGCGTATTATCTACACCTACCAACTGGTTGCTAAGCGTAACGTCTTTGGCTTTACGCCAATATTCGGCTACAATGTTTGTGGCGACTTGCACCTGCGAGTCGTAGCTCAATCCTAAGTTAGCATAAGCGGCTTTAATCGCTGTGTCGTAGTACGGATTGGTAACAACCGCTCCGCCCGCTGCTGGGCTAAGTAATTGCAAATATTTTGCACCCCAAGTACCGTCTGCGTGTCGCGAACCTTGTGCAATAGCTACCATTTGGGCTGCTAAGTCGCGGTCAAGTTCGCGTATCATGTTGATGTAGCTTTCGCGGATTTGGCTTGCCACGTAACGCAAATACGTCTCTTTTGAACTATCCACGCTTGAGCAATAGTCACGAATATCGCTGTCGGTAATCAATATGCCTGCACTGCGAATGGTTTTAAAACCTGAACCTGCAGGGTCGGCTGGGTTGTAAGCAACGGTAAAATATTTTTTAGATGGCACTTTTTTTGCCTTGCTGATTTTGCCGTTTTTACAAGGGTCGATACTTTCACCAAGTCCGCCGCAATTTTTCGGGGCGTATTCAAACTCCCAGCGGTTAGTGCCGCGACTGCGTAGTAAAAAATCACTTTGGAAATTACCTCGATTGGCATTAGATGCAAGTGCGTACAATACACCTGTATTGCGTAGTCGGTCTTGCATTACTGCATCTGCTAAGGTACTGAAACTTGTACGGCACAATAGCGGCAGCATCGTATTAAATTGGCTCATTTTTGAAATGTGTTTTTTTGATAATTAAAAAATCACATTTTTAGAACTTTGTATGTTCGCTTTTAGAACTTAAATGTGTCATTAAGTTCGGGCTTTGGTGCAGTTTGTGGCACTTGATTAGCGGGCGGTTGTGGCGGGGCAGGCGTATCTGAAACACGTATAACATCGGCATCGGCTGCCAATTTCTTTACAAGTGTTTCAAGCGTTAAAAACGCATCTCCGTCTTTTGCATAGTCACCGTTTTTATCTTTTAAAGCGGTGCCTAAATCGCCTAAACTTTCAAGGCTTAAATCTGCAAGTTTAGCATTTAGAACAAACTCAAACATGCCATATTTTGGCGTGTCTTTTACAAGCGGTATCTTTTCTAATACCTTATTTACGGCGGTTTGTTTTTGTGCCGCCAATGCTTGCAATTCGTATTGTTTTAGCTGCTGTTCCAACGTTGCGGCTCGGTCTTCGATGGGCTTGTACTGTTCTTTTATACTTGCCTCGATTTGTGCCTTGATAACCGCAATATCTTTATCTTTTTGCGTGTCGGCTGCTGGTGTAGCATCTTGTTTTTTAAGCGATAGAACACGTTCAAATACCTTAATGGGCGACTCCTTCCATTCGTCCGTCTCGGTGTTAATATTCGGGTCTAACTCGGTTGCTTTTTTTCGTAATGCCTTGCCAAACTCCGCAATTACTGCGTTTTTTCCTTCGGTTATGAATTTCGGTTTTTCGGTTAGCGTAACAATGTTTTTAACGCTTTCCTCTAACTTGCCTTCTTCTAATTGTTTTTTTAATTGGTCATCGTCCAATGCTGATAAAAACGGTAGGGCGTTTTTGATACCCGCGATTTGCTCTAATGTGTATTCCATTATTTGCAGTTACATTTATTGGTATGATAAGATATTGTTTTGTTACTTCGTTTTTTTCGCGATTTGCTTTCTACTTTCCCAAGCGTGTCGCCACCACTTTCCACGTGGCAAGGTTGCCGCCGTATTCAAATTCAAACGTAACGGTCGGGTCTTTTATTAGTTGTTGATACAGTTTTTCGCCAAGCGTTTCTTTACCAACTGGGACGTTAAATGTAGGGTCGTCAATCATTTGGATGTAACAAGCATCTGCGGGGCATACAGCCTCAAAATTCAACGCATCGGCAGGTACATCTTCATATACCTCCTCTACAACATAAGCGTCCAAATTTTCGTACTTAAAGGCTATTGTATGGTCTTTGATACTTTCTTCGGGAATTTCTTTTGCAGGCACTACTTTTACGAAATATCCACCTGCTAATTTTACTTTGTACGCAATTGGTGTTAGCGTTTCTTCGGTTGCTGATTTTTTAGCCATTGTTTTTTTAGTTTATAGGGATTGCTATATGTCGGCAGTTCCAACCGCCTCTATATGTTAAAAAATTGTTTTCGTAATCGGTTGCATTAACGGCGAACATTCCTGCACTAAGTGTCGGGCTACTTAGGTATGTAGTTAGTATATCATTAAGCTCTTTTTTTTCAATTTCTGTGCCGTGATATTTCGTACAAAACGGTCTGCTATCTGCCACAACTCCGCCAAGATAAGCATATTTGGTTAATCCATAAGCGTCTGCAATAGTTTGGTTTATCGCACCATTATAACTATAAACCGCGTCACGTGCAACTTGCCCAATGTAAGATTTTAGCCTGTTTGTGTTCGTTTCGCCGTTTAGCTTGTAAAGTTCGGTTATCTGTTTTTTTGCATCTGTTATTGAACCGCCTAACGTAATTGTACTAATTAGCACGCGTTTTGTAGGCTCGACAAAGTTTATTTTTATTCCACCTTGCTTAAGTTCGTATAGCACTTTGCTTGCAATAAACCGCTCTTTTTGCGTTAAACTTTCTTCTAATTTATCAAAATCAACTATACCGTTTAGCTTAGTGTGCAGTTCGTAATTTAACGCTTTTATCTTTTCGTAATTGCTTAGGTAATCATTTATACCTACATTATAATCACTACCTTGCAATATTGATATTAGCTTACTTTCAAGTATTGCAATTTTCGCTACCCAATTAGTACTACCTTTTTCGGTTATACGTCCGTTGCTGTCACGCTCCAACGTATCGTAAAAAGATAGTAATTCTAATTTAGCTAATTTAATAAGTATTTTATATTGCTTATCTAAAAAAGCATCAACAACGTTTTCAGATGTATAAAGTATTTCTTGTAATACTTCGTTAGAACGCGGGGGTAGGTTGTATTGCATTATTTAAATCTATTTTAGCTAATTCTAATAATACTTTTTCGTTTATTGTCGCAAGCGGGGCTGCTAAAAACCATGTACTACCAAAGGTATAGATAATTGCATTTAGTAGAGCGTCTCCAAACATTCGCATTTTCATAGCTTGCTCGACTGCTGGTGCTGTTCCGTAACTATTGGTAATCATCATAACCTCCGCGTCTGTTTTGTTTTGAAATGGGCTGTAAATTTCTAAGTATTCAATACGCTTTAATGCTAATTCGTTACCCTGTTTTCTAAGCAATTGCTTTGCGGCTTCGTTTGCGAAACTTGTTAGCCCTTTTTCCTTATATAGTATTATTTCACTTTGTAGGTCAGTTTCGTCTTTAAGTTGAAAATTGGTATTGCGTATAACTTCGCACTCGGGCGTTGCGCTCATCTGAATATAACTACAAATAGATAATAGCATTTTTTCAGAAATATCAAATAAACGGTCTGCAAGCCTACCGATAAACATTGTTGCGGTTTCTAAATCCATTTTTTTACTTTCTCCGCTTTGTTGCCCGCTGCTTTCAGATTGATAGATGAATAGCTTTTTTTCAATTGCCTTTGCTTTTTCCCTTACTATATCGTTACTAATTGTAACTATGTTTGTATCTGGGTTAAACCAATTAACTGCACCGTTAATATTGCCACCAACCTTTGCTAAAATATCTTCGTTAATTTCTATTGTGTCACCTTGATTTATTGAAATGGTACTGCCGCAACCGCCGCAACTTTTGCAGGTTTCTACACATGCTGGGTCGCCATGTCTATCTAATCCTTCACCACAATCACCGCTAACGTGACCTGTTCCGTTACACGTATCACAATTACGGGCTACTATTCCGCGCATCGGTATTACGTCTTTGCGGTCGCCTTGATAGTGCAATTCTTCGCGGCACAATGAATTTAGTTCTCCGATAATGAAACTTAGGTAAGATGCAAAATAGCTCTCCACACAAGTAGTATTTGCACCTGCTATGCTATACGAAACTTCGGCATTCCTAACCTCGCCACCTAATACGCAAAATGGTATGTAACCGTAATTTGGGTACTGCTTAATTTCGCTGCTAATAACACCGTCTTTTTTGTAATATACCCAAGTTGCGTCCTTATCAATTACGTAATATTCGTTATCCAAACATTTGCGGTCGTACTCTGCAAACACAAGGTAATTCTCCTTATCGGTCGGTCGGTGCAATATCTTATCGCTGCTAATGTATTTTATCTTTGGTTTAGCTTGTTCGGTTGCTAAGATAAAATCTTCACGTATAACTACTACAATGCCGTTCGGGTCTTCGATAACATATTGCAACAAATGGTTTTTTATCCACTCGGAAAAAGATACATTATCAAAATTATCACCTGCTAAATATTCATTACTTGCGGTATCGGAACTTGAAAAATCGTAACTGCCACCCTGAAAAATAGACGAATTGTACCTATTTATGGCAGATGAAATAATTGGCGTTCCGACTGGGTTATAAACAAGTCTAAGCCATTGCAACCGTTTGGGGTGCATTGTTAAGTACCTATTAAAAATATCCGCATCAAAGATACATTCATATTTTTTTGCGGTTGCATCGTATTGTATAACTTCTTTTTCTACACCTGAAACGTCCTGCCAATGTAAACGTACATTTGGCAGAACGCCTCTGCTATGTAGTGTTATCTTATTAGTTTCTTTTAGGTAATAGGTATCCATTAGCGATGCAGGTATCGCATCGCCATTGAATATATAATTCTTTATGAAATCTACTTTTGATAACATTTTTTTCTTTTGAAATTATAACAATATCGGATTAGCTGCACCTGCACCCGTGATAGCGCCTAAATTGAAAGCGGGCATAATAGTAAAACCTGTTGAACTTGAAATTTTACCTTTCCACGTCCAGATGCCAGTTTCGTCAATTGTTAAATTTGCAATTGCCGATAAGGTAGGGAACGCCGATGCGTTTAATGCTGCCGTGCAATCGAAGTTGCTATTTAGCAGGTAGTACAAATTGCCGTCACAATCCACAAGAAACAAACCGCCAAAAAAACAGTTATTGAATTTGCTCCACCATTGGCGTTCTTGCCAATCAAGTATAATACCTGGACCGCTCGTTACGAATGTTGATGTTAAGGCAGTTGAACCGCTTGTGCTGTTAAACGTAATATCCTGCCCTGTAACGATGTTAATTGGAGAACATGCGTTTGTATTGGTAATTGTGGTAATTGCGGGTTCGGCAACCGTAACGCCTCCGATAACTGGTGACGCTTTTAGTTTGCTGTTAGTCACCAAAGCGTTTAGCCCTGCTGTAATTGTTGCAGATGTACCTAGACCGCCTAATACGGCGGGTAACAAAGCGGTAAGCTCTGCTGTAGTTATGGTGCTATTGATAGCTAAAATTTTCTTGATTTTGGTTTGTCGGAATGGAACGGTACAGCCCGTTAGCGCTGGTAACGCTACGACTGGACACGTGCTATTAGTTGGAAAAGCCATTGTTGGTATTTTTTTAATTTGATAAAAATTACCCGTTTTAGAACTTGGAGCGTTCGCGGCTTTAAGCCTTTGGCAAGGCTGCATTTGCGTTAGGAAGGTAACGCCTGAAAAGATGCACAAAGATACTATATTTTTACGTAATCCGTACACTTTTTTTAGTTTTTTATGTTTTTTTATAAATAAATTATTGTCGATGCGGGATTATTAGCTAAAAATGTAACAAGGTCGCCGTCTGGGTTGCCCGCGTTGCATGTTTGTAATGCCATTGGTACTGATAATGTAAGCGTTGCCCCGAATATATTATCAAATACTAAATTATTGCCAACAGTTCCGCCTAAATTAGTACAACTAACAAGTGAAACGCTTGAAAGTGACGAGTCGGCATTAAAGCAAGTGTTACCAATTGATGTAGCAGTGGGTAAATTTACGGTAGTCAAATAACTGCAAAACGCAAACGCGTATTGTCCAACAGTTGTGCAAGCTAAGCAGTTAACCGAAGTAATACCGCTACCCGAGAACGCATCTTTCACTATTATAATTGCCTGCGGCATATTTACTGCCATCACTCCGTATATTGTACCAGAGCTAAAAAACGCTCCATCGCCTACGGTTGTTGCACTATAAATATCAACTGTATTTAAATTAGGGCAATTTGCGGCATAATTAGCGGGTATGGTTGCAATTGCTAACGTAAGCAATGTTGTTAGATTAGTGCAACTGTCAAACGCACCTATTTCCGAGTCGTATATGTAACCAACAAGGCTGTCATCGAACTCCAATAAATTTGCGTTACCTGCTAAAAAATTATTTAAAATTATGTTTGAAAATCCACCATTAGTAAGATACACATTATCACCTACAACCGTTAAGCCTGTAAAAGCTGTGCCGTTTGCGGGCAAGTCAAATGCTGTATTCCATTGTACAAGAGTAAAACCTAATTCGGGCGAATTTGGTAAAAATTTCATGCGTAACATAGGGCAGTCGGGAGGCGTTATTGTTATGCTTGTGCT
>JARKSE010000135.1 GCA_029974315.1 Paludibacteraceae bacterium | reverse complement strand
ACGTATGCTGGAACTTTGCATACCCGTGATTTACGGTTCATCCAAAGCGATTGGTTACTACAAAAAATTACTAGAACTCGATCATTTGAGCATCAATATTGTAAAATCGGCTGATGAAGCTGGTGCAAAACGCATCAACATCATTAACTGTGGCGCCGATGAACTAAAAGTAGAAATGGGACAGTGCACCGCCGAAGGTGGACAAGGCGCTTTTGCTGCCTTGGAAGCTGCCACAGCAGAGCTACTAGCTGGGCATATCGATGCTTTGGTAACTGCACCTATCAACAAAAGCAACATGCCGAACGATAGTTTTAAATTTCCTGGTCACACAGAATATTTAGAACATAAAGCGAATGGTCAAAAGTCGTTGATGATTTTGATGAGTGGCAATACACGCATTGCATTGGTAACCAACCATATTGCTATTTCCGAAATATCAAAAACTATTACAGAAGAACTCATTCTTAATAAATTGGCCATTTTAAACCAAACCTTAATTCGCGATTTCGGCATCGTAAAACCACGCATCGCCGTATTTGGATTGAATCCACACGCAGGTGATCAAGGATTATTTGGCGATGAAGAAGCACGCATTATCACACCAGCGTTGAAAAAAGCGAATGAAAAAGGAATTTTGTGCGTAGGACCTTTGTCGGCAGATGGTTTTTGGGGTTCACGCTCGTTCCAACACTATGACGCCATTTTAGCCATGTATCACGACCAAGGATTAGGCGCTTTCAAGGCTTTATATATGGACGAAGGTGTTAATTTCACGGCAGGTTTACCATTTGTACGCACATCGCCAGCACATGGAACTGCCTACGATTTGGTTGGCAAAAATGAAGCGAGTGAACAATCATTCCGTCAAGCTATGTACAGCGCATGCGATATTATTCGCTACCGTGCGATGTACGATGAAATGAGCAAAAATCCATTGGTAGTAGAGCCAATACGCATTTCTAACAAAAAAAATGACTAAAAATTTGCATATTTCATTTTTTACTTGTTACTTTGCCAACGTATTTAACAAAAGAAATATTATGAAATTGAGTTTGACAAACAATTGGTGGTGGCAACCGTTCTTATAGAAGGAGGGTCGTTACTTGTTTTGTCATATTTAAACCATATTGAGAAACCGTAGGATACCCTCCTGCGGTTTTTTTTGTGTATTTTTTCCATTTTAAACAGATTCAATTGTTATTCACTATGATATTAAATGCTTACATACTTCATTGGTTACATCGCGTACTAAGGCGATGGCGTGCAAGCACAACACCCACAAAAAGCATCATTATTCAACTTAACAATAAAACATATTAAAATATAACTCATTATGAAAGTCACTAAGAAAATCGTATTATCAGAAAATGACATGCCAAAACAATGGTATAATATTGTAGCAGATTTAACTAACAAACCAATGCCAATGCTACACCCCGGCACCAAACAGCCACTAAAACCAGAAGAAATGGAAGGGCTTTTTGCCAAAGGACTTGTGGAACAAGAATTTACCACCGAACGTTACATCGACATTCCTGATGAAGTACGCGATTTGTACCGCATCTATCGTCCAACACCTTTAGTAAGAGCATCGGGTTTAGAAAAAGCATTAGATACACCAGCCAAAATCTATTTTAAAAACGAAAGCGTTAGTCCAGTTGGTTCTCACAAATTAAATTCAGCTATTCCACAAGCCTACTACAATAAAATT
>JARKSE010000132.1 GCA_029974315.1 Paludibacteraceae bacterium | reverse complement strand
TATTTTCAGATTTTGTAATGGAGTACGAAGCTTCAACAAATGATTGGGTAATTGTAAGTGGAAATGGTGCATTTTATACGTTTGATATTTATCCAAGTACGGAGCGCAGTTTTGTGGGAACTTATACTTCTGCAATTGGTGACAATAAGTTGGGCGGTCTGGGTGTAAAAAATCAAAGCTCACTTATTATCCATAAGTGCAATAATGCAGTACAATCGTTTTTGAAAAGTGGTTCGGTAACGATTACATGGGTGCGCGATAATTTGTACAACGTAACCTACGATGTTACAGATGAGGCAACAAATCGTCACAGTCATACGTGGACGGAAATTCCGATAAATGGCTATGATGCTAACGGTGGAGCTTATACTATTGTGAATGAGCAAACAGCAATCAATCACGTAGAATCAGATTTTGGCGTTTATGTACGTAACGGGCAAATTATAGTTCCAGCTGAGATAGGTCAAACAATTACGATTTATAATACAAAGGGACAAGTTGTTTACACAACAAAAGCAGAAAGTATTGAAACTTGTATCAATGCTCTTGATTTGCATCAACTGTTAGTAGTGCGTGTTGGTCATAAAATAGCAAAAATTGTGTTGTAACAACTACGTTAGTCTATCTAATAAAAAAACGAGCTGAAAGGCTCGTTTTTTATTATAATTGTTGAACAACTTTATCTATCACATCGTACTCAAATCCCCTGCTTTGTGCAAATCGAAAAAGTTTACCTCGTTTTTCGTAATCAGTTTTATAGGATAACGCTTTCAGCTTGCTTTGCAACAATGTGAGCAACGTTTCTTCGTATTCAAATTCATCAATTTGTTCTAATGCGTTTGTTATTTCTTGTTCAGGTAGCTGTTTGGCACGTAGCATTATACCAATTTTCACTCTTCCCCAGCGATTAAATTTGAATTTATCGCGTGTATAATAAGTACAATAACGGGCATTGTTTATAAAGTCGTTTTTTCGTAGTTGAGCGATGATTTTCTCAGTGTCTGTATTTGATACACTCCATTTTTGTAATTTTTCTTTGACATCGAACTCGCACTTTTCGGATAGAGAACAGTACGCTGCAGCTTGTTGTAAGGCTTCATTAAAATTCATGCTGTTTTTTCTTTAGGTTTAGTCAAAAGTGCACGAATCATACGATTTTTACCGGATAGGTCTTTGCGTAACTCAACGGTTTTAAATCCGATTTCCTTTAATAATAGTGTAGTTTCTTTACTGAGGGCTTGGTTTATTTCTAAGAAAAGTTGTCCGTCTTTGTTGAGATGTTGAGCAGCAAATTGTCCAATGTGTTTATAGAAAATAAGTGGATTATCATCGGTAACAAATAGAGCGATTTCTGGTTCGTAGTTCAACACGTTTTTTTCCATCTCTTTTCGCTCGGACGCCATTATGTAAGGCGGATTGCTCACGATCACATCAAAAGTGTTGTCCCAATGTGTGGTTTTAAGAATGTTGATATGAAAAAAATTGATGAGCAAATCGTTGAGTTCAGCATTCTCGTGCGCCAGATGTAGTGCGTCTAAAGAGATGTCGAATCCTGTAACTGTAGCTTTTCTGAATTTATTAGCTAAAGCAATAGTAATACAACCACTGCCTGTGCCAACATCTAAAATTGTGGGTTTGGAGTGGTGTACTGTTTCAACAATCCAGTCGATGAGTTCAGCAGTTTCGGGTCGTGGAATGAGTACACGATTATCAATCCATAGACGCATACCACAAAATTCGGTTTCGCCTAATATGTATTGAATCGGTTCGTACTCTTTGAGTCGTTCTACGGCTTGATGTATGAATAAAGTTTGCTCATCCGACAATTCTAAATCATCGTGTGTGAGTATGTCGGTCAAAGTCCAGCCGGCCACTTTCTCGAGCAGCAATCGTGTGAAAGCTTTCACTTCCCCTTCAGGATAAAAATCCTTCAGTTCTGATTGTATGTGATTAATGATGGTCGGCATAGGCCTCTTTATTCGGTTATCAACATAGGCATCAACAGCATTAACAGTTCTTCGTTAGCTTCGTTTTCAAACGGAAGGATGATACCTGCGCGTGAAGGATCAGCCAATTCGATAATAACATCACTGCTATTGATGTTGCTCAAGATATCAACCAAGAACGGAGCTTTAAATCCAATGTTGATACTTTCGCCTTGGTATTGACAAGCCATTGTCTCCTTTGCTGAGGTTGAGAAGTCAATATCTTGTGCGGTAATAACCAATGTGTTGTCGCTAATAGCTAATTTGATCAATCCGGTACCTTGATTTGAGAAGGTATATACACGTTTGATGGCATTCATAAATGACAAGCGGTCAACAATGAGTTTGTATGGATTATTTTGTGGAATAACGCCGTTGTAATTTGGGAAACGACCTTCAATTTGACGACAAACCATCACGTATGAAGGAAGTTTGAATATGATATTTTTTTGATCGAAACGTATTTCCACATCACCACTCTCTTTGGAGATGATATTTTTGAGCATGTTTGCTGGTTTCTTAGGCAAAATAAAAGCCGCATCAAGCCCACTTTTTACGCTTGTGTTTTTTAAGCGTACCAATTTGTGTGCGTCGGTAGCAACAAAGGTAATGTCGTCTGCTTTGATGTCAAAATAGATACCGGTCATGGTTGGACGTAAATCGTCATCAGCAGTAGCAAAAGCTGCTTTGTTTACTCCATTAGCCAAAACATCAACTGGTAAAGTAAGAGTGTTTGCCTCGTCGCCCAAAGTAGGTAATTTTGGATATTCGTCGCCATTTTGACCTACAAAGTTATAATTACCACTTTCCGTTTTGATAATTACGGCCAAATTATCTTCGTTGATGTCAAATTGAAGTGGTTGTTCAGAAAATTCACGTAAAGAGTCCATCAAAAGTTTAGCATTTACAGCTAACGTGATGTTGCCTGACGGATTTTCCACGTCTAACGAAGTAATTAAAGTTGTTTCAAGGTCTGAAGCTGTTATGGTAAGTGTTTTACCTTCGATTTGCAATAAAAAATTTTCTAAAATTGGTAGTGGGCTTTTAGGATTGATAACACGACCAATAGATTGCAAGTGGCTTAAAAGAGCGGTGCTTGATACTGTAAATTTCATATATTTTTAGTTTATAGGTTAGACGATATTTTTACGCTTCTTAACTTACAAAGATAGCGGGAATAATTTTATTTTACAAATTTTTAGCGCTAAAAGCTATCCTTTTTTAAAACGTTTGCGGCGGATTGTAAAATGAATTGTTCCAAAGATAGAAAGTAGTGCTAATGGCAATAAAATATTGCTCCATTGCCAAAAAAAGCGATTGGTATTAACGGCTGTTTTATTGAGCAAATGAAGTTTAAAAGTTCTATTACGAAGCGAGAGCCAATCTTGATCATCGGTAAGATAAAGTATGCTGTTTAAGAGGAAATCCTTGTTTCCAAAGGTCATGTGACTAGATCTATCATAACCAGCAGGAATAATACGAATGCCTTGTGCCGAATGTTCTATGTCATTACGAATGATATCGCCATCGGCAATCACAACCATACGAGTTGGAAGGCTTTCATCGCGGTGAGGTTTGTTGTTAATAATGCCATTAGGTATCATTCGACCACGTGAAGGGAAATTTGATGGGAATACACCTTGTAACGAAGCCGCAACGGGTTGATATTTTGTAAAAAAATAACCTTCTCGTTTAGAATTTTCGAGCAGTTGAGTTAAGTCGATAGTAGCCGGTGCTTGACTTACGCGCGTGGCATTAGATGTAATAAGCAATATCTCTTTTTCCACCAGATTTTCATTGTTGGTAAAATCTAATACAGACGCAAAATTTGCTTTGACTTGCATTAAATTTTTAGTGACAGGATTTATTGGCGAAGGTAACAATAGTGGTGTATAAAACCATGGAATAGGTTCAAAAACAGCAGGTTCACCAGGTTTTGCGATATTTATGGGAATGTAAGCGCATTGTGCATCTTGCACCAAAGTATTGGTAATACGAACGCCATAACGGAACAATTGATCATTCAGGTTAATGTCCAAAGGAAGTAGAGGCGCAACACCTTTTTGCGTTAAATTATTTTCGGCTATTTGAACGCCGTCAATCAACCACAACACACGACCGCCATTCATAATGTATTGGTCAATAATATACTTGTCCGATTCGCTAAATGGTTTTGTAGGTTTAGCAATTACAATGGCTTTATATTCATCTAAAATGTCAGTTTCCAATCCAATTACGCCTCTATCGATTTGAAAATAGCGACTGAACGCTTCAGATACATCATATACAAGTTCTTCGGGGAGTTCATCGTGCCCTTCAAGAAAAGCTATTTTTTCGATTTTATTTTTATTTAAAATTCGAATGGCATCAGTAAATTGAAATTCAAGATTTTCAATGGCTCTATTAATGCCATTTTCGCCATCGCGTTGTCCGTCAGGTTGGAGTAAACAAACAGGCGTGGTGTCTTTGCCAATAACAACTTCTGCCCAAGGGAAAACAATACTGCGAGTGATTTGCCCATTAGCATCGCGCGATGCTACAGACATGCTACGTAAACCTCGTTGTTCTAATGTAAAATAGGTTTTATTGCGCTCTTCTTCTGATGTAGATTCTGATGGATTGACGAATTGATAAGATACACGCTTGGTGGCGTATATGTTTAACTCTTCTAGTAGTTCACGTGTCGCTTTGTTGAGTCGAGCAAAATTGGCATCTACTTTGCCGCCTGAATAGATTGTAACATGTACAGGTTGGTTTAATTCCTGCATCAGTTTACGACTTTGAATTGCAATACTAAATCGTTTTTCGGAGGTTAAATCTACACGAAAAAATGGAAGAATAGGCAAAAGTAAAAGCAATCCAATCAGCGTTATAAACAGAGCTATATGTACAATCTTACGATTCATTGATAACTATTTTTTCTTCGATTTAAGTTCAGGATAACTGATTCGACTGTGGTATATATTTTTAAGTTTATCTTTAAAAACAGCTTTTATCATTTCTACATCGCGGAATGAAATTGGTACATTTTTGAAAGAACCATTGGCAATTTGTCCATCAACAATCCGTTCTACAAGTTCATCTATGGTGCTTTCGTCGTAATTCTTTAAACTACGCGATGATGCTTCAACAGCATCAGCCATCATTACAATGGTGGTCTCCTTACTGCCAGGTTTGGGTCCAGGGTAAGTAAATTTTGATTCATCAATATCTTGGTTGGGATATTTATTTTTTAGTGTGTTGTAGAAGTAGGCAGTTTTACTTTCGGCATGATGCGTGAGTATAAACGCCTTTATTTTACTAGGTAGTTTATGTTTGTCGGCGAGTTTTACGCCTTCAGCAACGTGACCAATGACAATCTGTGCAGCTTCTTCTAAAGGCATATCATTCAGTGGATTAACATCCGGTGTTTGATTTTCAGTAAAAAAGAGCGGATTGACCATTTTCCCAATGTCGTGATATAAAGCTCCTGTACGTGCTAACAGTGCATTGGCATTTATTTTTTTTGCAGCTTCAGTTGCCAAGTTGGAAACTTGTAGAGAGTGTTGGAAGGTTCCGGGAGCTTTTTCAGAAAACTCCATGAGCAATTTGTTATTGATGTTTGAGAGTTCAACTAAAGTGACATTCGATAAAAAGCCAAACAGTTTTTCAAAAATATAAATAAGTCCGTATGCAAATAGTTGCAAAAGAGCGTTTAGAGCAAAAATACCGAACATCATCCAATTAATTTTTTCCAAAGAGCCATCACGCATCAAAGACACTGCAAGATAAATCACAGCATACGATGTAAAAACGAGCAGCGCTGTTTGAATGAGTTGAGAACGTTGTGACATCTCTTTTAAACTGGAAACAACAGTCATACCTACAGTAATTTGTAATAATAAGAATTCAAATGGTGCTGGCACCATAAAAGAGGTCAGTAATACAGTGATTATGTGTGCAAAAAGTGCAGTTCGTGAATCGAAGAATGTGCGAATGATGATTGGTAATAATGCAAACGGAATGATATAAAGATTAAAATTCGTTAAGCGTATGGTGAATGACGCCAAAGCAATCATACCAACTACCATAAGTATGATAAATAAGATATCACGGTTCGAGTTAAAAATCCGTGGGCGGAAAAGGTACAAATAGAGGAAAAAGAGTAAAAGTAAACCGAAAATAAGCAGCACCTCGCCCGCAATTACCCAATAATGATTTCTGTCGGACAATTGATCACGTTCTGTAATAATTTTGAGAGAGTTTAATATTTTTAAGGTGTGTTGATCAATAATTTCTCCACGATCAATAATACGCTGTCCTGCCTGTACGGCACCAGAAGTTTGCGAAATTTCACTCAGCAAATCGGCACGAACTTGTTCCGATTTATTAACATCGTACGTTAAATTTTCTTCCAAATAGTGGTTGAAATTACAGGCTCGCAATACTTTATTGTTAATGTTATTACTTTGACATAAAGAGTCGTAAGCAGAGCGCACGGTATAAACTTCACTCAAAGGGATCTCTTTAGCAACAGAGTTACTGTCAATAACAGAAATGCGTTCAATCCCCATATTTAGAAGCTCTTGCATTTTCTCCGATGACATAATACCTGTTTGGTAAATCCGCTGTAAATTGTTGGCTAATTGTGTGCGTTGCCCGTGAGTGAGAGCTATGCTATCTGTTATGTGTGTTGCTTGTTTAAATTTAGTAATTTGTTGGTTGCTTTTGGCTTGATTAAGCGTAAAGTAGGGCACAAAATAGCGTAAAATGCTGTCTTGTTCCCGTTTCAACTCAGCTTCATCTTTAAAAATTGGGAAATCGAACGAAGCTGTAAGTAAATCGTATGGCCAAGGTTTTCCTGGATAAAATTGTCTATCAAACTGTACTCGTTGTGGGATCAGTTGATAAACAACAGCTATAGTAATCAAAAAGAGAAATATGCGCAGTAAATTACGCAGTGTTTCTTTCGAGAAATCTAATTTCATAAAATGCTTGTTTGTCAAGCAAAAGTACATCTTTTTTTTCTCTAATCAAAGTAGAGCAATGAAATTTCGTATTTCAACAAAAAATAGTACCTTTGTCTCTGTTTTTCCGTAGGCAACGGCTTATTTTAATAATCATTTTGATGTTTAATTATACAGGCAGCAACCAAGGAAAGTGTAAAATATAAAGCCATGCTAAATATTGTTATTTTTGGGCCACCAGGCTCTGGAAAGGGAACGCAAAGCAAATTAATAGCAGAAAAGTACCAATTGGTTCACCTTTCTACTGGCGATATGTTACGCGCTGAAATTGCACGAGGAACAGAAGTTGGCAAACAAGTTGATAAACTTATTTCTAACGGTAATTTTGCACCTGACGATATTATTATTGACATGATAAACCATGAAATAAATGCTCATAAGCAGAATTGTAACGGGTTTATCTTTGATGGATTTCCACGAACGGTAGCTCAGGCAAAAGCATTAGATGTATTGCTGGCAGAGCACGATAAAAAACTAACATTGATGCTTGACTTACACGTAGAGGAAAATGTGTTGATTGAGCGCTTGTTGAAACGTGGATTAACCTCTGGTCGTGCAGACGATAATTTGGAAGTGATAAAAAAACGCTTAGAAATTCATAAAGAGAAATCGCTTCCTGTTTTAAATTATTATAAAAATACCGGACGATACGTTTCAGTACCAAATAGTTCTACGATTGAGGAGAATTTTGAGCACATAGTTCATCTCATTGAATTCTCTATTTGTGGTTTCTAATAATTGTTGAATTCAGTTTTACCTCTAATTGATATGGCGGGTTCCAACTTTGTTGATTATGTCAAAATTTTTTGCCGTTCAGGTAAAGGTGGCGCAGGTTCTACGCACTTTCACCGCGATAATCGGACAACGAAAGGTGGTCCCGACGGTGGCGATGGCGGTCGTGGCGGTCATATTATTTTACGGGGGAACAAGGACTTTTGGACGCTTATTCACTTAAAATATGCTCGTCATATTTTTGCTGGTGATGGCGGGAGTGGTGGATCAAGTCGTAGTTTCGGTAAAGATGGTGAAGATAAAATTATTGAAGTACCCTGTGGAACAGTTGCTTACGACGGTGAAACCGGAGAGTTTTTAGCTGAAATAACAGAAGACGGACAGTCTGTAATTTTAGTAAAAGGCGGTAGAGGCGGATTAGGTAATTGGCATTTTCGTACAGCAACAAATCAAGCACCACGTTTTGCGCAACCTGGTGAACCTCGTATTGAACGTTCCATTATATTAGAACTAAAAGTTTTAGCCGATGTTGGTTTAGTTGGTTTTCCTAATGTAGGAAAATCCACGTTACTATCTGTGTTATCAGCAGCAAAACCAGAAATTGCAGACTATCCATTTACAACGCTTGTACCCAATTTAGGTATTGTGTCGTATCGTGATTACAAATCATTTTGCATGGCCGATATTCCGGGTATCATTGAGGGAGCATCAGAAGGTAAGGGTTTAGGTTTGAGATTTTTACGTCATATAGAACGTAACTCTATTTTACTATTTTTAGTTCCTGCTGACAGTGATGATATAGCAAAAGAGTATCAGATTTTGCGTCAAGAGTTAGCATTGTATAATCCGGAATTAGTTGACAAGCACCATATTTTGGCTATTTCAAAAAGTGATATGCTTGATGAAGAATTGATGGAGCATATGCGTGCTGAATTACCTCAAGATGTTCGTACGGTGTTTATTTCGTCTGTGTCGGGTATGGGATTGACTGAACTGAAAGATATTTTGTGGGAAGAGATAAATAATCCTGATAATCAGGTAGCTCAAACGTTTACTCATCGTGATTTAGACATTACGCGAGTTGAACGTGAAGAAGATGAATTTGAGGATGATGGTGGTGAAACTGAATGTATAGTTGGTACTGACGAAGATGATTGGGACGATATTTCAGATCTTTACGATGTGGGTTGGGATAGTCCTAAAAATTTGAAAAAAAATAAAGAAAAGAGATAAATATAAGAGCTTTGTAAAAGCTCTTATATTATTTACGTGCACGTAAAATTTCACGTTTCCCTCCTACGGGACCAGGAATGCGCTCTACGACAAAACCAACATTTTGTAATGTTCTACGAACAGAACCTTTGGCGCAATAGGTAGTTAAAATTCCGTCAGAATTCATCGCTTCATACAATGTTTTAAAAATAGAAGTTGTCCAGAGTTCTGGCTGTATTTCAGGTGAAAATGCATCGAAGAAAACACAATCAAATACCTGTTTAAATTCCATTTTACATAAATCGGCTTGTAATTTTGTTATCGAAAAATAAGGTGTGATTTGAATCGGTTGCGCCCACTCGCATGTGTGTAATTGCATAAACAAATCTTGTTCTTTATTCGATTGTGCATAAGTGAGTTGTGAATAAATACCTGTATTTAGCGGATAAAGTTCAAGTGTGTTGTAGTGAATTTTAATTTTGCTGTTTTGAGCTTCTAAAGCAGTTAAAAAGGCATTTAATCCAGTTCCGAAACCAACTTCTAACACATTGATAAAGGTTTTGTGACACTGCTTTAATCCACTATCAATGAAGATGTGAGTTGACTCGTTGCGCGCACCAAACATCGAATGATAACATTCTTGGATTGTTCGATTGTATAACGTTACGGAGCCGTCGTTAGTAGTACGGATTTCAATGTTTTTCATAGCTTGGGAAGATAAAAAAGCTCAGAAAATCTGAGCTTTTGTTATTAAACTTAGGCATTTCTACCGTGACAGTTTTTATACTTTTTACCACTTCCACAAGGGCAAGGATCATTTCGTCCAACTGTTTTTGCCGATTGTATGGGCTGGGTAACTTGGCGTTCACGTGTGTCTTGTTTAGCAGTGTCGTTTGTATTGCCACTAAACTCGTCTTTTTGAGTACGATAACGGCTGTAGTCTGATCGACTTTGAGCAGCATGACGCACTTGTTCTGGTTCTCGTACAGGAATTTGTCCTCGCATCAAAACAGAACTGATTTTGCGATTGACTCCGTTGATCATATTTTTAAACAAGTTGAATGATTCTAATTTATAAATCAACAACGGGTCTTTTTGCTCGTATGAGGCATTTTGTACCGATTGACGCAAATCGTCAAGTTCGCGTAAATGCTCTTTCCAAGCTTCGTCAATGGTAAGTAGCATAATGGCTTTTTCGAATGCTTTTACCACCTCCTTTCCTTCCGATTCGTAAGCATCTTTTAAGTTTACGGGGATATTAAACATGCGTTTTCCATCGGTAATTGGAATCAAAATATTTTCATATTGTTCGCCTTGTTTTTCGTAAACTTGTTTAATGACAGGATAAGCAATTTGTGCCATATTGACCATTTTACGCTTAAAAGTATTAAACGCTGCTTCAGCTACTTCTTCTGTTAATACATTGTCGCGTTTGCTGCTGAAGTCTTCTTCATCAAATGGAGCTTCCATGGCAAAAACGGTAAGAAGTTCGGTATTTAAGTACTCGAAATCATTCATATCAGCACAGTCAACCACAATGTTTTCTGCAGTATCATAAAGTGTATTAACGATATCTACCCCAATACGTTCGCCCATTAAGGCGTGGCGACGTTTACTGTAAACGACATTACGTTGTGAGTTCATTACGTCATCATATTCCAACAGACGTTTACGAATACCAAAGTTGTTTTCCTCTACTTTTTTCTGTGCACGTTCAATTGATTTTGAAATCATAGGGTGTTCAATCAGTTCCCCCTCTTCAAAACCAAGGCGGTCCATAATGTTTGAGATGCGTTCAGAGCCAAACAGACGCATTAAGTTATCTTCCAAAGAGACATAAAACACAGAAGAACCAGGGTCTCCTTGACGACCTGCACGTCCGCGTAACTGACGATCAACACGGCGGCTTTCGTGACGTTCGGTACCAATGATGGCTAAACCGCCTGCTTCTTTCACTTCAGGCGTTAGTTTAATGTCGGTACCACGACCTGCCATGTTAGTTGCAATAGTAACAGTTCCTGGGCGACCAGCTTCAGCTACAATATCAGCCTCTTTTTGGTGCAACTTGGCGTTCAAAACATTGTGTTTGATTTTGCGCATTGTGAGCATACGGCTCAACAATTCAGAAATTTCAACTGATGTTGTACCCACTAACACCGGTCGTCCTTGTGACACCATGCTGACAATTTCTTCTATAACTGCGTTGTATTTTTCGCGTTTGGTTTTGTACACGCGGTCGTCTAAGTCGTGTCTTGCAATTGGGCGGTTTGTTGGAATAACTACAACATCTAATTTGTAAATATCCCAAAATTCGCCAGCTTCAGTTTCGGCAGTACCAGTCATCCCTGACAACTTTTGGTACATACGGAAATAATTTTGTAAAGTGATAGTTGCAAAAGTTTGTGTAGCAGCTTCGACAGTTACACGCTCTTTGGCTTCAATGGCTTGGTGTAGTCCGTCAGAATAACGGCGACCTTCCATTATACGACCAGTTTGTTCATCGACAATTTTTACTTTATTGTCAATCACAACATATTGGTCGTCTTTTTCAAAGAGTGTATATGCTTTTAAGAGTTGATTTACAGTGTGTACACGCTCTGATTTGATGGCGTAATTTTGTAAAATTTCATCTTTTTTAGTTTGTTTAGCTTCTGTATTAAGCCCCATATTTTCAACTTCCGACAACTCAGCTCCAACATCAGGGAGTACGAAAAAATGTGGGTCCGTAGTGGTTCCTGTAAGTATGTCGATACCTTTTTCGGTCAATTCAATAGAATTGTGCTGTTCGTCAATAACAAATAATAACGGGTCAGTAGCCACATGCATGTTTCTGTTATTTTCTTGCATGTAGAACTCCTCTGTTTTAATCAGCTGTTGTTTGATACCTTGTTCACTTAAAAATTTGATAAGTGCCTTATTTTTAGGCATAGCTTTGTAAGAGCGGAACAGTGATAAAGCTCCGTCTTCTTGTTCTTTTTTATCTTCCGAATTGAGTTTTTGTCGTGCTTCTGACAGATATTTGGTTGCCATGGCCGCTTGTTGTTTCACCAACATTTCGACACGTGGGCGATACTCCTCAAATAGCTGATCTTCACCTTTGGGCACAGGACCCGAGATAATCAAAGGTGTACGTGCGTCATCAATCAATACAGAGTCAACCTCATCGACAATGGCATAATTATGTTTACGTTGTACTAAGTCGAGTGGGCTTGTAGCCATATTGTCACGTAAATAGTCGAAGCCAAATTCATTGTTCGTCCCAAACGTAATATCGGCGTTGTATGCTTGTCGGCGTTCGTCTGAATTTGGCCGGTGTTTATCAATACAGTCAACACTTAAACCGTGGAACATATAAATTGGTCCCATCCATTCCGAGTCACGTTTTGCCAAGTAATCATTCACGGTTACCACATGTACGCCATTTCCTGTTAAAGCATTAAGGAAAACGGGCAGTGTTGCAACCAAAGTTTTACCTTCACCTGTAGCCATTTCGGCAATTTTACCTTTGTGCAAAGCAACGCCACCAATGAGTTGAACATCATAGTGTACCATTTCCCATTTGAGTAAGTTACCACCAGCAACCCATTCATTATGATAGATAGCTTGGTTACCATTGATTTCAACAAAATCATGTTTAGCAGCTAGATCGCGGTCAAAGTCATTGGCTGTAACGGTAATGGTTTCATTTTCTTTAAAACGACGTGCTGTATCTTTTACAATAGCAAATGCTTCTGGAAGTACATCGTTGAGTGCACGTTCGAGTTTTTCTGTAATTTGTTTCTCGAGCTTATCAATTTCAACGTATATTTTTTCGCGCTCGTTGAGTTCTGTCTCTTCAACTTTTGCACGTAACGTTGTTATCTGGTTTCGTTCATTTTGTACTACATCACGCAGTCGTTGTTTTATGTCTTCTGTGCGAGCGCGTAATTCATCAGTGGAAAGTTGTGAGATAGATGGATAAATAGCGGTAATTTTGTCAACAGTTGGCATTATTTCTTTTAAATCGCGCTGTGCTTTATTACCAAAAAGTTTGGATAAAAAATTGTTAATCCCCATATTTGTAGTGGTTTATAGTATCTTTACTGATCTTTTATATTTTATTGTGCAAAAATAGAGCCATGACTTTAATTGCTGTCATTTAGGCAGATTAAAGTTTGGATTGCAAAGATACTAAATTGTTGATACTTATTGGTTATTAGTTACTGTTTTTTTTGTCGGGCTTGATAGAGTTTTATGCCAAAAAAGAAGAAAAGCGAAGTACAGATAATCAAGAGTACTGCGAAAACAACGTAAGCGTTTTCATGACTAAGGGTTGTTACAACTGAAAAAATAATAGTTCCCACTACAATCAGCATAAACGTGACTAGGTTGGTATAAGCTATCATATCGCTTAATTTGTTTCCAATATTTGCTTTTTGTATCAACGCTAAACATGGCACTTGGAAAACACCACCTAAAAAAGCGATGCTAAAAACAAATCCACCAGCCAACAGTGTGGTAGGTTTGAAAAGTAACAACAATGCGATTAAAGCCGAAACACCACCCAGACCGACTGGAATAAGTTTTTTGCGAACAGTTTTTCCTGAATATTGTCCAGTGATGAAACTTCCGGCCGCTATGCCTATAGCAGCTACGGACATCATTACACCAGTTTCTGAATTGGTTAATTGCAGTTCGTTCTGGCAGTAGATAACCAAGTTCATTTGTAAAATGCTACCGATAAACCATAAAAAAGAAGCTCCAAAAACACCGAGATTAAGTAATGGATAGTCTCGTGCAAAGCGGTATGAGTTGATGATAAATTTAATAGGGCGAACGGTATGCTTTTCGTTCGACGATTCTTCGTGTTCTTCTGTTCGAATGTTGTGTGCGCCCCAATAGCCTAATACGGCTAGTAGCAAAAACAACGCACAAGTGAGTAATGTGGAATAGTTGTCAGAAATGGTGGCGGCGACGACTGTCCCCATTAAAATACCTAAAAAAGCCATTGATTCAAATATACCGCTCCCGTATGAAACTCCGTTTTCACCACCAATGTCACGAATTAAACTGTATTTTGCTGGCGAATAGAGTGCGCTTTGAATGCCCATAAGCAACACGCTGCATAGTGCTAACCACACCCACTCGTTAATAAAAGCCAAACAGGCTAATGCCATAATGGGCAACTCTGCTAACTTTGCGACTTCTAATACTTTTTGATGGCGGTAGGTTTTGGAAAGTGTTGCTGCGAACGGCGACAAAATAAGATAAGGTACTACTAATGCTGCAGAAACCAATGAAATCAGTTGTGATTGTGTGAGCCACGTAGGTAGTTGCCATGCAACAGCGATAAAAATGATACAATGTTTGAGAAAATTATCATTGAAAACGCCGAAAAAATTAGTGACGAATAACAAAAACCAGTTTTTGCGTTGCGAGTGTATCATGGGTACAAAAATATATAAGTTTCAGAATAATTTCGGAGAAATAGTCTTCAAATTAAAATTTATCTGTACTTTTGCACATCTTTTTCTGCGGCAATAGCTCAGTTGGTAGAGCATCAGCTTCCCAAGCTGAGGGTCACGAGTTCGAGCCTCGCTTGCCGCTCTTTAAAAAGCGTTCCTATATGGGAGCGCTTAGTTTTTTTATAGTTATAAAATAACAAGCGTTAATAGTTGGTAAATAAGTAAATATGTCTATCTTTGCCTTGTAAAACTTAATATCTAATTATCATGAATTATTTGTCCCTTTTAAAAACTACAGTTCTTTTCCTATTGCTTTCGTGTGCAGCGTCTATTTTTGCTGAGTCCATTACGTATAACGTCGTAAAAGATGACGATTTGAAATACGTTATAAAACCATTCGGTATGAAACCAGCTTATTCGTATGCTGAGTTTTATAATGAGTATGGAAATGTTTATGGCGCTCGTTATAACCAAATCCCGAAAGATAAAAAGGCAGAACTCTATTTAGTTGGTTGGGAAGGTTGTACTATCAAAAGTATTACGTTCAACATGTGTTCTAATGCTAAATCGGGTGGCGCATCTTTCAAAGTAATGGCTGGTACTACATCGCTTTTCAATATGGGCTCAACAGCATTCAATAGCCCTCAATGGTATGGCTCTTGGGTAAGTCACATCAACTATGTTTATGTAGATGTTACCAAAACAATGACCACCAATCATGTGGTTCAACCAGATGAAGACATTTCGATTGTGATTACTGGAACTGAAAGTTCTGTGTATATCAACAGCTACACTATTGAATATGAACCAAGTGCTACACCTACAGAGAGCGCTATGGGTTATCAATACGAAAAAGTTGGTAAAAACGGCACTATTGCCGAAGGTGACGATGTTATTATTTATTATGGTGGCGTAGCCGCTGGGGATATTGATACTGCTCAAACATATCCATATATGGATGTTTATTCAGTACATAATATTTTGGATGTTTATGAACCAGAATTTATGTATTTTAAATTGCATAAAAACGGTACAGCTTGGCGTTTTGTAAATCAATATGGTGATACACTTGGAGCTACAGCTGCTAAAAAATTAGCTTGGAATAAAGGCAATATGGATTGGAATATCGCATTAACCTATGATGGAGCTGAGATTACTAACACAAATGTAGATTATGGTACACTGCGCTTTAATGCACCTGCAGAAAGTTATGCACGTATTACAACTTATACATCTACATCGTTTTATACATCTACATCGTTACCATTACCGTTTCTTTATAAACGCATTAAACAAAATCAACCTATTGCAGCAACGTCATTGACGTTGGGCTCTGACCTTGAAGTGTCTCTTTGTCAAGATACTGCTATTTTACGTGCAACCATGTTGCCGGTTACAGCCACAGACAAACGCATGAGATGGAAATCATCTGATGAAGCTATTGCTACTGTTGCTGATGGTATTGTACATCCTATAGCTGAAGGTAGTGTTGATATTATTGTATTCAATAATGACAGTACGCTTTCCGATACCTGTCGTGTGAAAGTAGTGGCGTGTCCCGTAGCTGTTACAGAAGTTACGCTTGATACAGCACAAATTACATTAAATCTTTGTGGAGAGATAAATTTTACATTAGTAGCGAAAGTTTTCCCTGAAGATGCAACTATAAAAACGGTGGTATGGGAATCGTCTAATGAAGCTGTAGCTACGGTTGCAGCAGGAACTGTTACGGCAGTTGCGGCGGGTACTACCACAGTTACTGCCACCACAGTTGATGGCGGTTTTGTAGCTACCTGCAACGTTACGGTGGAAGAGTGTGGCAACGCTTTGGAGCACGTTGTAATTGCGGGTGTATATACAGAGAAGGGTAAAATTTTGATTGAAAAAACTATGCCTGTTGATGTGGCTATATACAACGTAGTAGGGCAACTTGTGACTATCAATAAACATGTTCAAAATGCAGAATTTATAGTTCAACAGGGTGTTTATCTTGTGAAAGTTGGTAACGCAATTATGAAAGTTGCTGTAAATTAATATAGAACGATTTGAAACACAAGAGGCTGAAAACTACGAGATTTTCAGCTTCTTTTTTTTGTTCTGGTATTACTAAAAGAAAAGCGTTTGAAAAAATCAAACGCTTTAGGTGGGCCCAGCTGGACTCGAACCAGCGACCAAAGCCTTATGAGGACCCTGCTACTAACCACTGAGCTATAGGCCCACTAAA
>JARKSE010000119.1 GCA_029974315.1 Paludibacteraceae bacterium | reverse complement strand
TTTAAGTAGTCATACGGCATTGTTCCGTGTGGGTCTGTTGTAGTCCAATTATTCAGCGCAGGGTTATTACCGATATTCCAACCCCAATTACCATACATCGAATTACTACTGTAATTGATATACATTTTTACATTTTCGATTAAATCTTCTTCGGATTTGAATTGCCCTTTGTCTTTGAGTTGTTTTCTTACATCGGCGATAGTCATAAAAATAACATCACCTGCAAAAGGAATATCTAAATAGCCGTATTGATTTGATTTGGGGAAAATAGTAAACGAAGGGTCACAGTAACCAATTTTAGGCATATTGGTATGTGGTTGTACGTATTCATAGGTTGCTGACATGCCTAATCTGAATAAATCTCGGTATATCTGTTGTTTGAGTTCGTCTGCCCATTCGGATTGGTCGAAAACGTATTTTACCGCTTTTGCCATGTTCAACTCATGTGCTAATTCTAATTTCATAGAACTCCACATTTCTAATTCGTTCTTGTCGGCAGGTATGAACGGTAATTGCTCGGTGTCTTTTATTCCAAGTGCTTTATATACCATCCCATATACGGGGTTTTGGCTCTTTTCCCAAATATAATTTTTCATTCGCATTTTGGCTTGAATAGAGTTTTCATCTACTCCAACGGGCGAATAAGTTGTTTCATAATCTTGTAGTTTTTCTAAAATTACGCTTTCAAAACGTGGTAATACCGAGTGATTATCCCATGAAATTGCATTGTAAGTTCCCCTTTTTGTATTGTTCTTGTCGGGGTTTTTATGGGTTAAAATTTGTTTGTATTTTTCGATAGGCTGATTGCCTTCTGCGTATAATCTTAGTGTTGTGTAGTCGTATTGATTAGTCCCAAATGAGTATGGAAGCCCCGTGTTGTTAAGACAATATTGCCCCCAAATAGCAACTGCTATCTGCATACACCATTCTCTACTTTCTTTTACCGAAGCGGGAACATCATCTTTTGGAAACGGTGAAGGAACGCCCTTGTCAGTGTATTTGTCGTAAGCATCTCGTGGCAACGCTGTATTTAACTCCATGTTTGGTATTTAATAGCATATTCACGTTTGGATTTTCACACTATCCAATGTCAAAGATATAATATTTTGTCTTATTGAAACAAAATAGCCCCCTTTCGGAGGCTGTTGTAGATATTTAAAACTCTATACTTTGTTCAACTTCATTCCCCCACGCATCCCAACCAATTCTGTTTTCACGGGCAAACAACTCTAATTTGTTACCTTCTGCTATTTGCTCAATCATCTCAATAAAGAAAACGGGTTTTTTAGAATGACATGGATAACCATTTACATAAGGTCGTTTAACCTCAAAAACAGTTCCTTTTATTTTGGTCTTTGCGTTTATTTTACCACGAGTGCAAAATAGCAGGGTTTCGTGCGACACCCCAAAAGTTCCGCCCATGCAGCAGCCAAATGTTTTTTTAGACCATGTTAATGTAGTTGAGTATTTAAACCCCCACGCATCAATTACCTTCTTTGCCTCAAATAGATACTTATTAGTAACCCATAAGAATAAAACCGCATCCTTTTCAACAATACTTTTAACGTCAATATTTGCAATTTCTTCTACTGTCATTGTTTTGTAGGGCAAGTTTTCACTTTTAACCGAAGCGGGATTAAATACTTGTTCCCCATCTACCTTCTTGTACCCGCCCGATAAACTCCTGCCACCTTTTTGCTCCCAAGGAGGGTCTGCGTAAATAACTGAATATTTCTTTTCCATATAGGCGTAAAAATATTAATAACAAACACGGGATTTATGCAAAAGTAAGGTTACTACACATAGCGTCACGAAATCTCCTCAAATTGAAAAATGTCCGAAGCATCAAACATATCGGGAACTTCTATTTCTATTGGTCGCATTGCCCCTGCTTGAATGAGTGCATAACCACACGCTGTAAACAAGTCATAATCATTCATACTATCGTCTATTTCGGCACATTGCTCTAATGGTTGGATATGCACCTCCCTTGAACCGTTAAATGATATGTGGTCTGCCCATGCGTTAAAAATAG
The DNA here is from genome assembly GCA_029974315.1 of Paludibacteraceae bacterium. Taxonomy (GTDB): domain Bacteria; phylum Bacteroidota; class Bacteroidia; order Bacteroidales; family Paludibacteraceae; genus W0P28-013. The sequence continues at coordinate 2,705 of JARKSE010000119.1, read as the reverse complement.
CGTTAATGATTTTTGTTGTTGTGTCGCTACCTGCTACCTTGTTTTCTTCGCCTGTTTTTATATCAATAGCAAAAAACATATAGTCCTCAAATCCCCTTTCCTTATACCATTTGTAGGCATCTGTTACGTTTGTTTCCACATACGCTTTTATCCCAAAGAATAAATCTGCCATTAACTGTTGTTCGCAAAATTCATTTGACGAAGGTCGTTTTAGGTATGTTGCACAAAATCTATTCGTAACATGATTAAAGTCACCTGTTTCGGGGTTTATGCCTTGTGGATTGACGTATGGCGAATCCACCGCTCCGTCAAACAGTCTAAATATCGCACCCCCTCCGAGTGAACCTGCTCCTGATGATGTTTTTTCCTTGTATTTGAACGGGTCAATACCATGTGTTGCTTTGTTTACGTTCCCCGGTATGATTTTATTTTCATCCTGCAGGTAGGTGAATTTATTAGTTTGGGTTTTGTCAGGCATCCACGAAATCTCCCAATCGTAATCATCATCATCTTGCGGAATAAATACTACTTCATCTTTGCCGCTTAGAAAATCTTGTCTTGTTGGCAGTTTTTTAATATCGTAACCGTGAGTAGAGTTATTCCGCCAAGCGAACCTGCCTTTTATTGTGAGCGGTTTGTCATAAGTCGAAAGGAACGCTATTTGATTGCCTATGATATGAATATTGAACCTTGCTTGTTTGCTATTGGTGATGAAATTATGCTTCCATTCCAACGGCGTTTGTCGCATTTCCTCGTTCAATGAAGTCCAATCTTGGGCATCTTCAAAGGCTTTCCATGTGTTTAAAATACTATCTCTTGCGGCTTCTTTTTTGCTGAAACCCCATTCATCCACTTGGTTTTCTAACCCTTCATCCGAAGGAATAAACAAATTGATAAACCCCGAACCCGTTTGTCCGTTGTCGTTTCTTTTACCCCAATGGCTTAACTGTGCTAATCTTTTTGCCGCACTACCACCACCTGTTTTTAAGTCACCTGCAGTAGATATTTGATTGCTATACCCTTGAATTAATGCGTTATTACCTGTTGACATCGCTTTACGAACAACTAAGGTTCTTTCGAGTACATCAATTTCTTTCGTGTTATGAGTTACCGTGTGGTCGCCCAATAGGAATAAACTGTTGCCCGTAATTGTAAAACCGTAGTAAAAATCAAACTCCCTTTTTTGAACAGTAAACCCTGAAAGTCTTTTTTCTTCGGAGTGTGCTTTGTATAATTTGAATTGGGATTTAATCGTATCTGACATACCCAAATAGCTAATTAGCGATATGTTTAATACAACCCCTTTGTCGTTTTTTAATGACAGAATATGGCTTTCGTTGCACCCCCACTTTATGCCCCAATTTTCTTCTGTCGGAGTAATATCATACGTCATCTGCTTACCTATTCTTGTGCTTGTCACTATTCTTGGCTCGTCATCATCACCCATTAATTCATCACCCTTAACAACATCTTGCACATATTTTACGCTTCCGTCATACATTAAAACAGGTGTCCACTTTATTAGACATTTTGCAAATTCATCGCTGAGCCAATATTTTAGCTTACTTCCGTCAAAATAACCTACTGTTGACGAACCATAAGTCATTTCCGAATACAAGGCTTTTATAATTCTTAGCTTCTTATTATTTCCTGTGCCTGATTTTTTAAGTGCAGGTTTAAAATTCATTGTCCTTTTCGGGTCAACAATATTTTCACTGATGGGTCTAAAGAAAAACGGATAACCTTTGTAACCGTAAATAATTTGTTTCTCAAAAAGTTCCTGCGCTTTATCTTCGGTCATTGACTGCAACCCGAATAACGCTTTGTGCATACGCGAACTGATTTCTATTCCTTGATTGGTGCATTGGCTTGTGTAACCGCTTCTTCGACACTTGTATTCTACGGTTCCCATTACCGTTCTTACCTTCATGTCAACCATGTAACCGTTCCGTTCTACCGTATAGCCTTTTTTTTCGACTTTTCTTACTGTTTCTTCCGAACTTGTGTATCTCGGTGCTTCGTCTTCCTTCCAATACTTGAATTTAAACGGTGCTTCTGTTGTAGTGGCTGCATACCAACGTCCTACAAATAATTTTCTATCCCTATCTCGGTATTCGGGGTGTTTACCGCCGTCAATCTCGTTTATGAACCCGTAGTAATTCAGATACATATACTGCCAAGGCGGAATCCATGTTGGTTTTCCTTTGATAAACACCCAATGTCCAAACTTCCTTCTGTCCCATTCTCGCAGGATAAACGGCAGTTCGTCCTCGAAATAGTCCATATCTTCTTCAATTTCCTTCCAAAAGTCCTCTACATCAAGGTAGTTCTTAGCGTTTAGTGATGCTAATTTTGGCGGTAATTCAGTATAACGGAACTTTTGTTCTAATGGCGGTAAGTCATAACCTTCAATTTTTCTTAGGTCGGGAGGTCGTGGTAATCGGATTTTAATAACATCAAGCCCTTCTAATCCTTCGTGAAAAATTACTTCTTCATCCGCAGGTAGGTATTCATCCTCGTAGATACTTTTGTTCCGCTTTACCTTGTTTAGCGTTTCAGTAATTCTCGTTTGAGTTATCTTTTTTGTAACTTTTTTCGATTTCTTCACGGCTCAACGCTATTTTGTTATAGAAAAATTGTTCTTGGTATTCGGGTCTTAATTTTCGTAGTTCTTTTTCTTCATCGGTTACTATTTTGTAAAATAC
>JARKSE010000108.1 GCA_029974315.1 Paludibacteraceae bacterium | reverse complement strand
AAGTTTCAGGTTTTATACCTACCGTAATGTCAATCACATATAACCGTAAATGTGCATATAACTGTTGAAAAAACAGTGACGATACTTTTGTATCCACTTGTCCAATAGCTTCTACACCAAAACTATAATCGTACCACCGACGTGGCCGCGTCAATTCTTTGGAAACAGATACACTTAACTGACCACTATATGGCTGCGCCGAAACAGCGCCATATCTATTCGAGTGAAACCAAAACGGTGCATAGTCGCCAGACGCCGCCACGGCTTGAACCGATGCTCCGTAGGTAATTGTGTCAGAATTGACATCGGCCGAATCCATTGGTAGCGGCCAAGCTTTGGAAGCTGTAAGTGGTTGTATACAACACAACGCCACGCCAATTGTCATTATGTGAATTAATCGTGCCACGTATAAAAATTGTTACATATTTTACCACTCGCATCCTCGCCTAAGCCAAAATAACCTTGTCCATTGATAGAAAATGCAATCATATTTTCACGACCTCCTTGTGGTAAACGTCCACGTAAAAGCCATTTATCTGCCGCCACATCATATTCCAACAAATCATCAAACAAAAAACCAGTCGTCAACGATCCGCCAAAATGACGACCGCCTAACACAAAAATGCGCTCATCGACCGCTGTTGCGGAAGCAAACATCCGTCCAGCACCAGGAATATGAGCGCGTTGACTCCAGGTCGTACTTTCTGGATAAAATTCCCACCAATCATTCATGTTGGTGGTATTATAACCTGTTCCAGCGAAATAACGTGCACCATTACTACACCCCACAGCGCCAGCTCGTCCATAAGCCGACGAATCATCACAACGAGTCCATTTATCTGTTTGCGTATCATACGCATATACATCGCGTGTAAAACCATCAAAAAAACCAAACGCCACAAAAATACGTTTTCCAAAAACAAACGAAACGGCTACATCCGTGTTATGTGAAGGAAAATCGGCACAACGTGTCCACGTGGTAGTTTGTAAATCGTAACGCCAAAAATCGCGGCGATAAGCACTATCAGCGTATACATGTCCATTAAAACCAAGCCCAACATAAGCAGCGCCGTCCACCACCGCAGAAATAGCTTTTACACGACCAGTAAATGGTACCGAATCCAATTCTGTCCAATGGTCAGTCAGTGGATTATACATCCAAAAATCACGCAGGATTTTATTATTCGCCGAACGACCAGAGAGAACATAAGCTTTACCATCCGCCACAAAGGAAACAGCCGAGGCTCACCCAGTGGGAAGAGATTGCTTTTGTAAGAACACTACTGGTTCCGTTGGTTCGGGCAAAGCCTCACAACCAACTGCCAAAAATGCTATAAAACCGAGCAATAAGCTACTTAAATGATAGCGCATTGGGATGAACAATGAATTAAAATATTAAAGTCCTTTAGTGTGCAAAGTTACACAATTTTTCGACACACTATACGTTTCATACAAGTTTCTATAACGTTTAGATAAACAATATATTAGAGGATAATAAAAACCTTTTTCGAAACAATGCAATAAATACATCTATCTTTTTAGTATCTTTGCGGACATTTTTAAAAACAAATAGTATATGGATAAATTAAGTTATGCGCTCGGCTTGAGTTTTGGTCAAAGTTTACGTCAAAACGATATAAAGGGAATTGATTACAACTCATTTGCGAAAGGCATTGAAGCTATGTGCGAAGGCACTCGACCAGAATTGTCAGTACAAGAAGCTCAAGAACTATTAAACGAGTATTTTACAAAAAAAGAAGCTGAAAAAGAACAAGCTACTGCAGGATTACGCCAAGAAGGTGAAGCATTTTTAGCCGCAAATGCTAAACGTGCAGAAGTAAAAGTAACCGAAAGTGGGTTACAATATGAAATTATAACTGACGGTAACGGTGCCAAACCGACAGCTTCAGACCGCGTAAAAGTACATTATCACGGCACATTAATTAATGGTACAGTTTTTGACAGTTCTGTAATACGCAACGAACCTGCCACATTTGGCGTAACACAAGTTATTGCTGGTTGGGTAGAAGCATTGCAATTGATGACTGTAGGATCAAAATGGAAATTATACATTCCTAGCGATTTAGCCTATGGTGCACATGGTGCTGGTGATGCCATAAAACCACACAGTGCCTTAATTTTTGAAGTAGAATTACTCGATATTATTAAATAATTAATCAATTTTTGTGAACATGAAAAAATTTATTTTGGGTGTTGCTGCTTTAGCAGCCATCACCATGGGGTTTTCTTCTTGTAATAAAGCCCCAAAAGCAGAATTAAAAAGCGAAACTGACTCTTTAGCTTATTCTTATGGTATGACCACATCACGTGGTTTAAAAGAGTATTTAGTTCGTTTAGAAGTTGACACAACCAAAAACATGGACGCTTTCATCAAAGGTTTCTTAAAAGCTACCAAAGATATGAGCGACGAAGAAAAAGCTGAAATGGTAGGTGCTCAAATTGGTCAACAAGTGATGCAACAAATGATGCCTCATTTTGAAAGCCTTGTTCAGGATGGCGACACAACTAAAGTATTTAACAAAAACGACTATTTGGCAGGATTTGTAGCTGGCGTTATGGACGACTCTAAAGTTATGACCGCTGAAGAAGCTGCTACTTATGCTGAAACCGTTCAAAATCGTATGGTATCAGAAAAAGCTGCTGCTAAATACGGCGACTACCGCAAAGCAAACGAAGCTTTCTTAGCTGAAAATGCAAAAAAAGCAGGCGTTACAACTACTGCAAGTGGTTTACAATACGAAGTTTTAAAAGCTGGCACAGGTATTAAACCAACAGCTGCAAGCGTTGTAAAAGTACACTACCATGGTACATTAATTGATGGTACTGTTTTTGACAGCTCTGTTGAACGTAAAGAACCAGCTACATTTGGCGTAAGCGAAGTTATCAAAGGCTGGACAGAAGCTTTGCAATTGATGCCTGTAGGTTCAAAATGGAGACTTTACATTCCACAAGAATTGGCATATGGTCCTGCTGAACAAGGTACTATCAAACCTTTCTCAACCTTGATTTTTGATGTAGAATTAATCAGCATCGAACGCTAATAAACAGAAACTTACAATACTAAAAAGGCTGCCAAAATTGACAGCCTTTTTAGTATCACAAAACAGTGGATTTTTATTTGCATCCAACACAACGAGGTTGCAACTGTTTGAAGAAATCATTCCC
>JARKSE010000089.1 GCA_029974315.1 Paludibacteraceae bacterium | reverse complement strand
TACGAATTGAAGATTTTCGATTTGGAGACAAAACCAACGTATTTTCCTTGATCGTCCACCACTGGTAAGTTCCATGCGCCAGTATCCTCGAATACATCCATTACCTTTTCCATCGGCATATTTATATTGATTTTGGCAGGAATGGCAATCATCAGTTTATGAACCGTAAAACGGCTATACAATTCGGGACGGAACATAATGTTACGAACCTCATCAAGCGGTAAAATACCTACTAAGACGCCTGTTTTTTTCTTAACTACTGGAAAAATATTACGGTTTGAACGCGAAATCACTTTAACCAATTCGCCCAAAGTCATTTCCGGATGAATTACTTCCAAATCAGTTTCTATTACATTTTCCATTTTAAGCAGTGTTAGCACTGCACGGTCTTTGTGGTGAGTTAATAGTTTTCCCTTTTTAGCCAAACGCATAGCGTACAGACTATGAGGTTCAAATACAATAATGGTCAAATAAGAGACTACCGAAGTGATTATCAGTGTCATAAACAAATCGTATCCACCGGTCAATTCAGCAATTAAAAAAGTACTTGTTAGCGGTGCGTGCATAACCCCCGACATAAGTCCGGCCATACCTGCAAACGCAAAGTTTTGGTTAGGAATATAGATACCAACAAAATTAAGCCCTATTGCCACTACAAACCCCGTAATACAACCTACAAAGAGGCTTGGCGCAAAGATACCACCCGTTCCACCTGCACCATTGGTAGCAGCAGAAGCAAAAATTTTAAAAAATATAATTGCACTTAAATAAAGCACAATAGCCCACACCTCGCTACGATAATCGTACAGCAAACTATGATTAAATACAAAATCGGAGTTTCCTGCAAGCAAAGCAGTAATCGTGTCGTAACCCTCGCCATAAAGTGGAGGAAAAAAGAAAATCAACACACTGAGCATAATACCGCCCACTACAATTTTTTGATACGCTTTGGTAATTTTCTTAAATCGCCCTTCGAGCCAATTCATACCACGCGTAAAATATAACGACACCAATCCACAAACAACACCTAATAATATAAGGTATGGAATACGTTCCAACGAAAATGCTTCATACGTATCAAAACGAAACATTACCTCATTGCCCATTAGAAAATAGGACATAGCCGTAGCCGTAACAGCCGTAATTAACAGTGGTGCAATGGAAGTCATAGTCAAATCTAACAATAACACCTCCATAGTAAACGCCACACCTGCAATAGGTGCTTTAAAAATGCCACCAATAGCACCAGCAGCACCACAGCCCACCAACAACATTAAAGTTTTTTGATCGAGTTTAAACATGCGTCCTAGATTGGAACCAATAGCCGAACCCGTTAAGACGATAGGCGCCTCAGCCCCAACAGAACCTCCAAAACCAATGGTAATCGCACTAGCTACAACAGATGACCAAATATTGTGCAGTTTAATGATAGCCTTATGTTGTGAAATAGCATATAAAATTTTGGTAACCCCATGACTAATATCATCTTTTACCACATAATGCACAAACAAACTTGCCAACGTAATACCAACTGCCGGCAATGCTAAATACCAATAGTTAAGTTCGTCTGCTGCAAAAAGCGATGTCACAACACCTTGAATAAGATGAATTGTACTTTTCAAAACAAAGGCAACTAAACCCGTACCAATACCCACTAGAAAGCTGAGAATAAGAATAAATTGCTTCTCCTTAATATGCTGTTCGCGCCAACTTAACAGGCGTGGATACCAATCTCGAAGTGTAAAAGATTTATTAGGCATAATAACTTTTATATAGAGACACCAACTATTTTACATGTAAAATTTGACGACATAAATACTCGTCATTAACTACTTTTAGAGCATCATGTAACCACTCATCAAAACGTAGTTCGTATTCAACTACACCTTTCTGGAAATAGTAACGACGAACAATTTCGGAGCCTAATAACGACTCCACATCTTTACGAAACAACTGTAAATCTCGTTCTACATTTGGACGTAAAACTTCTTCCAATGTTTCAAAAGCAGCAAGGCTCTCTTGTTCGTAGCCTTCCAATTTTGCCATTTTTTTAAGCTCTCTAATCATGCCCTCGCTTTCCAATTTGTAAGTGAATTTACGATCTAACACATACTTTACAAAATCATCATATATAGCGTCGGAAATCACAAACGAATCAGGTGTAGCAATAGTTTTATGTTTTTGTGCAAACTCTGTGGCGTAATCGAAAAAAATATTTTTAACAAAAAGATAATACGAAATATTCACCTGATCACGACGCTTTAAAAGCGTATCTGGCAAAATACCGCCGCCATCACGCACTTTACGACCATTGCGTGTGGTAAATTCTGTGGTTAAACTATCGGGAATACGCCCGATACTACCATCCTCATTGCGATGTGCGTAATCGATAGCCTGAACACAACGACCACTGGGAATATAATATTTAGAAGTTGTTACTTTTAAATATGTGTTATGAGGAAGTCGGCGAACAGTTTGCACCAAGCCCTTACCGTATGTGCGTTCGCCCAACACAACAGCCCTATCCATATCTTGAAAAACACCTGCTAAAATTTCGGATGCTGACGCTGAATTGGTATTAACTAAAACCACTACAGGCATATTGGGATAGAGTGGCTCAGATGTCGTTTTATATGATTTGTTGTTTTGTGGTTGCAAGCCTTTCATTGTCACTACTAACGTGTGTTTTGGCAAAAATAATCCGGCTATATTGATAGCTTCTGTAACTAAACCGCCCCCATTATTGCGCAAGTCGATTACAAGATTTTTCACACCTCTATTTTGTGTCAAATCAGCCATAGCATTACGAAATCCGACTGTTGTTTTATCTGTAAAATCACGTAATGAAATATAAGCTGTAGAGTCGCCTACCATACCGTAATATTCAACAGGATCAATTTGAATAACCTCACGTAAAAAATGCTTTTTAATGGACCTCTTTTCACCCGGACGTTGTAACAGCAACTCTATTTCTGTACCTTGCAAACCACGTAAAAGTTGACTAACTTCCGACGTTTTCTTGCCTTTCATACTTTTGCCATTCAATTCCAGAATTAAATCGCCTGCACGAACATCATTTTTTTGAGCCGGCATACCTTCGTATGGCTCCGAAATACAAACATAGTCACCTTTTTGTGTAATAATAGCCCCAATGCCGCCATAGGCACCTGTGGTCATCATTTTCAAATCGTCCTCCTCCGACTCTGGAATATAAACCGTATAAGGATCAAGTTTTTGTAGCATTCGGTCGATAGCGATTTTATTGAGTTGATCGTAATTTATCGTATCAACATAATTTATCGATAATTCACGCCAAACAGCATTATAAATGTCCATATTTTTAACAATACTCGCTTGTTGCTCTGTTGCTCCAATAGAAAGAGTAAAAGTAAAAATTATAAAAAGAATGATAGCGTTTTTTTTCATCGGTTTAATTCATATTACGTTGTTCTTTAATTGTTTCGTAAGCTTCTTGAACGCGTCTAAATTTTTCGGTAGCACTTTTCTTTATCTCTTCACCTAAAGTATTTACGCGATCGGGGTGATATTTCATAGCCATCTTACGATACGCTTTTTTAACTTCATCATCGCTCGCAGTTGATTGTATTTCTAATACATCATACGCCCAATTAGGATTCGTATCTTTGCCAAACATAGCTTGAATAGAGCGAGCATCGGCTTCTGATATGCCCATAAGAGAGGCTATTTTGAGCAACAACGCCTCTTCCGATCTCGACAAACTACCATCGGCATAACCAACAGAAAACAGCATGTGAAGCATTTCACGCTTAGCCGACGCATTCAAATTTGCACCTACTTGAACTGCAACAGACTCAACATCAATATCTTGTTTTAAAAGTCCTTTCAGAATTTGTAGAGCTTCCAAAGCTGTTTCTTCATCAAATATTTGACGTAAATAACTTTTTATCACGTCTAATTCCGTACGCAATAAACGCCCATCAGCTTTCATAACAGCAGCCAAAAGTACCAACATTGCCATCATAAAATCCGATTGCGATGTGTGGTTAGAAACACGTTTACGAGGTTCTGGAGCTGTAAAATCGCCATCTATCAAAGAGGCTACTGCTACGCCAACAACGAGACCAATAGGACCACCCAACACCCAGCCAAGCCCGCCAGCAAAAATTTTTCTTAAAATTCCCATAACTGAAAGGTACGTTTTGAAATGAGGTGGCTAAATTACTATTTTTGCACGATAAAAAAAAACATTATATTTGTAGTTCGTGTTATCGCTTCCCTGACAAACGATTCCACGTAGTAAAAGAAATAACAATAAACCTTATTTTATCATATTAAAAATACCTTTACACCATGACAACTGTTTATAAAGGAAATATTCTTTTTACAAAGACACAAGACCAATTTGAAATTATTGAAAATGGTTATATCGTAGTAGAACATGGCAAAGTGGTTAATGTTTATACCACTCTTCCCGCTAATTATCAAACTGCAAAACTCATTGATTACAGTGGTAAACTCATTATTCCAGGCATGAACGATATGCACGTTCATGCACCACAATTTCGTAATTTAGGCATCGCTATGGATATGGAACTTCTGCCCTGGCTGGAAAACTACACATTTCCTGAAGAGATGAAGTATGCCGACGTGGAGTATGCTGATAAAATGTATCGTCGCTTTGTTAAGAGTTTGTGGAAAGTTGGAACTACACGCACTGTTGCGTTTGGCACTGTTCACAAAAAGTCAACCGCACATTTGATGAAATTGATGAAATCAGCAGGTTTGGGTGGACTAATCGGTAAAGTAAATATGAACCGCAACTGCCCCGAAGGTTTACGCGAAACTGTAGAAGATGCCATTGCTGACGCTCAAGAGCTGATGGACGTTTGGGATAAAGAAGAGAATTTAGTGCGCCCTATCCTTACACCGCGATTCATTCCTAGTTGTACACCTGAAATGCTGACTGCACTCGGCGATTTTGCTGTAAACAACAGCCTCAAAGTACAATCGCATTTATCAGAAAACAAAGGTGAAATTGCGTGGGTAAAAGAGCTTGAGCCTGAATCCACTTGTTACGGTGACGCTTACAATCGTTACAATTTATTTGGTCAAACGCCTACATTGATGGCACACTGCTGCTACACCGAAGGTGAAGAGATGGAGCTTATGCGTAAAAACCAAGTGTTTGTGGTGCATTGTCCAACGTCAAACTGCAATCTAGGTAGTGGTAAAAGCCCAATACGCAACTTTTTGAACAATAATATTCCTGTGGCCTTAGGCTCTGACATAAGTGGTGGACACGATTTATCTATATTCAAAGTAATGGTTTACGCCATTCAAATTTCAAAACTATGGTATGCTCGTAGCGATCAACAAATGCCATTTTTAACTCTATCAGAAGTGTTTTATATGGCGACAAAAAGCGGAGGTAGTTTCTTTGGTAAAGTGGGTAGTTTTGAACCTGATTACGAATTTGATGCGCTCGTTATTGACGACACAGAACTCAATCACGACAACTACACGCTTTTAGAACGCCTAGAACGTTTTATTTACATCGGTGACGACCGTCAAATTCTACATCGTTATGTGCGTGGCAAACGCATTGACGAACCAACATTTGAACAAATCTAAACAATGTTTGTTACAATAAAAAATAGGCTCTAAATATAGAGCCTATTTTTTTATTATAATTCTCATACATTATGTTATCATAAACAGCACTCTAAAATAGCCCTTGCTACAACGCTATTTACATTTTGACATTCACCAAATTTAGCATCACGTTCATCAAAACGAAGTTCTATTTCGGCAATAGTTTCCTCCCCAATATTCAATTCACTCAAACGTGTATGCAAACCCAATGAACGGAAAAACGCCTCTGTTCGAGCAATAGTTTCAGCAATACGTAAACCAGAAGAACCTTTATTTATTCCCCAAATGCGCTCTCCGTACTGTAAAATTTTGTCTTTCTTTTGTTCTGATAAAACCGTCATTGTTCCGGGTAAAACAATAGCTAAACTTTCGCCATGTGTCAAGCCATGTAATGCGGTAAGTTCGTGTCCAATCATATGTGTCGCCCAATCTTGAGATACGCCCATGCCAATAAATCCATTCAATGCCATGGTGGCACACAACATATAGTTACTCATCAAATCATAATCTCTGGGATTTTCATCAATTTCTGGAGCTATTTCAGTCAACGTCATCAAAATACCTTCTGCCCAACGATCCATCAACAATGATTGTCCAGGCGAAGTTAAATATTGTTCCATTACGTGTACAAACGTATCGGCAATACCGCATGCGATGTGATATGGTGATAACGAATAAGTTACTTCCGGATCGAGTACGGAAAATTGTGGAAAGTAGGCACGAAAAGAAAATTTTTCTTGTGTTGCTAAATTAGAAATTACCGCACCAGAATTCATTTCTGAACCTGTTGCTGGCAACGTCATTACTGATGCAAAAGGAATTCCCTTTGTAATTAATTTAGGATTAAGTACCAACTCCCACGCATCGCCAGCATAAGGAATAGCTGCGGCTATCAATTTAGTACCATCTAACGTAGATCCGCCACCAACAGCTAAAATGAAATCAACTTTTTCAGCTTTACCAAGCTCTATCGCCTTGCGTAAAGTTTCTACTTTCGGATTGGGTTCTATGCCCCAAAACTCAACTAAATTGTAACCCGCTAAAGCAGCAATTACCTGATCATAAACGCCATTTATTCTAACGCTACCACTGCCAAAAGTAAGCATCACTTTAGATGTTTTTGCAATTTCTTTTGATAGAAGTGCAATAGAACCTTTACCAAACAGCAGTTTGGTGGGATTTTGGAAAGTGAAATTTTGCATACCTGTATGTGTTATAAATTATTATTCTACAGAAAAGACAAAAGAGGGATAAGTTACATCTACCAAATACAGTCCACAAGCGGGAACCGAATGACCAGCTTTACAACGATCTTTAGCCTCAATAACTTCTCTAAAATCATCTAAAGAAAGTGCGCCTTTACCTACTTCAAAGAGTGTTCCTACAATAGCACGCACCATATTGCGTAAAAACCGATTAGCTTCAATAGTAAAAACCCACTCATCGCCTACGGCTTCCCAATGCGCATATATCACTTTGCAATGATTAGTTTTCACATCTGTATGCAGTTTACTAAAACTTGTAAAATCCTCATATTCCAACAATAGTTCAGCAGCTTCATTCATTTTTTCAAAATCAAGCTGAAAATGAATCGGCGTTGCCAAATTGGCGTGAAAGGGCGATTTGTGCATAATAACATGATATTCATATTTGCGCGATAACGCATCAAACCGTGCATGCGCTTGACTATTGACCAACTCTATTTTTCCAATAGCTATATCGTGAGGTAAAAAGCTGTTTAAGTTGGCCACTAATTTATCATGATTTTCAACCCTGTTCGGAACATCAAAATGTGCAACCATACGTTTGGCATGTACACCTGCATCAGTGCGCCCTGCCCCAATAAGCTCTATTGGCATACGTAAAATAGTACTTAACGCCTTGGTCAATTCCGCTTGAACAGAGTTCCCATTCGGCTGCATTTGCCACCCACAATATGCAGTACCATTGTAAGATAAATATAAAAAATAACGTTGCGCGACAGATTTCATCTACTAAAATTTTGATACACAAAGATATACTTTTACTTTTATTTGACAAAAAAAACACGTTTTTACTTTTGTCTTACAAAAAAAAAGAATAACTTTGTCTCTTGTTTTTGTCAAAACTAAACTTTTAATCCAAATATCAGAAGTATGAATAACAAACTTCAAGAACTCACGGAAAAAATCTACCTCGAAGGTGTAGAAAAAGGCAAAGAGGAAGCAGCAAAACTGGTTGCTGATGCTGAGCATGAAGCTAAAACGATTGTTGCTAAGGCAAAAGCAGAAGCTGATAAAATCAAAGCTGATGCAATAAAACAAGCTTCAGAACTTGACAAAAAAACCAAATCGGAGTTGAAATTATTTGCAGAACAGTCGGTTAATGCTATTAAAACGGAAGTCACTAACCTGTTGACAGACAAAATTGCTACCGATTCTGTAAAAGCTGCTACTTCCGATAAAGTATTTATGCAAAAAACCATTACTGCATTAGTAGAACAATGGGTAAAAGAAGGCGAAGTGACCATTGAAACCAAAGATGCTAAGGCACTTACAGATTATTTTAAAGCCAACGCTAAAGATTTACTTAATAAAGGCGTTACCATTAAAGAGGTGAAAGGCATAAAAACTGACTTCGCTATTGCACCATCACAAGGCGGTTACAAAATCACTTTCGGTGAAGATGAATTTATCGCCTATTTTAAAGAATTTTTACGACCTAAATTAGTAGAACTGCTTTTCTAAGGTAATGTAATAATGAATTACTACTGTTTAGTTGCCGGTTTACCGGATTTACAAATCAATGTTACTAATAATGTACCAGCTATGGATACATTATTGGAAGAGCTGTACGCTACCCTCACTACCAAAGATTTAGAACTACTCAACCTGCTTCGCTTAAAATACGACAATCGGAATTTACTAGCATATTTGGAAAACAAGGAAACCAAACTCAATCCACTTGGCACGCTTTCTACAACAGATTGGGACGAACTTATCTTATTGATGAACGAAGAAAAAAAACCTAAGGATAAGCGTTTACAACCTTATATGTTGAAATATTACCGTACTATAAATGATGAAAAATTAGCGCAAGCCATTACTTTTAAAGAGGATTTTTTATCAACACTATATTACGATTTTGGTGCACGGAGCAAAAATCAGTTTGTAGTCGATTGGTTTGAATTTAACTTAAACATAAACAACATACTCGCTGCTTTAGCTTGTCGTAAACACGGTTTTGATATCAAAACAGCGATTGTTGGTAACAACAAAGTAGTTGATACAATACGTACAAACATCAACGCACGTGATTTCAATCTATCAGGTATGTTTGAACAACTAGATACCCTTGTGTCGATTTCCGAAAATCCAAATTTATTGGATCGTGAAAAAGCTATTGATAAGTTAAAATGGGAGTGGTTGGAAGATCATACGTTTTTTAATTATTTTACTATCGAATGCGTGTTAGCGTTTTATTTACGCTGTGAGTTAATCCATCGTTGGAACGATTTAACGCTTGAAAATGGACAAGCTATTTTCCGACAACTCATAACTGATTTAAAAAAAGACGTCAACTTATAAAAATAAAATATTGAAATTTTAAATATATGTCAACAAAGGGAAAAATTAAAGGTGTCATTTCTAACCTTGTAACCATAGGTGTAGATGGTCCCGTAGCTCAAAATGAGATTTGTTATATCTCAATAGGCGATGAAAAATTAATGGCTGAAGTTCTTAAAGTTGAAAGAGAAAATGTATTTGCTCAGGTATTTGAAAGTACACGCGGTTTAAAAGTGGGCAACGATGTAGAGTTTGCTGGGCACATGCTTGAAGTAACTTTAGGACCTGGTTTACTTTCACGCAATTACGATGGTTTACAAAATGACCTTGATAAATTGACGGGAATCTTTCTTAAACGAGGTGAATATAACTATCCGCTCGACACTGAAAAATTATGGAACTTTAAACCATTAGTAAAGGTAGGCGATCAAGTAGAAGCCGCTACTTGGTTAGGCGAAGTGGACGAAAATCATCAACCGCATAAAATTATGGTACCTTTTACTATGGAAGGAGCTTACACGGTAAAAACCATTGTTGCAGCTGGTGAATACAAAATATTGGATACTATCGCAATTATTACAGACAGCGATGGCAACGATTATCCAATTACAATGGTACAAAAATGGCCAGTAAAACAGCCTATCCTTGTTCACGTAAGCAAACCACGTCCTTTCAAACTATTAGAAACTGGTGTACGTACTATTGACACAGCCAATCCAATTGTTGAAGGTGGAACAGGTTTTATTCCTGGTCCGTTTGGAACTGGCAAAACCGTATTGCAGCACGCAATTTCAAAACAAGCTGAGGCGGACATCGTAATTATTGCTGCTTGTGGTGAACGTGCAAACGAAGTGGTGGAAATCTTTATGGAATTTCCAAACTTAGAAGATCCACACACTGGCCGTAAATTGATGGAACGCACCATTATTATTGCAAACACATCAAACATGCCCGTAGCAAGCCGTGAAGCATCTGTTTACACAGCAATGACCATTGCTGAATACTACCGTGCTATGGGATTAAAAGTATTGCTCATGGCCGACTCCACATCACGTTGGGCACAAGCTCTACGTGAAATGAGTAACCGTATGGAAGAGTTGCCCGGTCAAGATGCTTTTCCTATGGATTTATCGGCTATTATCGGCTCGTTTTACAGCCGTGCAGGATTCGTTTATCTCAAAAATAAACAGACTGGTTCTATTACGTTTATTGGTACAGTATCGCCTGCTGGTGGTAACTTAAAAGAGCCTGTAACTGAAGGAACCAAAAAAGTGGCACGCTGTTTTTACGCCCTTGAACAATCACGTGCCGACCGCAAACGTTACCCAGCAGTAAACCCAATCGACAGTTACTCAAAATACATAGAATATCCTGAATTTGAAGAGTATATCAAAACTAAAGTTGAAGGCGATTGGCTTGGAAAAGTCAATCAAATGAAAACAATTTTACAGCGTGGTAAAGAAGTACAAGAACAGATTAACATTTTAGGTGATGATGGTGTACCTGTTGATTACCATATTACATTTTGGAAATCTGAAGTTATTGACTTCGTGATTTTACAACAAGACGCCTTTGACAAAATTGACGCTGTAACCCCACTAGAACGTCAAGAGTTTATGCTCAATGTAGTGATGGACATTTGCAATAATGAGTATGAATTTGACTCTTTCTTGGAAGTTATGGATTACTTCAAAAAAGTAATAAATGTTTGCAAACAAATGAATTACAGTGAATTCCACAGTGATAAATTTGAAAAATACGTAGCAGACCTGAAGGTACTCATAGACGAGAAGAAAAAATAAAGCGACAGTAAAATTTGATTATCCTTTTTTAAAAAATCGATACTGAATTATGGCAACAAAAGCATTTCAAAAAATATATACCAAAATTAACCAGATTACCAAAGCAACTTGTTCGTTAAACGCTACTGGTATCAGTAACGAAGAACTTGCAACAATCAATGGTAAATTAGCTCAAGTGGTAAAAATTATGGGCGACAATGTCACATTACAAGTGTTTGGTGGAACAGAAGGAATTCCTACAAATGCAGAAGTAATTTTCTTGGGCAAAACACCTTCGCTTAAAGTAAGTGATCAATTAGCAGGTCGATTCTTCAACGCTTTTGGTGAACCTATTGATGGGGGACCTGAAATTGAAGGCAAAGATGTTGAAATTGGTGGCCCTTCAGTAAATCCCGTGCGCCGCAAACAACCATCTGAATTGATTGCTACAGGTATTGCTGGTATCGATTTAAATAACACATTAGTTTCTGGGCAAAAAATTCCGTTTTTTGCTGACCCAGACCAACCATATAACCAAGTTATGGCGAACGTAGCTCTACGTGCAGAAGCCGATAAAATTATTTTAGGTGGTATGGGGCTTACAAACGACGATTATCTCTATTTTAAAAATGTGTTTGACAACGCTGGTGTTCTCGACCGTATTGTATCATTTGTGAATACTACCGAAAATCCACCTGTAGAGCGTTTATTAATCCCCGATATAGCTTTGACTGCAGCTGAATATTTTGCTGTAGAAAAAAATCAAAAGGTATTGGTTCTGCTTACCGACATGACGTTGTATGCAGATGCTTTAGCCATTGTATCGAACCGCATGGATCAAATTCCATCAAAAGATTCAATGCCGGGATCGCTCTACTCCGACTTAGCTAAAATTTACGAAAAAGCCGTACAATTCCCGGCTGGTGGTTCCATTACCATTATTGCTGTAACAACCCTTTCCGGAGGCGACATTACACACGCTATTCCTGACAACACTGGTTATATTACTGAAGGGCAATTGTTTTTACGCCGCGACTCTGATATTGGTAAAGTTATCGTGGACCCATTCCGTTCACTATCACGTTTAAAACAGTTGGTAGCAGGCAAAAAAACACGCGAAGACCATCCACAAGTAATGAATGCCGCTGTACGCTTGTATGCTGATGCTGCAAATGCTAAAACCAAGCTGGAAAACGGTTTCGATTTAACCAATTACGACGAACGTACGTTGGCATTTGCAAAAGATTACGCTGACCAACTGTTGGCTATCGACGTAAATATTGATACCACCAAAATGTTAGATATAACTTGGGAATTATTTGCCGAGCACTTCAAACCAGAAGAGGTAAACATTAGACAGGAATTAGTAGAAAAGTACTGGAAATAAGCTTTTTAGATTATGGCCATAACCTTTCAATATAATAAAACATCGCTTCAAGGTTTAGAAAAAAACCTCAAAGTACGTGTCCGCGCCTTGCCTACACTTAAAAACAAGGAAAGTGCCTTACGTATTGAGGTAAAAAAAACCAAGGATGATATTGTGCGTTTAGAGCGTGAACTTGATCAACGTATTGTTGCTTACGACCAAATGTTAGCACTATGGGGCGAGTTTGATACCTCACTACTTCAAGTAGCAGATGTAAAGATGAGTATTAAAAAAATTGCTGGTGTAAGCATCCCTGTACTCGATGAAGTGATTTACATTACGAAACCGTTCAGCATTTTTAATACACCAAAATGGTTTGCTGACGGATTAAGTCACCTCAAAGAGTTGGCACAAGTCGGTATCGAACAGGAATTTTATGTCAAGAAATTAGAACTTTTAGAGTACGCTCGTAAAAAAACGACCCAAAAGGTAAATCTCTTTGAAAAAGTACAAATACCTGGTTACGAAGATGCTATTCGTAAAATCAAGCGGTTTATAGAAGACGAAGAAAACTTATCTAAATCGTCACAAAAAATAGTGAAAGCCAAACGTCAAACGGAACTGTTATGATAGTAAAAATGAAAAAATATGTCTTTTTGGTGTATCACAAACAATACACTACCTTCTTGGAACAACTCCGAGATGTAGGTGTTTTGCATGTTGCTGAAAAACCAGAAGGCATAGCCGAAAATGATCAGTTACGGGAAAAGATGCAATTGGCTGCAAAAATTAAAAAAACCATCACAGAAGCCGAAACAAGCATTTTACCAGATACAATACCACATGAGGTAAGTCCTTATGATGGCGCAAATTTATTAGACACATTTGACGCCTTGCAAGCAGAAAAAACTCGTTTGCAACAGCTGATTGATAATACAAAAAAAGAGGCTGAGCGAATGCGCACATGGGGTAACTTTAGCACAGAACGCCTTGAAAAATTGAATAAAGAAGGTTTTGTAATCCAATTTTTTAGCTGTACCGAACGCAAATTTAATCCAGAATGGGAAACTACTTACCACGCCTTCGAAATTGATAAAGTTGGAACAAACATCTATTTTGTAACGGTTAATCCTGAAGCTATCACACTTGATGCGGAACCAGTAACACTCAACGAACGTAATTACGATCAATTATTGCAAGATATTGAAGCCCAAAAACTACTTTTAGTAGCGCATCAAGCAAAAATAGAAGCATGGGTACTTCACAATATCAACAATTTAAAGCACTATTTTTTAACCGTTGAGGAGCATATTGATTTTCAAAAAGTAGAGTTAAATACCGAGGTTGCAGCTGAAGAAAAAGTGATGTTGTTAGAAGGTTTTTGCCCTGAAGGATCAGAGGAAAAGCTGAATACTTTACTGAATGATTTAGGTATTTATTACGAGGTTTTCGATCCTACAACTGACGAAAACATTCCGATTAAACTAAAAAACAACTTTTTTGCTAAATTATTTGAGCCTATTACCAAAATGTTCGATCTACCAAACTACAGTGAATTAGATCCAACTCCATTTTTCGCACCATTTTTTATGTTGTTTTTTGGTTTATGTTTAGGTGATGGCGGTTATGGTTTATTAATTTTTGTGGTTGCTACGCTATTAAAGAAAAAACTCAAACCTGAATTAAAATCATTTGCTACATTAGCCCAATGGCTGAGTGCTACCACTATGGTAGTAGGGTTGGTTACAGGTTCGTTTTTTGGTATTGCACTTGACTCTGTTACTTGGCCTTGGTTGGCCGAAGTTAAACAGTACTTTGTAACAGGCAACAACTACAAAGTGAAACTTGGAGGACAAGAATACGAACCTATGATGGTATTTTCCGTTATCATCGGGTTAGTACAAATTTTCTTTGGTATGGGAGTAAATGTTGCCAAAGTAATCAAACAACACGGTATAAAACATTCACTTGCTCCTATTGCTTGGATTGTAGGGTTATTAGGAAGTGCTATAACATTTGGGCTACCTAAAGCTGGCATTACTCTACCAACGGCTTTAAACTATATTTTTCTTGGTTTAATTGGTATAAGCTTACTATTGATAGTCTTCTATAACTCACCCGACAAATATAAAAATCCACTCACTGGTGTATTGAGTAACATTGGCGCTTTTTTGTGGGATACTTTTGGTATGGTTACTGGCTTAATAGGAGACACACTGTCGTACATTCGTCTATTTGCTTTAGGTTTAACCGGTAGTATTCTCGGTGGTGTATTTAACACATTAGCATTTGAACTCACATCAAACATGAATCCATTTGTAGGATGGATTGTTACACTCTTTATTCTATTAGCAGGACATGCTATTAATTTTGGTCTTTCGCTAATTGGAGCTCTTGTACATCCTATGCGTCTAACCTTTGTGGAATTTTACAAAAATGCAGGCTTTGAAGGCGGAGGTAAAGCTTACGAACCATTTAAAAATCGTTTATAACAAAACAAAAAAAGTATTTTAATAACAACTAAATTTTTAATTTTATGGAACCAATTATTTTAGCTTATCTAGGTGTAGCACTTATGGTAGTATTGACAGGTGTAGGTAGTTCCTATGGTGTAACCATTGCTGGTAATGCCACTATCGGTGCTTTAAAAAAATCTCCTGGAAGTTTAGGATCATGTATTGCATTAACAGCCTTACCTTCTTCACAAGGTTTGTATGGCTTCGTAGGGTATTTCTTATTGAGTCCGTTTTTAGAACCAGAAATTACTATGTTCCAAGCTGCCTCAATCTTAGGAGCTGGTTTAACCGTTGGATTGGTAGGTTTATTTTCAGCTATTCGTCAAGCACAAGTATGTGCAAACGGTATTGCCGCGATAGGCTCAGGTCACAATGTTTTTGGTGGAACGCTGGTATTAGCCGTATTCCCTGAATTGTATGCCATCTTGAGCTTGCTCGTTTTAATTTTGATTACTAGCTTACTTTAATGCAAAACTCATCAATAAAAAAGGCTGCCAAAAATTAGCAGCCTTTTTTATTTTTATAACATCAACAAGCTATTTTTTAATAGCTTCGTGCAAATAACACACGACGCACCGAAGGTTTACCTGTCACTATACAAACGCCAGGTGTCTCATCACCATCTAATGGGATGCAACGAATAGTTGCTTTAGTTTCAACCTTTATACGTTCTTCAGTTTCAGGAGTTCCATCCCAATGCGCAGAAAGAAATCCTCCTTTTTCTAATTCCGCTTTAAACTCATCATAACTATTCACTTCACGTGTTACTGATGTGCGGAAATTCAATGCTTTTGTATAAATATTTTTCTGAATATCGACCAATAACTGCTTGATATGTTGAGCAATACCATCAAACGAGATAGTCTCTTTCCCCAAGGTATCACGACGCATCACTTCTACTGTATTATTTTCCATATCGCGTGCTCCCATAGCTAAACGCACAGGCACACCTTTCAATTCATATTCAGCAAATTTCCAGCCCGGTTTTTTATTATCACTGTCATCATATTTCACACTTATGCCAAGTGTTTTTAATTCAGCCATTAAAGCTTTTACTTTCTCTGAAATTAACTCTAACTGTTCAGCATTTTTATAAATTGGAATTACTACCACTTGGAATGGCGCCAGTTTAGGAGGTAAAACTAAACCGTTATTATCAGAGTGAGCCATTATTAGCGCACCTATCAATCGTGTAGAAACACCCCAAGAAGTAGCCCAAACGTAATCCAATTTATTTTCTTGATTCACAAATTGAACATCAAACGCTTTGGCAAAATTTTGTCCTAAAAAGTGCGAAGTTCCTGCTTGTAAAGCTTTACCATCCTGCATCATTGCTTCAATACAGAAAGTTTCAACAGCTCCTGCAAAACGCTCATTAGCTGATTTTACACCTTTTACAACTGGCAAGGCCATATAGTTTTCGGCAAACTCAGCGTACACATCGAGCATTTTACGTGCTTCTTCCAAGGCTTCAGCTTCTGTAGCATGTGCTGTATGTCCTTCTTGCCACAAAAATTCTGCGGTACGTAAAAACAAACGAGTACGCATTTCCCAACGCACAACGTTAGCCCACTGGTTACACAATATAGGTAAATCGCGATAAGATTGAATCCAATTTTTATACGTGCTCCAAATAATCGTTTCTGACGTTGGACGAACAATAAGTTCCTCCTCTAATTTAGCTTCTGGATCCACAACAACACCAGAACCATTGGGATCGTTTTTCAAACGATAGTGTGTTACTACTGCACACTCTTTGGCAAAACCTTCGACATGATCGGCTTCTTTGCTCAAAAACGATTTAGGAATAAATAACGGGAAATAGGCATTCACATGCCCAGTCTCTTTAAACATATCATCGAGCTGACGCTGCATCTTTTCCCAAATTGCGTAGCCATAAGGTTTGATTACCATACAGCCACGTACAGCAGAATTTTCAGCTAAATCAGCCTTCACTACTAAATCATTATACCATTGCGAATAATTTTCTTCGCGCGAAGTCAACTCTTTTAATTCTTTTGCCATATTTTGTTATGAATTTTTAAATTACAGTTGTGATACCTACCTGAGATAGGCGTACAAAATTACAAAAAAATACGTTATAACGGCTGAATTTTAGTATCCGATGTAACTTTTAATGTGACGAAATTAATGTTTTGCCACAAAAGCAATCGACCTTTATATCCAACAGATAATGTTTCAGTTAATAAATCAGGAATGAATGTTCCCATTACGCATCGCTCCAGAGAAACTTCAGTAGTAATTAAACCATTAAAAAAGCAGGTTGAAGCCGGCTCTGATAACTGCTCTGACAAAGGAAAGATAGCTGTGACAACTCCGTTATCGTGATACTCCACAACAGTATTCAATAACAACGTATGCTCATCAATCATCACCTTATTTGCTGCTACACGTTTCACTGTTGTCTCTTAGATTTTGTAGAACGTAACCGAATACCATCTGCCCGTTTTATCGATACTGCTTTGTGTAGTTTTTGTTCATCACTCGATGTTGTTACAACTGTAGTATCTGTTGTTTCAGATAGTCTGCTATGCACTTTACGTAACGCTTTTAATTTATGCAACACAGCTGAATCTAACGGATGTGTTTCTTTATTATAAAATCGCACTAATGAAATACTATCCACAGAAACACGCCTCACACTATCTAAAGAAGCAGTATAAAACCAACCAAAAATACGTTGAGGAGCAATAGAATCACGCGCTTTTAATCTAACTGTATAACGTAAATGGGTCTGTTTATCTGGCAAGGCATAAACTACGCTGTCGCATATCTGGTGAGGATATTCTATGACAATTTTTAACTTCGATTGTGGTAACGTATCAAATCCTTCAACATGTTGCAAGAAACGCCAAACATATTTATCGCCAGCACAGAAAAACTGAGCATCATTCAATTCAAAATAGAGAGAGTCAGCTACAGGAGATTTCACCACAATTTTAGGAGAACGAACCCACAAATCAAGCGAATCTATCAAATTAAGAAAAGCTGGGTTCAGTTCTGGATGATAAGCATAATTATTCACTTTTTCTTGTTTTTCTGTAATTATCTCCAATGTTTTGGTATAAACCTCTTCAAAATATTTGGGATTACGAGAATACCAGTCAACTGATTTTGTAAACGTACTATGCGAGGTACCATGTTTCTCAAAAATTCCTTCATAATAAGCCCGTTTTACATCTGAGTTAGCATAAGAAATCTGATTGTTCATGGCAGCTTCAGCTATGTGAATATCAGCTAGAACAGCCGCCATATCATTGACATCAAGTACGTTAATAGGCTGGTCGCATGCAGTTAAAAGCAATACACTAAAAAGTAAATAAAAGAATTTATGCATGATTACTATCTGCGTTTGAAGTTTTCTTTTTCGACGCATATTTATCTAACGTCACATTAAAATCATGAGAAAAGAATAGTAACAACACAATAATACCAACAGTTATAGCAGAATCAGCCAAATTAAACACAGGGCTAAAGAAAATTTCACCACCTAAAAACGGTACCCAGTCAGGGAAAATAAAGAGGGGGAAATAAAACATATCTACAACTTTGCCCTGTAAAAAAGGAGCATATCCACCCGCTGCAGGTAAAAACTCTGCCACTTGAAATGGTGTACTTTCACTAAAAATAACGCCGTAAAACAGACTGTCGAAAATATTTCCAATAGCACCTGCTAAAATTAGAGCTACACAATAAATATAACTTTGCTTGTAATTATCACGAATCAAACGTATAATGTAGTAAACTATTAGAGTTGATAGCACTATACGAAACAACGTCAAAAATAGCTTGCTACCCAAATTCATTCCAAATGCCATACCCGGATTTTCGACAAAAACAATTTGAAACCAATCAAAAACATGAATCGTTTCACCCAACGTCATATTTGTTTTAATCACTATTTTAAGTACTTGATCTAGCAATAAAATAACAAATACGAGCGACCAAGTTTTGAGGTGTTGTTGTTTCATATATTTTCTGTTTTATGACTTTAAAAGCCCTTCTCTTTAAACAAGAAAAGGGCTTTAAAAACGGGCAAAACCGTTTCTTATTTCTGTGTATTTTTAGCTTCTATGGTTAGTGTAGCATGTGGTACTGCACGCAAACGTTCTTTAGGAATAAGTTTGCCAGTTTCTCTACAAATACCATACGTTTTGTTTTCAATACGTATCAAAGCCGCTTGCAAATGTTGAATAAATTTTATTTGACGTTGTGCCAAACGGCCAGATTCTTCTTTCGAAAGCGTAGTAGCACCCTCTTCCAATGTTTTAAAAGTTGGCGATGTGTCGTTCACATCATTGCCTTCTGAATTACTTACATACGAACGCAACTCCTCATATTCGCGTTGCGCCTTTTCGAGCTTCTCTTGAATAAGCGCTCTAAATTCTTCTAATTCCTCATCAGAGTAACGTGTTTTCTTAGTCATAGCTATATCAGGTTAAGAGGTTAATATTTTAAAATGCGAATATACAATTTTTTTTGTTCTTTCTTACGACAAATAGAAGAAAAATTACACCTCATTATTTCTGATGTGCCAATTTGACTTTTTTATATAATTCAGATGCAAAAACAAAATCATTAAGAGCTTGATTATCATCAAGAAAAATACCATCTTTAGACCCTTCCCAACCTTTGTATCCTTTGTCGATAAGAATAATGTTGGCACCAATCTCCATGATCGAGTTCATGTCGTGCGTATTTATAATGGTTGTAATATTAAATTCGTGCGTAATATCTTCAATCAATTTGTCAATAACCAACGATGTAACAGGATCCAATCCTGAGTTGGGTTCGTCGCAAAACAGATATTTAGGATTCAACGCTATAGCACGAGCAATGGCCACACGTTTTTGCATACCTCCACTTATTTCACCCGGCATGAGATGATATGCTTGCGGCTGTAAATTAACACGTTCCAAACAAAATTTAGCACGTTGTTCAATATCCATTTTCGACATATCAGAAAACATTTCTAACGGATACATAACGTTTTCAATGACAGACATTGAGTCAAATAAAGCTGACCCTTGAAATAACATGCCTACTTCGCGACGAAGGATTTTAATTTCACGTTTGCTCATATCCAACAAGTTACGACCATCGTAAAGCACTTCACCACTATCGGCTTTAAATAAGCCGATAATACTTTTCATCAATACTGTTTTACCAGAACCACTTTTGCCGATAATCTGGTTTACAGCACCGTGACGAAATGTTGCAGAGATATCGTACAATACCTGTTTCCCGTCGAAGGATTTATTTAAATGTTTTACTTCTATCATACCAACAGTAATTTAGTTAAAACAATATTCATCAACAAAATAAAAATAGAACTATTCACTACTGCATTGGTGCTCGCTTTACCTACATTTAATGCTCCACCATAAGCATAATAACCATAAAACGCTGAAATAGAAGCTATAATAAAGCCAAAAAATAGTGATTTGATGATAGAATAAGTAAAATAATAGGGTATAAACGCATACTGAATACCATAAACAAAATCAGCCACAGGAATTAAATCGGTAAAATAAGCTACACCAGCTCCACCAATTAAACCAAAAAAGACACTAAAAGTAACTAACACAGGCATACATAACACCAAGCCTATCACCTTTGGTAATATTAAGTAGTTCGCTGAATTTATCCCCATGATGTCTAACGCATCAATTTGTTCAGTAATGCGCATAGTACCGATTTCTGAAGCAATATTAGAGCCAACCTTACCTGCTAATAACAGGCTCATGATAGAAGATGCAAACTCCAACAACATGGTGTCACGCAATACTAAACCCGTACTATAACGAGGTAATAGTGGATTTTCCGTATTAAGCACTGTTTGCATGGTCATAATAGCCCCCATAAAAATGGAAATCAATACAATAATTCCAATAGAATCAATTCCCAATTTTACCATCTCTTTAGGCAGTTGACGCCAAAACATTTTCCAATTATCAGGCTTGGAAAAGGTACGTTTCATCAACTCTACATAACGACCTAAGGTATCGAATCCTAACATATACAATAACTACTTTAGTTTAAGGTGCAAAGGTACAAAAAGTATTTGGAAAAAATAAATAAGCCTCCGAAACTTATCGAAGGCTTATTCAAACATATTACAATATTATTTTAATACACCACATGCTGTGTTGCTGCATAGTTCACTTTAAGTGCGTACGCACGTCGCAAAGCTTGTTTTATATCTGTAATAATACCCATTTTAGTATCTCGGTCAGCTTTGATAGAGATAGTCAATAAGTTTTGATCTTCCTCATTCATAGCCTCACGCTCACGAACAACATATTCTTCCAATTGGCTAACATCTGCAAAGGCATCATCAAGTTGAAGACGAGTTTCACTCCCGTATTTTCCTTTAAATTCCTTTTTAGGTTGACCAACATAAACGTAACGTACCAATGATTTTTTTTCTAAAGACTGTAATTCAGTTGCTTCTGGTACACGAATATCCACTTTATAAGTTACCTCTTTTAATGAAGTGGTAGCCATAAAGAAAAATAACAACATAAAAATAACGTCTGGAAGTGAAGCTGTACTAATTGCAGGTACCTCTTTTTTACCTTTTCGTCTAATTGTAGCCATTATTTTTTACCTCCATAATTTTTAGGTTCTGCTTCGGAAATCTTTTGAGGATAAACTGTTTGAATAGCCTTTTGACGATTTTCATCTAATTCATCATATTTCATTCCAAAACGAAGTAATGACATTTCATTACGCAACTCATTGTAAGCTGCAACCAATTCATTTTGCACCTCTATATACTTTTGATATTGAGTACCGCGGTCATTCTGTAATGAAATCACATGGTTCTTCGTTGTAAGCACCTGTTCTTTAATCCCATCAAATTCAACCTCTACAGGTAGTTTCTCTGGAAGAGATGCATCATCAGCTTCATTTTTAATGAAGGTCTTAGCTTTTTCTCGAAGTTCTTTAACATCCAGAGCTTCGCCTTGTACCAACAACTGATTATTGCTATTAATCAAAACAATAAAAATGTTTCGTTTTTTAACGTCAATATCAGCTTTTTCCATATTTGGTGGCAAAGGTGGTGGCAAACGCCTCGATAACCCTTTATCCACAGACATAGTTGTAGTTACAAGGAAGAAAATGAGGAGCAAAAAGGAGATGTCAGCCATAGAGCTCGCATTGATTTCCTGTACTTTCTTTTTTTCCATATATTCCTTTTGCTTATAGTTTAATTAGTTGATAAAATCAAATCTATGTTATTTATTTTTAATTTTAGAATAAATAACTGTTGCAAAAATAGTTAGAATTGTAGCCACAAATAAAATATACATGGAGTATACACACATATCTGTAAATTGTGCCCAAAAACCACTATTATCAGTACCTTCGTAACCAATAATATAAAGCGTATCACCGGTACCAAGGAACCATGAAACCACAAAAACCCCAACAAAAAGAATAACTACGCCAACAGAAGTTAAACCTTTTTTAGGATTTGCCTTAAATGAAGCTATAAACTGAACTAAAGTCACAATAATTGTAATCAAAATAGCTAAGCCTAGAAGAATATAACTCCAGTTAAGTAATGCATCAGTATAAAGTGGTTGATCCCAAGGATTATTGTTTATAATAACCTCTTCGCTACCACCGAATAAAAACAACAACGATATCACAATGGATATAGCAAATAACACCCATAATGATAAAGTTGGTAATTTTTCTAAGAATTTTGACATAGTTTACTTATTTTTTTACAGAGTGTTTAACTACAATATCAAGTAAAGAGATTGAAGAGTCTTCCATATCGTTCACTAAAGCTTCAATACGAGACAAAATGTAGTTATAGAAAATTTGAAGAATAATAGCAGCAACAAGACCAAATAATGTAGTCAACAAAGCCACTTTAATACCACCAGCCACAATAGTTGCAGAGATATCACCAGCCTGTTGAATTTTGTCAAATGCTTCAATCATACCAACAACTGTTCCTAAGAAACCTAACATTGGAGACAATGCAATAAACAGAGAAATCCAAGATAAGTTTTTCTCTAGCAAACCTAACTGAACAGAACCATAAGAAGCTACTGATTTTTCAACAACTTCAACGCCTTCATCATAGCGAGACAAACCTTGATAGAAAATAGAAGCTACAGGACCGCGAGTATTACGGCATACATCCATAGCAGCAGCTACTCCACCTTCAGTCCAAGCTTGGTCAATATCAGTCAATAACTTTTTGGTGTTAACTGATGACAAGTTCAAGTAGATAATACGTTCAATAGCTAAAGCTAAACCAAATATCAAACAGAATGCGACAGTTGACATAAAGCCAGCACCACCTTCAATAAATTTAGTTTTCAATGCTTTGTGCATACCTGTTTCTTCTACTATCACTTCTGTTTCTACTGCATCTTCAGTTGCTACAGCTGCAGCAGAATCAACAACAGCCTCTTCAGTTACGGTAGCAGGTGCAGCTTCTTGAGCTACAACATTCATAGTCATTCCAAATACGAGAATAGCTACAGTTGCGAAAATTGCAAATACCTTTTTCATTTTTTGTTTTTTGTTTTAAGTTAGTAATTTTATATGATTAGTCAATTATTAAATAATGCGGAGAAAGCGGGATTCGAACCCGCGGTACACTTTTGGCGTACACACGCTTTCCAGGCGTGCCTCTTCAACCACTCGAGCATCTCTCCAAGTTTTAGGGAACACTGCCCTTCAAAAAACGGGTGCAAATTACTAAAAATTATGCAATAACACATCATAATATGTGAGCTTTTTTACAAAATTTATGTTTAAATATAAAATTCTGATTTTCAACAGCCAAAACACTATTAATTTGAAATTAAAACAAAAGTTTTAACGGATATTGAATAGTTTTTTAGCATTTTTTGTTGTTATTTCGTCAATTTTTTCGACAGAAAGTTGAAAAGTCGTAGATAATGTGCGTGCCGTTTCCAGCATAAACTGAGGTTCATTACGCTTTCCTCGATATGGAACTGGCGACAAATAAGGCGCATCTGTTTCAAGCAACAACGAATCAACGCCTATTTCCTGGAGAATTTCGGAAAGATGACTATTTTTGTAAGTCACCACACCGCCAATGCCCAATAAAAAACCGAGCGAAACCGCTTTTTTTGCCTCTTCGATCCCACCGCCAAAACAGTGAAACACACCACGCAAACCAGCTCCTTTGAACTTCGATAATGAAGCAAAAACTTCCGCAAACGCTTTACGTGTATGAATAATCACTGGCAACTGATAATCAATTGACCATTGAAGTTGTTGCTCAAAGACACGAATTTGTTCTAATTTAAACGTTTCGTCCCAATACAAATCGATGCCAATTTCGCCAAGTGCCACATAACCGCCACGCTTCAATTCCGATTCGACACGCTCTAATTCTGCGTGATAATCAGCAGTTACACTCGTAGGATGCAACCCTACAGCCATACTGCAAAAATCAGGATAAGCTTGTGCTAATTCACGCATAGGTTCCAACGTTGCACTATCAACATTGGCCAAAACTACGTGTTCCACGCCTACGGCTTTAGCACGTGCAATGACCTCGGCACGGTCAGCATCAAACTCTTCGCTATAAATATGTGAATGTGTATCAATCATATATAATCTAAAAAAAACGTTCTCGAAGCCAGTGTTTAATAAATGAAAATGGTCGATAAAACAAAATCCGTGGTCCGCTGTATCGCATCACTTCGCGAATTTGAGCGCGCCGTTTGGGAGCATAACAATGCACCACACATTGTCGGCAACTTGGTTTTTGTTCGCCGAAGGCGCACCGCTCCAAACGGTGATGAGCGTATTCTATGAGAGAAGCACATTCGGAGCACAATTCCGCACCGTGATGACGACGACAATAAAAACGAATCATGCGTTCAACCGTCTGTTTCTCTTTAGCAATACGTGGCATAAACTAGATACGAACTTCTGTAGAATATTGTGTTAAAAACGCATCAGCTTGTTCCAATGAATCCATTTTACCAACATCCACCAATTGTAAATTAGGCACTTTTTCACCAATAATAAGCGAGCTGGCTGCCACCGACAAATAAAAATCGATAATCGAAAACTGACCTTGCCACGACTCCATCAGTGGAAAAATAGCTGGTGATATGACGTGAATGCCAGCGAAAGCTAGCTTTTGACACGCTGAAACATCCAAATCGGTGTATGGTGATTTCACTTCGCCAGTCTTGATATTAGTCCAACCTACCAAACGATTTTCTGCATTAAACAATAAATAACGTTGTGTTTCTCGCTCGCTCACCAACAAAGTGGCTAGCCGTTCAGGTTTATGCAAAGCGTAAAAAGCCGCCAAATCGAGATTCGACAAAATGTCGACATTATGCACCAAAAATGGTTCAGAAGAGCCCAATAAATGAGCCGCCTTTTTAATGCCACCACCAGTTTCCAGTAATTCATTGCGTTCGTCGGAAATGGCAACAGAAATCCCAAAATCGTGTGTCATTAAGTAATTGCAAATTTGATCGGCAAAATGATGTACATTGACGACAGCCTCTTTACATCCACTACGTTTTAATTTACGTAATACATGCGCTAGCAAAGGCTCGCCCTGTACGGGAACCATAGCTTTGGGCATTGTATCGGTAAGTGGCTTTAAGCGTGTACCCAATCCCGCTGCAAAAATGAGTGCTTTCATCTGATTATTTTTTCAAAAATTCACGTCTAATTCCCTGTTCACGATGTTCTAACACAATATCGACATCAAATTTTTCAGCTAAATGAGTAGCTAAATGTTCTGCAGCATATACCGAACGATGTTGCCCACCAGTACAACCAAACGAAAACATTAAGTTGGTAAATCCACGTTCCATATAACGTGCTACGTGTACATCTGCTAATGCGTACACAGATTTTAAAAACAAAACGATTTCACCATCTTTTTCAAGAAACTGAATCACCGGTTCATCTACTCCTGTGAGTTTTTTGTACGGCTCATAGCGCCCGGGATTGTGCATCGAACGGCAGTCGAATACATAACCACCTCCATTGCCCGACACATCTTCTGGGATACCTTTTTTATATGAAAAACTAAAAATACGCACTAGTAAACGTTGCGGATCTTGTGGGTCAGCAGGTTCAAATTTTGATAATTTGGTAAGTTCTAGTAAAACTTCAGTTAAGTAAGAATATTCAGGAAATGACTCTTCCAAAAGTTCACGCAAATTAGCTACGGCAAACGGTACACTTTGTAGAAAGTGCTGTTTCTTTTCAAAATAACCCCTAAACCCATAAGCACCAAGCACTTGTAATGTTCTAAACAATACAAAATGACGTAAATTATCAAAAAATGTCTCTTTTGAAATTGTTTGATAGCGTTGTAACGCTTCCAAATATGAATCCAACAACTCTTGACGTAAAACGGACGAATAGTTAGCTCTGGCTTGCCACAAAAAAGAGGCTACATCATAATAAATTGGTCCTTTACGCCCACCTTGAAAGTCGATTAAATATGGTTTCCCGTCTTTTACCATGACATTACGCGCTTGGAAATCACGATATAAAAACGTATCAGACATGTGTCTTAACAACACATCTGCCATAGTTTCAAAATCATCTTCTAAACGCATTTCATCAAACTCCAAACCTGTTGATTTGAGAAAACAATATTTGAAGTAATTCAAATCAAACATCACGGTACGTCGATCAAATTCGGGTTGTGGATAACACATCGAAAAATCCAAGCCTTCGGCACCACGATACTGAACATCGGGCAACAAGCGCATGGTTTCATGAAGTAACGAGCGCACTTCATTGGACACTGGTTGCGTTGCAATCAGATTAAACAACGAATCATCACCCAAGTCTTCTTGCAAATAACAACTATAATCATCGCTATAACTATATACTTGTGGCACGGGCAAGCCTTGTTTGTAGAAATGATCTGCCAATGTAATAAACGTTTTATTTTCCTCAATTGAAGTTCCTTTTACTGCTATGCACGTACTATTTGAACCAAAAATACGATAATAACGCCGATTACTACCCGAAATTGGTAACTGTTCCACATTTTGAGGAACTTCATTAGCATACTTTTGATAAAGTTGTTCTATCTTATTCATATTCAACAATGAAAGCCACATGTAATAATCTGCGAATTTACACTATTTTTTTCGATTAGAGAAAAAACAGCAACAGAAAAAAACAGAAAAAAACGTGTCCAAGTAACTCTTTTTTGTTATTTATAATTTTTATAGTAACTTTGCAAACCAAAAATAGTCTATAAGTTTGATTCCATTTTTTCTTACAATTTATAAGAAAAAAGTAATAAAGACTAAAAGACTAACCAAAACCAAAACAATTTTTTTTAAATCATGACTTCAGAAAAAAAGGTGGGCGATAAAATTAAAGCCTTACGCGAAGCCTACCAAATCTCAATCGATGAGCTTGTTGTACGTACTGGTATTGACAAGACTCAACTCGAAGAAATTGAAAGTAACCAGTACTTACCAGCACTTGCTTTGCTTACTAAAATAGCACAAGCATTAGACGTTCGTCTTGGTACATTATTAGATCAAGAAACAGAACTTGGTCCAGTTGTCAATCGTAAAAAAGAGGAAAAACGTGTTAGTCACTTTGCTGACAGCGTTCAAGAATCTGACTCACTCGGTTTTTATGCGTTAGCAGAACAAAAATCGGGACGAAATATGGACCCTTTCTTAATTGACGTAGAACTAAATACGAGTAAAAAACCAATTTTTAACTCACGCGAAGGCGAAGCGTTCCTTTTTGTGTTAAAAGGTCAACTTCGCATTGTGTACGGAACGAACGACTACCTTTTAAATGCCGGTGATTCCATCTATTACGATTCAATCATCGAGCATTCAGTAGAGGCTACCACTGCAGAGCCAACTAAAGTTTTAGCGGTAGTTTATACGCCTGTTTAATACGTAAATTATGAAATTATCTGATAAAACTCTGGGTGATTACCTAGAGCATTGGGCTATAAACACGCCCGAACAAGAATTTATTGTTTATCCTGACCGCAATTTGCGTTTTTCGTATAAACAATTCAATGAACGTGTCGATACCATGGCAAAAGGACTACTTGCCATTGGAGTAAAAAAAGGTACTAATGTAGGCATTTGGGCTACTAATGTACCCGATTGGTTTACGTTTTTGTTTGCCACAGCGAAAATTGGTGCTGTAATGGTTACCGTAAATACAAATTACAAGCAACACGAGCTGGAGTTTGTGGTAAAACATGCCGACATCCACACACTGTGTATTACCGAAGGTGTTTTTGATGGAAGCTACGTAGAGATGACTTATGAAATGTTGCCTGAATTAAAAACACAACCACGTGGTGAAGTTAAAAGTGAACGTTTTCCATTCCTTAAAAATGTAGTTTTCGTAGGTCAAGAAAAATACCGCGGCATGTACAATACTGCGGAATTATTATTGCTCGGTTCAAATAAAACTGATAAAGAACTGATTAAAAACTTACGAGCGCAATTTGATTGTCATGATGTAGTAAATATGCAATACACATCGGGTACAACTGGTTTTCCAAAGGGAGTAATGCTCTCGCACCACAACATTGTCAATAATGGTTACTTTACTGGCGAAGGAATGGGATTTACGGCGGCTGATAAATTGTGTTGTTGTGTCCCGCTTTTCCATTGTTTCGGCATTGTGTTAGCTACTATGAATTGTTTAACACATGGATGTACTATGGTCGTAGTAGAGCGATTTGACCCGCTACGTGTATTAGCTGCTGTTCACCAAGAGCGCTGTACGGCACTTTATGGAGTTCCTACCATGTTTATTGCAGAACTCAATCACCCGATGTTTAAACTATTTGATTTAACTTCGTTGCGTACAGGAATCATG
The DNA here is from genome assembly GCA_029974315.1 of Paludibacteraceae bacterium. Lineage (GTDB taxonomy): Bacteria > Bacteroidota > Bacteroidia > Bacteroidales > Paludibacteraceae > W0P28-013. The sequence continues at coordinate 1,382 of JARKSE010000089.1, read as the reverse complement.
GCAGGTGCACTTTGCCCAATCGAATTGATGCGCCGTGTAACAGAAGAGATGCACATCACTTATATTACTAGTGTTTATGGACTTACGGAAAGTTCACCTGGTATAACTCACACCACATTAGAAGATGATTTTGAAGCACGTTGCACTACCGTAGGAAAACCATATCCATTTACCGAAGTTGCTATTATCAATCCTGAAACTGGCGAGATATGCAGCGACAACGTACAAGGTGAGGTGTGTTGTCGTGGTTATTTAGTCATGAAAGGCTATTACAAAGATGAACAAGCAACAAAAGAAGCTATTGATGCAAATGGTTGGTTACACTCGGGCGATTTAGGCGTACGTGATTCAAAAGGTTATTACCGTATCACAGGACGCATTAAAGATGTCGTTATTCGTGGTGGAGAAAATATTTATCCACGCGAAATTGAAGAGTTTTTATACAAACATCCAGCAGTGAAAGACGTGCAAATAGTTGGAATTCCCTCACCTAAATATGGCGAAGAAGTTGGTGCTTTTATTATTTTAAAAGAAAATCAAGAACTTCTACCAAGTGACATCCGACTATTTTGTAAAGGTAAAATCGCTCGCCACAAAGTGCCTAAATATGTCTTCTTTGTCAAGCAATTCCCTCTTACCGGTAGTGGTAAAATTCAAAAGTTCAAACTTAAAGACATTGGTGTAGAACTACTCCAAAAAGAAGGTATTGAGATTATATAATGTAAAAAAGGCGAGTAATACTCGCCTTTTTTATGTATTTAGATTTTATGTCCGAATGCCAAATCGCCGGCATCGCCTAAGCCTGGAACTATGTACGAATGTTCATTCAAAATCGGGTCAATAGCAGCCACCCAAACCGTAGTTTTTTCAGATGGAAATATATTGATAATGTGATCAATTGCACGTTGGCTAGCGATAATACAAGCAATATGAATATGAGATGGAATTCCTTTTGTTTTGATAGCTTCGTAAGATAGCTCCATCGAGCCACCTGTTGCTAACATAGGATCACACAACAACAAAGTTTTTCCTGCAATGTCGGGCGAAGCGATATACTCCACATGCACATCAAATTTTTCGTGTGTATCGTCATAATATTGGCGATAAGCAGATATAAACGCATTTTCGGCTTTATCTAAATAATTAAGCATTCCGTTGTGATAAGGCAAACCTGCACGTAAAATAGAAGCTATAACTAACTTTTCCGAAGTTATGTTAGTTGGAGCAATACCAAGTGGCGTTTTCACCTGTTCTGTTTTGTAAGCAAGCGATTTACTGATTTCGTACGCCATAATTTCTCCAATACGTTCAATGTTGCGACGAAAGCGCATTGAATCACGTTGAATGTCAACAGAGCGGATTTCTTTCAAAAACTGATTCAG
>JARKSE010000088.1 GCA_029974315.1 Paludibacteraceae bacterium | reverse complement strand
TGTAATCCACGCTTTTTAAATCGTATAATCCAAAACCCCTATTGTTTACCAGTAGATATCGCTGACCAAATCCCATATCAAGCGATGATTCGTCACGATATAAGAAAATCGAAAGATATTTGTACTTACCAGCATGCATTGCCTCAATCAGTTCAGGCAGGTCTGCTGGATATGTGTTATAAGTTGATTTTTCCATTGAAAGCTATTTTTTTATAAATACTCCCAAAATCTGTTTGGGGATGTCATGATGAAGTCCGTATTCAGTACAATGGTATCTTCAGTAACGTATTCCAGTACATTCCTTCCAGCACCATTGATAGATGACCTTGGCTGGATGTTTAATGTGTTATTGTCTGGTTCAGTTGCCATAGCTGGTACAATATAAGAGTGTACAATACCACTTAAAGGTATCCCCCCGTACTCCCCCCTGTTTACCCCCCCACGCCAGTAGGGACTGTGGGTACTGCATATAAATACTTTTTAATTATAATCCATGCAGCAATAAAACACTTCCAAAATCCTGATTGTCACAAATTTCCCCCAATAAAAAATTGCTTGAAAATTTCCCAAAAATTGAAATTAATTTGAAAAAGGAAGTACTGGATGTGCTTATTGTATAAAAGCCATAGTAAGAAAAATCACTTTGGTGATTATCAACGTGTTGGGATGAGGGTTCGACACCCGCCAGTTCATGAACCTTTGTGCTTTCTGGCTAATTTTAAGTTAGTCGGTTCACTGAAGATTTGCAACTAAGTGATACGTGGTAGCAAACACGGCAAGTAAGCAACAAACCATCGATGTTTGAGTGCATTTTTGTACATTTGTTTCAGTAAGCCGTTCTTTGCTATTTTGACGAACAAAATTAGCCAATTGTTAACCCCATTTTTGGGATGTAACGTGTAAGCAATTGAATTATAATGCATATGATGTGGCAGGGAATGAAGTTATACGCTCCACAATGGACTCTAACCCAAGCAGTTAGAGTCTTTTTGTTACCCCAACGCAGCACAGGAATACTGAGCGTTTCCGCTACTCTATGCAACGCAAGCGTGCATATAATGAGCAAACGCAATACTGCCCCTGCGCAACACGCTAAAAATCAATACTTACACTGGCTGCAACATTTTTGCAACCGCCCCCCGAACCCGTAAAAAAACAGGTAATAAAATTCGCTTTTT
>JARKSE010000085.1 GCA_029974315.1 Paludibacteraceae bacterium | reverse complement strand
ATTCGCTTGATTAAATACAATAAATACTGATTTCATAGTTCTTTAATTATTACGTTCATTAATTTATTTAGCGTCTTTATCTTTATCCGATAATTGCATAAAAATAAATGTTTCACGATTCTTTTTCTCTTTATCACGTTCGCCATGACGAGACATGACTGCATATAGAATAGGAACTACAATAAGCGTCACTAGAGTAGACACCAACAAGCCACCCATTACTACAATACCCATTGGTTTCCACAGTTCAGATCCTTCACTATTACTCAATGCCATAGGCAACATACCCAAAATAGTAGTAAATGCCGTCATTAAAACTGGACGTAAACGTGAAGCACCAGACATAGCAATGGCCTCATTCAGTTCGTAACCACGGTCACGCATCAAGTTAGTGTAATCCACCAACACAATACCGTTCTTCACTACAATACCCACCAACATAATAACACCCAATGCACCAATCATATCGAGCGATGTACCTGTAATCCAAAGCGATAAAATAACCCCTGTAATAGCAAATGGTACTGACATCATGATAATAGTAGGTTTAGCAAACGACTCAAACTGTGAAGCCATTACGATGTAAACTAACAAAACAATCAAAGCCATAAGTAAACCCATATCTGCAAATGTATCTTGTTGTTCTTCGTAATCACCGGCCAAGCGTACCGAAACGCCTTGTGGAATTTCGATATTTTTCATCACAGATTGAACATCGGTAGCCAACTCACCCAACGACGTTTTGTATGGTGTAATTTTAACACGAACAATACGTTGACGATTCTTTCGAGCAATAGTTGGAGGTGTCCAATATTCTTCAACTGCAGCAACTTCGCTTAGTTTTAACTGTTTACCCATTGGGGTAGGTATAGTCAAATCTTGAATATCTGTTAAGGTATTTCTGTTTTCTTCCTGCAAACGAACTACAATGTTGTATTCATCGCCATCCTCTTTCAAATAACCTGCAGGCATACCGTTTACACGGTTACGAACATAACTAGAAATAAGTGCTGAATTTAAATTTTGACGAGCTATTTTTTCCTTGTCGACAACCACTTTAAGTTCAGCACGATCATCATCTCTATCAACATTGATATCACGAGCACCAGGAATACTATCACTCACCATACGTTTAATCTTCTCAGCCAATAAAGATGTCTTAGCGAAGTCGTAGCCATAAATTTCGACATCAACCGTAGACGATCCTCCCACCATACTACGCATACCACCACCAACCGTACATTGATAGTCAATAATTTCAGGATAATTATCCAATTCTTTACGTAACACTTCGGCGATTTCATCAATAGAACGTTCACGTTCATATTTTTTATTACAAACAACAGTCATCGAAATCTTATTGTTGGTAGTTGATGAAAAAATGGCTGACACATTAGCGTCATCATTAGAACCCGCCGACGTGTTAATCATTTTAATTTCAGGAACTAAAACTTGGAAACGTGTTTCAAGCAAACGTGCTGTTTTCAATGTTTCTTCAATACGTGTACCACGTTGTAACTCAACCTTCACACTTAAACGTCCATTATCGCCTTGTTGCATAAAGTCGGTACCAATAAGCCCCATAAATGCAGGAATTAATGAGGCAATAAAGATCGCCACAACAACAATCAAGGTAACTGCTTTATGATTTAGGCATGTACGAAGCACTTTGGCATACCAAGCATCTACTTTGTCCAATAAACCAACCACATATTTTTGATACCAATCTATTTTAGGTTGTTCTTCTACAATTTGTCCATTTTCATCTACATGAACTTTGTGTGGTTTCAATAATTTTGAACTCAACATAGGTGTCAATGTAATAGCCACTAAGGTAGATGTACATACAACAATGGTTACAATCCAACCTAACTCTTTGAAAAGAATGCCCGCCATACCATCGAGCATGGTCAAAGGCACAAATACAGCTACAATAACCAATGTCGTAGCGATAACTGAAGTCCATACCTCATTGGTTGCATAAATGGATGCTTCTCGCGGATTGGAACCTCGGTCAATATGTTTCGAAATATTTTCGAGTACCACAATAGCATCATCCACCACCATACCAATAGCAACAGTCAAGGAGGAAAGTGATATAATATTTAATGAGCTATCAACAAAAAGCAGATAGATAAATGACACCACTAAAGAAATTGGTATAGTTAACCCAATAATCAATGTCGCTCGCCATTTTCCCAAGAAGAATAGCACAACTAATACAACAAAGATAAGCGCATACATAATTGATTCTTCCAAGCTATAAACGGCATTTTTAATGTAATCAGAAGAATCATAAATTACGTCAATCTTAACGTCGGAAGGTAGTCGTTTCTGAATCTTAGCCATTTCGGCTTGTACGTCCTTACATATTTGAACCGTATTAGCACCGGATTGTTTGGTCACAATCAAACGCACACTTTCTCGTCCGTTGGTTTTCTCATCCAACGTCAAATCTTTGATGGTATCACGAACTACGGCAATATCTCGCACATACACTTGCTTACCGTCTGGAGTTGTAGTTACTACAATATT
>JARKSE010000063.1 GCA_029974315.1 Paludibacteraceae bacterium | reverse complement strand
TCTCCATAAATTTCAGGTTCACGTTTCCCCAGTAAGTTGAGATTTGGACCGTTGATGATAACAAGGTGCATAGCGTATATAATTAGTTCTGACAAAGATACAAAAACTAATTTATATAATGAAATGGGTATTTGTGATACCTTTTGGATTGTTTTTTGATAAAAAATTATCGAAAAACAATAAAAAAATTTGGTGATTCAAAAAATAATAGCTTACTTTGCTTCGTCGTTTACAATGTGTGTATGGTTCCTTATTTTTTAATTTTATATAATCACGTATGAAAAACTTTTTTAAAATGACATTGGCTACTATTGTTGGTATGCTTTTGTTCTCTGTGTTAAGTTTAATTATTTCGTTGAGTGTAATTGGCGCTATCGCTGCATCGAGTGATCAAACGATGCCAATTGAGCCTAATTCGGTATTTAAACTTACGCTGAAAGGTACGTTAGCAGAACGTTCTGAAGAAAATAGTTTATCGTCGATTCTTTCTACCATTGACGATTCTCAAGCTGTTATGGGCTTGGATGATGTTCTATTAGCAATTGATAAAGCTTCTAAAAATAAAAATATCAAAGGAATATATTTAGATATTGAAGAGTTTTCGGCTGCGCCAGCTTCCATTAAAGAAATTCGCCAAGCGTTGCTTGCGTTTAAAAAGAGTGGAAAGTTCATAGCTGCTTATGCCGACAATTATACCAATGGTACCTATTATTTGGCTTCTGTGGCCGATAAAGTAGCGATGAATCCACAAGGTATGTTAGGGTTGACCGGTATTGCCATGAACACTGTATTTTTCAAAGATGCCTTGGATAAATTGGGTATTGAAATGCAAGTGTTCAAAGTGGGTACGTTTAAATCGGCAGTTGAGCCTTATATGAACACCAAAATGAGTGATGCGAATCGTTTGCAAATGACACAAATGTCGGGCTCTATTTGGTCAGATATGTTGGCCGATATGGGTAAATCGCGTAAATTGGATGTAGCAGTGTTGAATCGTTTTGCCGATGAAGGTTTGTTTTTTGCGGAATCTGCAAAAGCTTATGAATTAGGTTTGGTGGACACGTTGATTTATGAAAATTCCGTAGATAGCATGCTTAAAACGTTCGCTGGCGATGGCTATAAATCGGTAGGTTTCAAAGCTATGAAAAATGCTACGGTAGACGAAAAATATTCGTCAAATAAAGTGGCAGTGGTTTATGCTGTTGGTGCTATCGATGGTGGTAATGAAGAAGATATGGAATCCGATAAAATCGCTGAAACGCTTCTTGAATTGGCCGATGATGAGGACATTAAAGCTGTTGTTTTACGTGTGAATTCTCCAGTCGGTAGCGCTTATGGATCGGAACAAATTTGGCATGCAGCTAGTTTGGTAAAAGCTAAAAAACCGTTGATTGTATCGATGGGCGATTACGCAGCTTCTGGCGGTTATTATATTTCGTGTGTGGCCGATACTATTGTGGCTCAACCAACTACCATAACAGGTTCTATTGGCATTTTTGGATTATTGCCTAATTTTAAAGGTTTAACCGAAAAAATAGGCGTGGCATTTGATGGTGTGAAAACCAATAATTTTGCTGATTTTGGTATGGTGATGCGTCCTGTAACAACCGCCGAAAGAGTGTTATTTCAAAATTATGTGAATCGTGGTTATGAGCTGTTTGTAAAACGCTGTGCCGATGGTCGTGGTATGGCTACCGATTCTATTAAAGCGATTGCCGAAGGTCGTGTTTGGACTGGTACGGATGCTCAAAAAATAGGTTTAGTGGATGTACTTGGTGGTTTGGATACCGCAGTAAAAATAGCTGTTCAAAAAGCGGGCTTAAAAGATTATAGCCTTAAAGCTTATCCAGCTAAAAAGGATTTTGTACAAGAATTAATGAACGATTTGTCTTCGTCGTTAGAGACACGTACACTTCGTAATCAATTAGGAGATAATTACCGTTACGTTAGTTATCTTAAAGAAATTCAATCGCGACAAGGGGTGCAGGCTATCATGCCTTTTGTTATCGATTTTGAATAAAATTTGTAGAATAAATTGTTTTGAAAAATAAAGGCTGCCAATGATTGGCAGCCTTTATTGCTTATTAAAACTTTTTCTCCGTTACCACTTTAGTAATGGCGTCGGCTAAACGTTCACATTCTTCGATCATATCCATAAAATGCGTACTTGAAGCATAGGTTAAAGTGCCATTGTTCACTTGATCTATACTTTTCATTTTTAGGGCA
>JARKSE010000058.1 GCA_029974315.1 Paludibacteraceae bacterium | reverse complement strand
GATAAAATTTGGCTTATGAAGCCACAAGGCATAGAAGTGGGCATTCCTGAAGATTTGATGTTAACTGGCAAATTTCAAGAAGCGTTTGGCAGTCATGCGTTTCAGTTCGATGAAAATGATGGCCATTTTAAAATCAACCATTTAGTAGGACCTTTACATGTAAACGTGATTGGTGAAAAACCAGCCACTTTATGGCTACAACGTGCACTAATTCGCTGTGGCATTCAGCTATCTGAATCGGCGCCAACAACTATAGAAGCAAAACATGGTAGTTTCCATTTACACGATAAGGAAGTAAATTCCATTGAAGAAGTTCTAAAAACACTGATGAATTAAAAACCTAAAAAAATGATTATGAAACAGATATTAACTTTTATAGCACTATTCGCCACACTCGTTAGTACAAAAGCCACCACGATTTACCAAATTGATATTCGTGATGAGATCAATAGCAAAACATGGATTTATACCAAACAAGGATTTTCAGAAGCTACCGAACTTGATGCTGACGTAGTCCTTATCAACCTGAATACCTACGGTGGTGAAGTAATTTATGCCGACAGCATCAGAACGACTATTTTAAACTCAAAAATTCCTGTGATTGCATTTATCAACAACAATGCTGCCTCTGCAGGTGCTCTGATTTCGATAGCTTGTGACCAAATTTATATGCGACCGGGTGCCAGTTTTGGCGCTACCACGGTAGTAAACGGCACGGATGGACAACAAATGCCCGATAAATATCAATCGTATATGCGCGCTACAATGCGCTCTACAGCCGAAGCACAAGGCAAAGATTCGTTGGGCAATTGGAAACGAGAACCACTCATTGCGGAAGCCATGGTGGACGACCGCACAGTGATTCCAAACCTCATCGATTCGGGCAAAACGCTCACATTTACCACCGAAGAAGCCATGAAACACGGTTATTGCGAAGGCACGGCTGAAAATATCGAAGAAGTTTTAACCCAAGCGGGTTACGCGGCGGGCACTTATACGCTACA
>JARKSE010000042.1 GCA_029974315.1 Paludibacteraceae bacterium | reverse complement strand
CTCAACAAAGCCGTGTTCTTTGCTTGATACAACTACATCAAGGTTGTTGATTTTCCAAAATGCTTCTTGGTCGTCATTCAAATTTTTAAGTGTGTTCCGCTGTAAGTTTTGATTTACGCAAATGCGTAAACCTCTTCCAATTTGTTGCAATTTTGATATTTCGCTTCCTTGATTGGAAAGTTTACAGATTGTGAAAACATTTGGATTGTCCCAACCTTCTTGCAATGCCCAAATGGAGAAAATGAAACGTGTAGGGCTTTCAAACGATAGCAATTTCTTTTTGTCTTTCAGAATTTCGTCAACTCCTGCTTTTACTTTTTCGTCTGCGTTTCCTTTGTCGCCTGAAAAATATCCTTTGTGAACTTGTAAAGTGTTTTCGCTATCAAAATCGTTTTGCAAGAATTTATAATAGTCGCTTGTTTGGTCAAGCTTGCTTACAATTTCGGTGTATTGCTTTTTGTATTCTTCTTCAAAAAAGTTCTTGATTTTTGGATTGCTTCCTCGAAATAAACTGGTGTCGCTTTCCATAAAAAACAAGGTTAAAGCTTTTATGCCTTGCTCAAACAAACCTTTTTCTTTCTCAAAATGAATTTTGATTGTTTCTTTAATCATTGCCCGCAATGATTCGTCCGACAAAGAATAATCAACTTTTTCAATGGTGTCGTCTGCTAAAACAATGGTGTCTTTGTTTATTTTCTTTATGCTTTTACCGTTGAAAACTGCCCCTACGCCTAATTCCCGTCTTGCAATAATTCCATTGGTTAAAGTGCTTACAAAGGCTTTGTTGACTGTTCCTACTTTTTCAATGCCAATGAGTGTGTCTGTGTTCTCAACTACGTCTTGCGTATAAACAACAATTTTCTTTACCAAACTTTGTCGGAACGAAGAAATGCTGTCTAACACATACGCTACATTGGATAAAGGCAAACTGTCTTTCTTTTTGGGGAATGTAGCACCAAAACGCAAAAAGTAATTTTCAAAACCTTCAAAATATGTTTTAAAAGCGTTACCCTCAAAGCGGTGAGGTTCGTCCATTATCACGATTGGATTTAGTCGTTTCAAACATTCCAAATATGATTTTGGCGGTTCTTGATTGTTTACAAATAATTCAGGCGTGTTAATGTCTTTTTCTAATGGTCGGTTTAAGATATTGTCTTTGTGGCTGAATGAACTTGGTGTCATTACCAAAACCGATAAATGCGAAGTGCCAATAAATTGTCTAACGGCTGAAATATTTCCACCTTCGTAAACAAAGGTTTCAATTTCCTTTTCTTTTTCGTTGGCGTATAAGCTTTTAAAATAATCTTTGGTATCCTCTAGGTTTGTTTTTGTTCCCTCGCGAATAGGAACAGTAGGGATAAGAATGATAAATTTTTTGTAGCCGAAATGCTTACTCAGTTCAAAAATCGTTTTGATAAACGTGAACGTTTTCCCCGTTCCCGTTTCCATCATAATGTCAATATTTTTAGTGTCTTGAACTGGAAAGTTATATTTATTCTTTTTGTGGTGTGCTGTCAACACCTCTTTAAAGTTTGCTTTCTGGCGAAGACTTTCAAAAAGACTGATAATATTATTTACACAATCCTCTTGATAGGCTTGTATTTCGTATTGAAATTGTTTTGTTTCTGTTTTTGTCGTCATTTATTACTTCAATTTTCCAATTGTCAAAGTTAAAATTTTAAATGATTATCCGCAATAGTTCCTATTGTAAATTCTTGATTTGAAATCAGGCGCACACGATACGGCGGCTATCAACAGCCTGTCAAACTGGTTCTCGCCGAAGTAACGCCTGTTGAACTTGTAACAGAACTGATTGAGG
>JARKSE010000038.1 GCA_029974315.1 Paludibacteraceae bacterium | reverse complement strand
AGTGATATAATTCCAATTTTAGAAAAAGGTTTTGAAGATATGAAAGCAAGGCCAGAACACTACAAACAATTTGACTCTCCGAATGGATGTGGTTTGTATATTCATTTTCTTCCTTGGGTAGAAAATTACTTAAATGCATGTCGTGAATATCCTGATGCAATTATCGAGGTATCTCGTTAATATTGTGGCTAACGGCTGCGTGTATGAAACGTAGCCACGAACGACACTTGATATAAAACACGAACCTTAATTGGCTATGTTTTATACACGTTGTTAGGCACAGTACGGATTAATTAGTAATAACTTAAAAATAAATTATATGGCAGATTGGACAGGAAATAGCAACAGCATTTATAAAACGCTGGGAGCAAGTAACCACACAGATAAAGAACGACAAAACGAAGATTTTTACGCAACCGAACCAAAGGCAGCTAAATTACTTTTGGAATTAGAAACATTTTCGCCTAATATTTGGGAGTGTGCTTGTGGTGATGGTAGTTTGAGTAAGGTATTTGAAAGTGCAGGATACAATGTAAAAAGCACAGATTTAGTTGATAGAGGATTTGGCGAAAGTGGACTAGATTTTTTAAACTCACAAACAGAATGGAATGGTGATATAATTACAAACCCACCTTACAAATTTGGAAAAGAGTTTGTTGAGAAAGCATTGGAAATAATACCCGAAGGCAAAAAGGTAGCAATGTTTCTTAAACTTCAATTTATGGAAGGTAAGGCACGAAAGAATCTATTTCTTAAATACCCTCCAAAAGTAATTTACGTTTCCTCTTCTCGGTTGCTTTGTGCTAAAAATGCAGAGTTTGACAAAATGATTGAAGGTGGTGGAAGTGCTGTTGCTTATGGTTGGTATGTGTGGGAGAAGGGATATAAAGGCAAAACAGAACTACAATGGTTCAATTAACGCACTTTCGTAGTATTGTGCCTAACGTTGAGTGTATCATTCAGTAAGGGATTGCGTGGCAGTCCCTGTCGAAATACACCAACGTTTGAGCGGCACACACAGTTGAACATCCACACAACAACCCTTATTGATGATACACTGTGTTAGCAACTGGGCTTTATT
>JARKSE010000028.1 GCA_029974315.1 Paludibacteraceae bacterium | reverse complement strand
GAGTAGTCCTGACGATTGTTTTCATTATGCTTTTATGGCGGCTAAAATTGCATTGGAACATATGACCCCTGTTATTTTACTGACAGATGCTTTTCTGGGTAATGGTTCATCATTATGGAAATTACCTAAATTAACTGATTTGCCAGAAATTCATCCTCATATTGCTCCAGAATCACTCAAGGGACAATTCCGTGCTTCTACACGTGATGAAAAAACGAAAGTGCGTTATTGGGCATTCCCGGGTATGGAAGGTTTTATGCATCGTAATGGTGGATTAGAGAAAGATTATGTGAAAGCAGGTATTTCTACTGATGGTGAAAATCATGCACGCATGATAGCCACTCGTGCTGAAAAAATAGCTCAAATTGCAAATGTTTTGCCAGCTATGGAAGTAGAAGGTGATGAGTCTGCTGATGTGTTAGTGGTTGGCTGGGGCAGTACACATGGGCATCTTCTAAGTGCCGTCAATACCTTAAATGCCGAAGGTAAGAAAACAGCCTTATTGCACTTTAATTATATTTGTCCGTTACCTAAAAATGCACACTCGCTACTCAGAAACTATAAAAAAGTGGTGGTTTGCGAATTAAATAGTGGTCAGTTTGCAACGTTTTTGCGTAGCGAATTACCCGATGTTCCATTCTTGCAATTCAATAAAATGGAAGGGCAACCATTCAAAGTAAGTGAGATTGTAGAATTTTTAGAAACTCTTTAAAATACAAATTTTGTAGCTCGTAATTTTTGATTCAATATGTTTACAGCAAAAGATTATAAAAGCGATCAATATGTACGTTGGTGTCCAGGTTGTGGCGATCATGCCGTAATCAGCACACTTCAAAAGGCCATGGCCGAAATAGGGATACCTCCACATCAAATAGCCGTGATTTCAGGTATTGGTTGTTCTTCTCGTATCCCCTATTATTTGAGTCCGTATGGTTTTCATACCATTCATGGGCGTGGTGCGGCGGTGGCTACCGGTGTAAAGGTGGCTCATCCTGAGTTGTGTGTATGGCAGGCTACCGGCGATGGAGACTGTTTAGCAATTGGTGGCAATCATTTTATTCACAGCGTTCGTCGTAATGTCGATTTAAATGTGTTATTGTTTAATAATCAGATATATGGACTTACGAAGGGACAATATTCGCCAACGTCAGCAAAAGGATTCGTAACAAAGTCGTCACCTTTCGGAACGGTAGAACGTCCATTTGTTCCTGCTGAATTAGTGTTCGGAGC
>JARKSE010000024.1 GCA_029974315.1 Paludibacteraceae bacterium | reverse complement strand
ACAAAATACCAATAAGCGAATCCGCCAACAGCACCCAATAAAGCACCTACTATATATAACCAATTTCGTTTAAGCATGATATTATTTAATTTTGTTGGTACAAAAGTACTGCCAATATACTATTTATACAACAGATATTTTCTATCTTTGCATTGATATAATCTATAAACATTATGACTTTACAACAAATCGAATACATTGTGACCTTAAACCGCCATCGTCACTTTGTAAAAGCGGCCGAAGAATGCGGAGTAACGCAACCAACGTTAAGTGCCATGGTTCAAAAATTGGAAGAGGAATTGGATGTCAAAATATTTGACCGCTCCAAACATCCGATAGAGCCAACAGCCATCGGCGAAAAAATTATTCGTCAAGCAGAAACCACACTTAATGAGATGCGTCGTATTCAAGAAGTGGTAAATAATGAAACAAATTCTCTGATTGGCACTTTGAAAATTGGTATTATACCAACCATAGCACCCTATTTAGTTCCTGAGTTTATCACTCGGTTTAGAAGTGAATATGAAGGTATCACACTTACCATTTCAGAAATGCGCACAACCGATGTTTTGGAACAATTACAAATTGGCAATTTGGACTTAGCCATTATCTCTACTCCGCTCGAGCAACCTGATATTTTAGAAATTCCACTATACTATGAAAAGTTTGTAGCCTATTTCTCTCCCACACAACGGTTTACAGAAATTCCACTTAATCCTAAAGATATGCCACTCGACGATTTATGGGTTCTACAAGAGGGGCATTGCGCTCGACGCCAAATTTTCAATTTTTGTCATGCTGAAACCAGCAATCACATGTACGAAGCTGGCAGTATTGATACACTTGTAAAAATAGTGGACAAAAGCGGTGGTTACACTATGATTCCAGAACTTCATTTGCAATTTTTAACTGAAAAACAGTTAAAAAACGTACGCGAAATAAATTCGCCACCAGCCGTACGTGAAGTTTCTATCGTTATTCGCCACGATTTTGTGAAAGAGCGCATGATTAATGCTGTGGCTAATACCGTCAAAAAAATTATCCCTCTACAAATGCTTGACGAACGCTTGAAAAAATTTTCAATTCGCTTAAAATAACTAATAAAGCCACCCAAAATAAGGTGGCTTTATTTTTGTGAAAGTATTTGTTGTAAACGAGTAATTTACTTACCTAATTTCTTTTCAACATCTTCTTTTGAAAGTTTTTTGGTGCAGAAGAACCAATCATAACAAGTCACATCGCCTGATTTGTCGTCCATACGTTCTTTTGCTACGCCACACGAGCCTGCTGTTGGAACAATAACATCATCGCCAGGACGCCAGTCAGCTGGAAGAGCTACGTCAAAGTTATCAGCTGTTTGCAATCCAATAAGCACACGTTTGATTTCGTCAAAATTACGACCTAACGATAGTGGATAATAAATAATGGTACGAATTACACCTTTAGGGTCAATAAAGAATACGGCTCTAACAGCTTTTGTTGTACTTTCGCCCGGTTGTAACATACCATATAAATTAGCTACATTCATCGTAATATCTTCGATCAATGGGAATGTTACTTCCACATTTTTCATACCTTTATACTCAATTTTTTCCTTAATGGTACGCAACCATGCAATGTGGCTATAAAGTCCATCAACTGACAAACCTACCAATTGAGTATTTAACGCATCAAAATCTTTTTGCATAGAAGCAAAGGTCATAAACTCTGACGTACAAACTGGAGTAAAGTCAGCTGGATGGCTAAAAAGAATTACCCATTTGCCTTTATAATCAGCAGGGAAATTAATCGTACCCTGAGTTGTTACAGCTTGAAAAGAAGGAGCTAAATCGCCAATACGTGGCATTACATTTACTTGATTTTCCATAATTCTATATTTGTTTTTAAAAGTGAATAAATCATTTAATTTTCGTACTGCAAAGATACTGATCTGCAAACACGAAAACAACAGATGCCATCAATAGGGTTATTTACGACATCTATAAACTAAATACTTAAATAGCAAAGTAAAAGGAAATTAACTGACAGTTTTTGCAAAAGCATCTGTGAGAAGTGCTGCTATTTCTGAGTCAGGTGCATATTCTATAATGCTTTTACAACTTACCATTGCATCTACTACAATTTTATCAAAAGGCAACTTAGCTATCACGGGCACACCCTCTGAAATACAATAGTTTTCAATGGTTTTTGACATATCAACATTGAGATCATATTTGTTGATAATAACCATTTTTGTTAAATTAAATTTTGACACAATTTCGATAGTACGTTTTAAGTCGTGCAAACCCGATAGCGTTGGTTCAGTAACTATGACTACCTTATCGACACCAGTGATAGTTGAGATTACAGCACAGCCTATTCCCGGAGGTCCATCAATAATAATAGTATCGAGATTGTTTTTTTGAGCTACTTTTTTAGCTTCTTCACGTACCATATCTACTAATTGACCTGAATTTTCTTCGCCTGGTGATAAAAGTCCATACACCATTTTTCCATTACGAAAAGTACCTGAATACATCCGACTTTTATCTTCAGGGATCATAGAAATAGCCTCTAACGGACAAATACGCGAACACAATTTACAGCCATCGCACACGATTTCGTTAATAACCACCTCGCCATTCACGTTAGTAATAGCGTCAAAACGACAATAATCAACACATAAATCACAATTTGTACAAACATCTTTATTGATAACTGCCTTAAAACCTGAGATAAAAATCTCTTCTTTTTCGTGAGTTGGATTAAATAAAAGATAAAGGTTAGCAGCATCAACATCACAATCCACCAAAACCACTTCGGGCTTCAGCGTAGCAAAAGCAGCACTTACACTACTCTTTCCGGTTCCTCCTTTTCCACTAATAACTGCTATTTCCATGTTTCTCGAATATATTATCGAACAATTGCGTAAATTTCATTGTCCACTCATCACTAGCATTCGTAAGTAGTTGCCCATTGGAATATATCTTGGCAATTGATCTATCAAAAGGCACGGACATCAGTAAGGAGATATTTTCATTTTTAAGATAATCAAACACCTCATTATTACCTAATCCAATGCGATTGACAATCACACCATGTGGTTTTCCCAAACTACGGAGCGTCTCCACCGACTGACGCAAATTACTTAATCCAAATGGAGTAGGTTCTGTTACCAACACCACATAATCAGCCATGGCGACTGTTTGAATAAATGCACATGACGTGCCCGGTGGAGCATCAAGTAAAACTAATTCTGCATCCATAGCTGCTTTTATGCCCTCTTTTATTACTGGAACAGACGAATGTACACCTACTTTAATACGCGTTTCTATAAGGTGAGTATTTTGTTGCACTTTGTATCGTGTCACCGTACCCAACACATCATCTTTGTCTGTAATAGCCCCATATTCACACGCTACAGAACAAGCACCACACCCATGACAATGCTCGTCGAGCACTTGTATAACACGTTGTTCACTTAAAAAGAATATGGCATGATAATTACAGTAATCGTAACATTTACCACAATATGTACATTTAGATTCGTCTACAACAGGAATTTTCTGTGTTACATCAAATGAGTGCATATAGTCTCCAGAAATAAATTCCCGATCATTAGGCTCTTCAGCATCACAATCGACTAAATTGACCTGTTTGCCCATTTTTTGAAGTACATTGAATAAATTTGTAGCAATAAAAGTCTTACCCGTACCGCCTTTACCACTAGCAATTGCTATTTTTAGTTTTAAGCTCAATGTGAATGTTTGATTAAAAAGATAATTAAAATACCAGCGACAATCAGTAATAACTGAATAATTGACTCTAATGCTTTAGTTTTTTTATGCATTTCAGGAATCAACTCTGCCATTGCAATATACAAAAAACTAGAAGCTGAAAAGGCTAATACATACGGCACTAGATGACTCATTTCATGAAGAAAAAACCACGTAAGCACTCCCACTACAATAGCAGAACTACCTGACAAGGCATTGTATAACAGCGCTTTACCTCTTGACATGCCACTATAAATAAGAATACCAAAATCAGCCAACTCCTGAGGGATTTCGTGCATAACTACTGAAAGCGTCACAAAAAAACCTAATTCTGGTGATGTCAAAAAAGCTGATGCTATCACAATACCATCAATGGCATTATGAAACGCATCACCTATTAAAATCATTGGTACTGCCGCATGATTATGACGTTCACAGTTTTGATTTACGCAAATTCGCCACAAGATGATCTTTTCTAATAAGAAAAAAAACACAATACCAACCAACACTATTCTTAAAGCATTAGTGACATTAAGCTGAGCGGCAGCATTTGGTATCATACCTAAAAAAGCGGCACCCAACAATGTTCCACCTGCCAAATACATAAGATACTCTGACACTTTTTGTAGGTATTTACCTTTCAATAACAACACCAACGACGCTAACAAAACACTGCCAACACTACCCGCCAACAGCGCCACAATCATCATAATAAAATTAACATTCATGACGTTGAAAGATTACAGACCGATTGAACGTATTTTTAATGTTGACAACGATGTTCTTTAGCATCAGTGTGATTACAGTAATTAGCCTCTAATTGTAATTTATCAGCTAAAAAATCCTCCACAATAGCCGTAGCCTCTTTTTGTGGTGCTCCAACAAACACATTGATATCTTGCTCATGAAACAAATTGATAGCCTTTTGTCCCATGCCGCCAGCAATAACATCTGTCACGCCATGGCTGGCTACCCAACGCGGGTAAAGTCCTGGAACATGCTCAGGAGGTGATAACTCTTTAATGGTTACAATTTTCCCATCTTCAACTGTCACAACTGAGAAATACTCACAATGTCCGAAGTGAGCACACAACACCCCATTCTCCATGGGTATAGCAATAATAGTTTTACTCATGTTTTACGTTCTTTTTATTTATAATTTAAGAGACTATCAATTAGATCTTTTATTACCACAACAACCACCACGAGCACCTTGTTTAAGACCATGCCCCCGTTGATGTTGCCTGCGACCTTGGCACATACCACGACCTAACATCTCTATATGCTCTTCGTTGTTATTTATTGGTTGTTGGCCATTATCAACATTTGTACATCTTCCCATTCTACGACCACTCATAGCTTTTTGTCCCATTGGACCATTCTGATTAAAACCTGGCATAATAACCTCCTATTTTTATACGTTTACAATCATTTATTAGCGTTCACTTCGCTAATTATTTCTTCTATCGTTTTATCCGATTGAGTTACCATTTCTATACCTAAATTTTGCAGTAAAAGTACAGTCTTACCACCAAATTCACGTGCAACCACTCGTTTAACACCGTGTTGAGCTACAAACTGAACTGTAGCAGGTCCTGCGCCACCAGAAGCTTCTTTACCCAGATTATTCAAAAACTCAACTTGATTTGTATCCGTATCGTAAAAAGCAAAATAATTACAACGCCCAAATCGGCTGTCAATCTGGGATTTCAACGTATTTCCTTCAGATGCAATAGCAATTTTCATAATAATAAAAAAATTAAAAATATATAACCGAGAAAAGTCTTAATTGATATCTACAAGTTCCTATTCGCTTTACAACTATTTTATTGTGTATTGATATGAGTTAGTTCATCAGAACAAGCTGTTCTACAATCCTTGCAACGCACACCTGCTTCTAATCCGTTAATCACTTTAAAACAACGTTTACAACGAAACCACGGCTGATCAAACTGAACATTGCCACCTTCAATGACAATCATTTTACCTTCAACAAAGGCTTTAGCAATAGTATTTCGTGCACTTTCATATATACGCGTAAGCGTAGGGCGAGACACTTGCATACGTTCTGCCGCCTGCTCTTGTACTAATCCTTCATAATCGAGCAATCGAATTGACTCATATTCATCATACTTAAGCACTATTGACTCCAAAGATGAACGAGGAATACCAAAAGGCTTAAACCCTTGCATTAATGGAGGAGACAATATTTTTCGATTATTTTGAGGACGAGACATAATACAATGAAATAAAAAAACAATAATTTAATTAGCACAAAGATACAAATAATTTTGAACATTTGTTCATAATTAAGTTTTTTTTAAAAAAAATAGTCAACAAATAAACTTTGTCGACTATTTTTATGATTCAAAACTGGTTGTTTTTAAACAATCTCAATTAAGCGCTGTGCCTTTTTAATATCGACCTCTGATAATTTGGGGATATCAATACTCAAAACACCATTTTCTACTTTTGCCGAAATTTTATCCTTGTCGATATTATCTGGCAAAATCATTGTTTGTTGGAATTTAGAATATGAGAATTCGCAACGCAAATAGCGCACCTCTTTATTCTCGTCTTTCTTTTCCTCTTGTTTCTCGAGTGTAATTACCAAGTTATCATCTTCGTCCACACGTACGTTAAAGTCTTCTTTAGACAAACCTGGAGCAGCAACTTCAACCAAATAGCCATCAACAGTTTCCTTCACGTTGATAGCGGGAGCTGTGCTACCAGTATTAGTACGAAGCATCAAGTCGTTGTCAAATAAATCATTGAATACTGATGGTAACCAATTTCCATGTCTTCTTACAAGTGTCATAATTTAATCCTCCTTATTTTAATTTATTATTTTATATGTTTTATTAATGTTTTAATAATCAATAAGTTTAACTTCTAACTCGCTTTCGATAAGAATTAGTCAAATTCAATGCCAACAAGAACAATATATCACTTTCAAGGCACTATTCAAACAAATTAACATTTGATAATCAACAACTTACAACCAAAACAACACGATCAAAACTCAACTTACAAAGTATGTCATTATGTCGTAAAAATATTATCAGTCACGCCACAATGACATATTTAAATGTGATTTTGATAAAATATTTACTGTACCTTTGCGACCGAATTATGAATAAAGTTGCTCAACATAGCGCTCACATTCGTTTTCGTCGTTTTAGCCGCAAAGGTTATGCGGCATTTAATTCATTACATCGTGTTATTCACATTGGTAATGTTGCTAGACATATCGCCGATTTACAACTTAAAAAATCTAACACACATCATCAGCTTGCAGAGTATGAATTTATTAACGTACAAAGCGACTATGAATTAAACAAAAAAAAACCGAAAGAGAGTTTACTTCAACTTATAGAATCATCTTTCACCACATTCACATTGAATCAATACGACACAGCCGCTGCTTGTCGTAACTATCTATATTTGTTTTTAAAGCTATCGATGCGCTTGCATCGGTAGCTTTTTATTTTTCACTAATTAACCAAATACAAACAATATGATGTTAAAAAAACAAACTTTAGGCATGATTATCCTGTTTCTGATAAGCTCTACACAACTACAGGCTCAAATGGACACTACAAAAATCCATCACTTATCCGAAATACAAGTAATTGCTAAACAACCTCAAATTGCCAGTGATGCACTGCGTGTTATTACAACCATTACCAGCAAAGAGATACAAGCCATGCCCGTACAAAGCATCAATGAGCTGCTCGATTATTTACCCAATGTAGATATCCGCACACGTGGTGCCAATGGAGCACAAGCTGATATTTCGATACGTGGTGGCACATTCGATCAGGTACTGATTTTACTCAACGGTGTCAACATTACCGACCCACGAACAGGACACGCCAACCTCGATTTACCAATTGATTTAAATATGATTGATCGCATTGAAGTATTGCAAGGTACTTCTATGAATTTATTTGGTTTATCTGCTTTTAGCGGTGCAATCAACATTATTACAAACAGCTTCGATAAAAAAGAGGTGAAAGCGAGTGTCACTGGTGGTAATTTTGGTTATTTTGCACCCAACGCAGGAATTCATTATACAAAAAACAAATGGAGGCTAATGGGAGCTACCAGCTATAACCAAAGTACAGGCTACACTTATAACACCGATTATAACTATGGAAATCTATTCTTCCAAAGTTGTTACTCCGATTCATTGTTAGGCAATTGGAATTTGCAATTGGGTGGACAACTCAAAGCCTTTGGCTCAAACTCATTTTATTCACTCAAATATCCTGACCAATACGAAACTACAAAAACAGCTTTAATCTCCTTACAATGGAGTAAACGTTTGGGTGCATTCGGCATAGATGCACAGGCTTATTACCGCACTCACTACGACCGTTTTGAACTTTTTCGCGAAGACATCGCTACTTTTCCCGCATGGTACACATCACACAATTACCACATTACCGATGTAGCTGGCAGTTCAGTTAAAGGAGCATGGTTCTCACATATAGGAAAAACATCTATAGGTGTAGAACTACGTAACGAGCATATTATCAGCAATGTTTTGGGCGACGCCATCAACACAAAACCAGCCATACCATTTGCACCCGATACACTTTATTTCAAATATGCAAAAAACCGATTAAATCTGAATTATTTTGCAGAACAAGCTGTGTTTATAGGTAATTGGTCGGCTTCTGTAGGATTTTCAGGGAACTATAATACGATGTTTCAAAATAATTTTGCTTTGGGTGCGAATTTAGGTTACACCTTTACAAAAAAGGGAAATCTATACGCTAATATCAATCGCTCATTACGCTTACCAACCTTTACGGATTTGTATTACAAAAGCGCTACGCAAATTGCCAATCCAAATCTAAAACCAGAAGAAAGTCTTACTGCTGAATTAGGCGTACGTTGGAACAATTACGGGTTCCGTACCAATCTTAACGCCTATTATCGCATTGGACAAAACTTGATTGACTGGGTAAAACGTGCAGAGGAAGAAAAATGGCAAAGCGTGAACCACACGCGAGTTGACGCCATGGGTGGTGAAATCAATCTCGGCTATAGTTACGGCTATTGGCTAAAAAACATAGAAATCAGCTACGCCTATTGTCATTTAAATAAAGAAGCGGGCGAATTACTCTCAAAATATGCACTCGATTATTTGGAACACAAACTGGCGCTGCATCTAGAGCACGGTATTTATAAAGGATTTGGAGCAAGTTGGCAAGCTACTTACCAAAGCCGCAATGGAGCTTATTCCGACAAACAGGGAAACACACAAACCTATCAACCGTTTTGGATGCTTGATGGACGCTTTTTTTGGCAAACCGAAAAGTTCAATATATTTATAGAGTGCTCCAATTTACTCAACACACACTATTATGATTATGGAGGTATCGAACAACCTGGTCGCTGGATAAAAGCTGGCATTACAGTAAATTTTGACTTACAGTAATAAAAAAATCCTCCGAGAAATTGGAGGATTTTTTTAGAAAGAATATTCCTATTTTATCAATGTGCTGCATTTTCACTATCTGAATTTGCTGCTGGTCTGGTAGTCAAATAAGCAGCAGGAATAAGACCTCCTATACCGCCAATAAACACAGCTAATAAAATCAAACCAAAGTTACTAAGCAATTTCTTCTCTTTAAGAATCCAAAAGGAAATTCCTAAAGAAGCAATGATTGCTACTGTAGTTCCAATTTTGACTCCCAAATTAAAAGTATCATTGCTTTGCACTATTACACCAAGTATAGCAGCTAATACTCCAGCTACCACCATTACCATAAGTAAATAAGCCAAATAAAAGCCAATAGCCTCTTTTGTTGTTCTTTGATAACCAAAATCTGTTAATTTTTTAAACATTTTCAATCTCCTTTTAAAAAAAAATAATTATTTTTTAGCCTCTTTTGTTGTTCTTTGAACTGGTTTAGCTATAGAGTCACGCATATTAGTGTCAGCTTCTATATTTTTCATTCTATAGTAATCCATAATACCTAAATTACCTTCATGAAATGCTTTGGCAATAGCTTTTGGAATTTCAGCTTCAGCCTCAATTACTTTAGCACGAGCCTCTTGTGCTTTTGCTTTCATCTCTTGCTCTAATGCCACAGCCATGGCACGGCGTTCTTCAGCACGTGCTTGCGCAATATTTTTGTCAGCTTCAGCTTGGTCCATTTGTAAATTAGCACCAATATTTTTACCAACATCTACATCGGCAATATCAATAGATAAAATCTCAAACGCTGTACCTGCATCCAGACCTTTACTTAACACTAACTTAGAGATAGAATCAGGATTTTCAAGCACCATTTTATGAGTAGCACTCGAACCAATGCTCGATACAATACCCTCTCCAACACGCGCCAAAACCGTCTCTTCGCCAGCACCACCAACTAACTGTTTAATGTTAGCACGAACAGTTACACGAGCACGAGCAAGCAACTGAATACCATCTTTCGCCACCGACGACACCACAGGCGTATCAATAACTTTTGGATTTACCGACATTTTTACAGCTTCGTCCACATCACGACCAGCCAAGTCGATAGCGGTAGCCATTTTAAACGACAAGTCAATGTTTGCTTTGTTTGCTGAAACCAAAGCATGAACCACACGTTCCACATCACCACCTGCCAAATAGTGAGCTTCCAAGTCGTCACGACGAACGTCTTTCAAACCAGCTTTGTGAGCTTCAATCATAGCGCTTACAATAACGGATGGCGGAACTTTACGAATACGCATCAAAAATAATTGCACCAACGAGATACTTACTCCCGATACTTTAGCCGACAGCCATAATAAAAATGGCACGTAATAAAAGAAAATGCTAACCAATACAATCAGTACGGCTACACCAAGAATCGATAATACTGTCATAATAATTAATAATTAAGTGAATAATATAATGTAAATTTTATTTAGTTACTTTTTCTACAGCACGTACTAAAACAACAAATGCTGAGACTTCCACAATTTCAACTTCCACCTCTTGATCTACAAAACCATCAAGCGATTTAGCCTCTACAACTTCTGTCCCAAAACGCACTTTTCCAATCGGAGCTAAACGCGACACTGCAACACCTTTATCACCAACCGATAAAGCAACATCTTTGAGCGTGTCAACTTTACCTTCTACTTCGGTTTGTAAAGCCATTTTTTCCAAAGCACGCGAGCGCAAAAATGCCCAAATAGCCACACCCATCGCCACTACTCCGCCAACGATAGTCATAACACCAGCAGTCGGGCCTAAATGCACAAAAGCATACCAAATAGATGCTACCACAAACAACACACCCGCAATTCCACCTATGGAAAAACCAGGTAAAAAGAAAATTTCGAGCAAAAAGAAAACTATGCCCAAAAGCATAAATACAATAACTAATGCAATATCCATATTCTAATCAGTGGTTAAGAGTTGTACATTTTCTAAAGTTCGTATATCTAATTCGTATCGCATTAACTGTTGCTGTATCAACAAACACGATTTTTCAAGCGTTACTATCTCATTGCCAAATACTTGGCGTTCGTTTTCATCTTCAATTATATCCCACAATTCACGTTTTGCCTCTAAAGTAAATTGCTTTTGTTCACCTTGTGCTTTCAATTCACACAACGCTACAAATTGCTCACGCGCTTCATTGCTCACAAATTGCTCGGCCGAATGATAAACGATGGTATCATTTACCCAAAACAATGTGGCTTGGAGTTTTTGAGCAATCACTTCTTGAATTTCTATTTTTTCATCTGTTAGCGTCACAGTACGGTAACTACGCATACGGGCTGCATCACGTAACTCTTGAAGTGTTTTATTTCGTAAAATCAGTCGTTCTGTATTTGGTACAAAACGATATATAATTACACTATCTGGGTGTTGGTAACGATCAGTTACAAACCACCCCAAGCCAGCCAGTTCATCAAACGCCATCATATAATCATTGTACGTTGAATTAAAAGGCATACCCACATTTTGAGGAGGCAAATAATCAGCTGTTTCAGAATTAAATCGTGACATAAAAATATCATACCCACCCAAACCCTCATGTCCTTCGGAACCAAAATAGATAGTTATTCCATCGGCTGCTACAAACGGATAATTTTCATTTTGGGGCGTATTCAATATTGATGACAAAACCACAGGCTCACTCCACTCTTTCAATACATTAAAAGATTGAAACAAATCGCTTTGCCTATCGCCTTGTTGTAATGCCAAGTAACGTCTATCATTTCGTCCCGACTGAAAAGCAGTTAATGTGTTATCCGTTTTCAACCCTAATAAATCAGCCGAAAATGCAAAAAATCCCATTTCGCGAGCCATCTTTATTTGACGTATAAAGGTTCTTTTATCTGCTTTTACACTATCAATCACTCCTATATCCTCTACGCGTTCCAGCATCGCAGCACCTAATTTGGCTTTAGCCGCCAATTTTGTCACCTGCATTTTTTCGTCGGCTGGCAATTTATCCGATGCCAACCAAGCGTCATAAGCTTGCGCTGCCTCTTGAAAACGATAATCAGCAAAATAGATATCACCCAAGAAACGATTTGATTTGGCAAACCCAAATAGCGCTGCTTGCTCAAAATAGAGTGTAGCTTCAGTTACTTGGCCTTGTTCATACAAACAACGTGCATACTTAAAATTAAGCGTGCCATCTTTTGGCGTTTTCTTCAACGCCTGAACATAAATCGAACCTGCCTCACGGTAATGTCCTTGATTAAAAAATGCTTCGGCATCCGACATCCGCTGAGCAGACACGCACACAAACATAAAAACAGCCAAAAAAGTCGCTAAAAATCGCATTCAAATAAGATTAAAATTCGTTATAAGTACAAATGCAGTGCCAAGGAGTCAAAAAAAATACTATTTAGTGCATTTTAATTTGAGTTTGGCATGATACTTGCTTATTTTTAAGTACTTCATTTAATAATGAAAAATTGTTTTGGTTAAACATTTTGGTGGAATAGGCTGGCCGTGAGGTCGGCCTATTTTTATGTCCAAATTGAACCAAAACGCGTGTTAAATATCAAATTGCGCACCATCAGTAGCGCCTACCGTATTAGGAAAAATAGCTCTTGCCTCTTCTACAAAAGGTTCTATCTCCCGATAACGTGCCGAATAATGCCCAATAATCAATCGTCCTACTCCGGCTGCTTGAGCTATTTGAGCCGCTTGCATTGCCGTGCTATGCATCGTTTGTTTAGCCCGAAACAGATCTTCATTCAAATAAGTCGTTTCATGATACAAACAATCTACGCCACGAATTAACTCCACTATTTTTTCGGAATAAGCCGTATCTGAACAGTACGCAAATCGGCGTGGTGGCGTTGGCGGTGTAGTCAAATGCTCATTGGGTACCACTTCACCATCAGAAGTCACATAATCGGCTCCTTGCTTGATTTCTTTGAGCAGACGCACAGGAATTTCGTACGCTTCAATCATTGAGCGAATCAGATGACGCTCCAGCGATTTTTCTTCAAACAAAAAACCCACCGCAGGAACACGATGTTTTAGAGGAATGGTAGTCACCTTAACGCTGCGATCATCATAGATAACTGCACTTTGATACGGACTAAACGAATGAAATTTAACTTGAAACGGAAATTCTCTACAAAAATAATCAATTTGTGGACGAAGCAACGGTTCTAAATCGGGCTGTGCATGGATTTCAATATCGGCAGTGCGACCAAGCATACCGAGCGTGGAAATCAACCCCATCAGACCAAAACAGTGGTCGCCATGTAAGTGCGAAATAAAAATGTGATTTAGCCGATTAGCACGTACGCCAAACTGAATCATTCTATTTTGCGTACCCTCGCCACAATCGATAAGAAACTGCTTGTTGCGCACCTCCAGTAATTGAGCTGAATGGTAACGTTCGGGAGTCGGCATAGCCGAACCAGAACCCAAAACAGTCAATTTCATCGGCTCCACGCTATTGAGTAGTTAACAAGATTATTGTTTCTGCACTAAAACCCACGCATCATCAAATTGCGATTTGATTTGCGCAATTTTTTGCTTAGCAGCAACATAGTCATTGTACGAAATAAGAATCACGCGAAACATACCTTGCTCATTGATGACAATAATTGGTGAATAATCAGCTTTCATAAGCGATTGCAACCCCTGCGCATTGGCACGATTTTTAAAACTACCAATCACCACGTTATAAGTTTTTACACCCGTAGCATCCTCACCCTCAATCACTTTAAAAGACTCTGTGCGAATTCTATCTGGCAGTTCAGCAACAGCCTGAACAGTTTTTTGCGTTTCTGTTTTAGGCTTCACCACCACCTCTTGAAGCTTTTTTGTATCTTCAGCTGGTCGATACGCTCCCGCCGACTCTTTTACTTTACAACTACCTAGAAATAATATCAATGATAACAGACTGATAACCAACTTATAATTTCTCATAAGGCATTTTTTTAATTTATTTCTACAAAAATACGCTATTTATTTCAAAAAAAAAATTATTTTTGTATTATCATTAAAACGAAATTACTATGAATTCAATCGTTTTTTATTTATTAACCATTCAAACTTCAGTGACTATGTTATTTACATTACCTGATCTGCCTTATGCGGCAGAAGCATTGGCTCCAACTATGAGCCAAGAGACGTTGAATTTCCATCACGGCAAACACCATTTGACGTATGTAAACAACCTCAATAATTTAATTAAAGGGACACGTTTTGAATCTATGGATTTGGAATCAATCATACGCGAATCGGATGGCGGTATTTTCAATAACGCAGCTCAAGTATGGAACCACACGTTCTTTTTTGAACAATTTAAAACTAATGGTGGCGAAGCTAAAGGCGAAGTAAGAGCTGCTATAGAAAAGAAATGGGGCTCTTTTGAAGCTTTCAAAACCGAATTCAACAATGCAGGCGCCACACTATTTGGCTCTGGTTGGGTTTGGCTGGTGAAAGATGCTCATGGCAACCTCGAAATTTTGAAAGAGAGCAACGCCGGAACACCTTTAACCAAAGGCTTAAAACCATTACTTACATTCGATGTGTGGGAACACGCTTATTATCTTGACTATCAAAACCGTAGAGCCGATTATCTGAATGCTTTATGGAACATTCTTGACTGGAAAGTAGTTGAAAGTCGCTGGTAAGCTTACTAAAAGAACCGCACTTCCTTAACAAGATGTGCGGTTTTTTTGTATCTTTGTGCGTTAAAATTTTAACGCCGTTTGTTATGCAACACAACTATCCTTCTATTCTGTTGGAGCAAGCTGTAAACGAACTCAGCAAACTTCCTACTATCGGGCGTAAAAGTGCGCTCCGATTAGCGTTGCATTTGCTCAAACAGGATGATAGTGATGTTGAAGCACTAGCCAACGCATTAGTAGAATTAAAAAAAGAGGTAAAACACTGTACCGTTTGCCACAACATTTCGGATACGGACACATGCCAAATTTGTAACAATCCCAACCGTAACTCTGCACTTATTTGTGTGGTAGAAAACATTCAAGATGTAATGGCTATTGAAAACACGCAGCAATTTAACGGGTTGTACCATGTTTTAGGGGGCATTATTTCACCGATGAATGGTGTAGGTCCAACCGATTTAGAAATTGCTTCACTTGTAGAACGTGTAAAACAAGGTGGCATTGAAGAGATTATTTTTGCGCTCAGTCCTAACATGGAAGGCGACACTACGGCTTTTTACCTATTTCGCAAATTAGCCGATTACGATTGTAAAATTACCACCATTGCACGTGGCGTTGCCATTGGTGACGAGCTGGAATATGCCGATGAAGTGACATTGGGACGCTCTATTCGTAACCGCATTGCATTTTCAACCTATAATACACCTACTTAATTTTATGGAACAGCTCTCTAAATATCTCTACATGTGGTATTATGCCGCAGCCATCAAAGCCGTTGTAGTAGCAGCTTTAGGCTATACTTGTGTTACGCAAAATTGGTTTATCATGGCAAAAGATGCGCCTGCAAGTATTACGATTTATTCTGTTATCATTTTATACGTAATTATCACTACGCCGGTAGCACTCAAACTGTTTAGCATGCATGTTAGTAAATTAGCAACAGTTACGGAAGAAACAGACAAACTATCACGCTACAAAACTTATGCTACATGGCGCATCACCATTATTGCAATAGGGCTATTCGCAGCTATCTTTTTTTATTACGTTTTACAACAAAAAGCACTGTTGTGGGTAGCCGGAATTTCTGCTATTGCGCTCTATTTTTGCAAACCGACACCTGAAAAAATAGAAAATGATTTGGCGGTAAAAACAGAAACACCTGACGAAGAACCAGAAGAAAAAGAATAAAATAGTAAATCTAATTAAGTCAAGGAATTATGATTATAGCTGTAGATTTTGACGGAACAATTGTGGAGCACGCTTACCCAAAAATAGGCAAGCCAATTCCTTTTGCCATTGATGTACTGAAACGTTTACAAGACGAGTGTCACCATCGCTTAATACTGTGGACAGTACGCGAAGGCGAATTGCTGGACGAAGCGGTTGAGTATTGCAAACAACAAGGGTTAGAATTTTATGCTGTCAACTCCAATTATCCAGAAGAGGAGCCTGATAACGTACGTTCACGTAAACTATCGGCAGATCTGTTTATTGACGACCGCAATTTAGGCGGTATTCCTGACTGGGGCATTATTTACCGCATGATTAAATTTGGCGAAACCTTAGAGCAAGCCACTTCTGGTGAAAGCCCTATGCCCAAAAAGAAAAAACTTTTCGGATTTACCCGTACTAAATAACCACTTAAACCCAATGATATGATACAACGTATTCAAACCATCTATCTGTTAATAGTTTCATTGTTAGGCGTATTTGGCTGTTTTATGCCACTTATGGATTTTACACGTGAAATGAATTATGGAACACTCAGCGCCATCGGATTTACCCAAATATCGCAAGGAAATAGCGAGGTTGTCCTCGACTATTTGTGGGGTTTAGCGATATTGTCAGCAATTATTCCGCTACTTGCTTTTATTACTATTTGGTTATATAAAAAACGCATGCTTCAAATTCGTTTAACTATTCTGAATATTTTGCTAATGATTGGTTACTATGCTGTATTAGCTGTTAGTATTTGGAGCATCACAATGAAACATAATCCTGACCATTATCATCCACAAATTGCTATTGTTTTTCCACTAATCAACATTATTTTAAGTTGGTTGGCTATACGTGGCATAGGTAAAGATGAAGCCAAAGTACGCGCAGCCGATCGTTTGCGATAACATTACGGTTTATACATAAATAAAAAAGTGTAGTTCAAATTTGAACTACACTTTTTTATATCAATTATAGCATGATTTTATGCAGAATATGAAGCATTGAGCATCATAGCAGTCATTTCGGCAAATTGCTGAACAAACCCATCAATTTTGCCACCAATCATCGCTTTAATCATAAACGGAATGTTGGCTTCAATTCTCACTTGCAATTGCGCTTGATTATCAGACGTTTCCGTCAAAACCACATATAAATGGAAATCGACTGGTGAATTATCGGCACCAAATTTCACTAATTGTTCAGGCTGACGCTCTACGATACGCAACGTCAAACGTCCAACGGGATCAACAGTTACCGAGCACGTATCAACATCGCACACCATATCTTTCATTTTATCTTGTGGCAAACGATCTTTTACCGCTTCTAAATGACGTAAATCTGACAGTTTTGCGTAAGCATCAGCTTGTGTGCAAGTTAATGGCTGTAATGGGCTTTCATAGCGTTCCATACGATATAAGTTTATAAAGTTTAATTCTTTGGTAATAAGCTAATTAGTTTTTCCACGTGAGAAAAACTATTATCTGGCGATGTGTGTATCGTTAGTTGAGCTTGTTTGTAGCTAACTTCGCGTTTTTCCAACAACTCGCGTATATAGAGCGCCAACTCTTCATGGGTTTTTCCTTTAAGCAACGGACGTTCTACTTTGGCGTGACTCAAACGCTCAACCAATTCTTCGGGTGAAGCGTATAAATAAACCGTCAAACCTCGCGCATTCATATCGTCCATATTGTTGTGAAAACAAGCTGCTCCACCACCTGTTGAAATTACCACCTGTTCGTAGTCAGACACTTCGAGTAAGGCAGCACGTTCGTGCAAACGGAACTCCTCTTCGCCCCACTCCGCAAAAAGTTGAGGAATAGTTTTACAGTAACGATTTTCGATGAATTTATCCAAATCGACAAGCTGCCAACCTATTTGCTCAGCTAACCGCTTACCTGTAGCTGTTTTACCACAGCCCATAAAACCAACTAAAAAGATGCGTTTCATACACTCAATAATCCTTTAGCATCAACAACATCTGCCAAAGCGATTACAAAAGTACAAAAAAAGTATGAGAAAAAGCTGCTGTAAATTTATTTCAGAAAAAATAGAAAATATTTGGCAGACATCAAAAAATAATCTACCTTTGCATTCGCTTAAAAGCCCAGATGGCGGAATTGGTAGACGCGCTGGTCTCAAACACCAGTGGATTCACTTCCATGCCGGTTCGATCCCGGCTCTGGGCACAACAAACTAAAAAGAGCTGTCTTTTAAGGACAGCTCTTTTTAGTTTTGTTTAGATCATTACTTAATCATCATCGTTGTCATCTTCGAAGTCATCGTCGCATTCGAACATGTCGTCCATAAGATCCCAGATAACTTTTCCGAGCTCGTAGTGATTTGCCTTGTCGTCATTTTCATTGTAGGTAATTACAATAACACCATCTGCATTGGGCGTAACTTGAGCAAGATCATAATTAGCAGCAATAGCCTGAAAGAAAGTATTCACATAGAAATTAACTACTACTCCATGAGTGCTATCGCCGGGTACAAAAGGTTTGTTAAATTACATTCCAATGAACCCGACAAACGGCACATATCTGCACTACTGCTGCGGCAATAACCGTACTGTGCCTTGCTGTGGAATACAGGAAGCGGTTTTACCCCCCCCCAGAAATAACATTTATTAACAAATCTGTATTTTTACCTCGTGCCGTACAGGTGCGGGGATACCTATTTTATATTTATTCAATTATTAATTTTTAAAAAAACAGAATTATGAAACAAAAATTTTTACTTTTATGTGTAGCCACAATGCTTTCGGCTGTAACTACCGCCACTGTGGCACAAACTTACCAATTATGGGTGCGTGGTGAGCAGGTAACAGCAACCAACAAGGACAACCTGCCGTGCCAAAGCGGTACTATTACCTACAACCCCGAGTCGTTCACACTGACGTTAGACAATGCCGTGATAGATAATACCGCCGGTGATTTTGGACGTGGAATTCAATCTTACATTGACGGATTGATTATTGAACTGAAAGGAACAAATACGATAGAATATAGTAATTATCAAGGAATATCTCTACTTAACAACACCACTATACAGGGTACAGGTACGCTTAATATAAAAAAGAATATGTACCCGGCTATTTCTATATTTGATCCAAACCACACACTGACCATTGCCGGCGGGTGTACCATAAATACCGACATGAGTATAGCAGGAGAAGACGCCAATCAGCATTTAAAAATTATAAACAGTACGGTAAATGTTGCTAAATACGGGATTTATCGTTTTGGTTCCCTTGCGCTAACAGGGTGTAAAATAGCTACCCCTGAAGGTGCGACATTTAGTGAAACGCTTCAAGGCGTAGCACTTGACGGAGCGTTGGTAGAAACAGCTATATCTATAATTCCGGATGGAAGTACAGGCATATCAGCATCGCTTGCAGAGCAAGGCATTAAGCTGGCGGCAGGTAAAAGCAGTGTAGAAGTTGTGCTTCCGCATCAAGCATCCGTATCGGTTTATACGCTTGCAGGAGTAGAAGTGTTTGGTAAAACATTATCGGAAGGACACCACCAAATACCGTTGGCAAACGGTTTCTATGTGGTTATGGTAAATAATGGTGCAGAAAAAGTGGTGGTAAAATAGTTTATTGAACCATACCTATAAAATAACGGCTTGAGTGTTTTCAAGCCGTTATTTTTTACGCTTTTACGTGGAGCGTAACACCACAGGTGATGCAAGTTTTGATTTGATTTTTAAAACAAATTCGCCATTTTGATTGCAGTTACTGCACCTTCTATACCTTTATTGCCTAAAACACCGCCAGCACGATCTAAAGCCTGTTGCATAGTGTTGGTGGTAAGCACGCTAAAAATAACAGGCACACGACTTGTTTCTAAAGCATTAAGAGCTGCCACGCCTTGCGTTACACCTTGACACACATAATCGAAATGGGGTGTATCGCCCTGCACCACACAACCAATTACAATGACAGCGGACGTATCGGTCTGTTCACGCAAAATGCGTTTAGCGGCAAACGTGAGTTCAAAAGTTCCGGGTACATGTTTTACCATAATATGTTCGGGCAATACACCATGCATTACCAACGTATCGTAAGCACCTTCTAAAAGTGCATAAGTTACATTTGGATTCCAATCGGCTACAACGATTGCATAACGTTGGTTTTTTAGTTGTTCTTTTGAGGGCATTGCCTCGGCATCGTAAGCTGATAAGTTGTGATATTGAGTTGCCATAAGCTATATAAGTTAAAAAAGAGCTGTTACCGACAGACGTCTGAAACAGCTCTTTTAAAGTTTTCGGTACTAATTATTTATCCAAAGCTTTAGCGCGTTCGATGTATTTATCGATGTCACCAGCTTCCATAGAATTGAAATAAGTATCTTTAATTTCAGTGTACACTTTTACTGCTTTATCGTATTTGCCCAACGCTTCGTAAGCCAAGCCTGCTTTTTTCAAACTGCGAGGAGCCACCATTTCATTTCTGGTTTCAGCTGCACGCAAAAAATCTTTTACTGCTTTGTTGTATTCACCTAACTCTACGTAAGCATCGCCTCTTAAACAGATGGTAGCTGGTGTCATATTCACCGAGCGCGCATCAAATTTGTCTAAATAGTCAATAGCCTCTTCGTATTCGCCCAAGTGATAAGCGCAAACGCCAGCATAAGCGGCAGCTAATTCGGCAGCATCAGTAAATTTGTAGTCATCAATAATAGCTTCAAAACCTTCGTTCATACCATCGCCGCGAAGTGCTATGTGAAAAGAATCACGTTCAAACTGACTCACACAGAAAATCATTTTTTCTTGTGCTTCAGTTTCACGAGGTACTAAATAATAGGTGTGAAATGCTAATATGGCTACCACCAAAATTACCACAGCACCAATACCATAAAGCAACTCCTTACGATAGGTTTCGATAAATGCTTCTGATTTGCTCAAGGCTTCCTGTACATTTGGCATTTCAAATTCACCCTGTTGTTTTTTCTTTTTTGACATACTTAAAAAAGTTATAAAGTTAAAAGTTAAATAATTTCTAAGTCAACTCGTAAGAAGATATTCCCTCACGAAAAGTAACTCGCAAAAATACTATTTTTTTTTGTAATTACATACTATTTACTCCATAAGAGGCTCTTTTTTTGTTTTTAATTAAGGTGAACTCCCCTTACTCTCATAAAATATAGAAAAAAAATATACCTTTGTAGCAGACAAAAAGAGCCTGTTATGACATTAGAAATTGAGCGTAAATTCCTGCTTTTATCAGACGAATACAAAGCTAAATCTACCAGTAAACGCATTGTGCAAGGTTACATTTGTAGCGATAAAGACCGTGTTGTACGTGTTCGTATTTACGGCGAACAAGCCTATATCACGATTAAAAATGCTACGGTTGGATTTGCACGCCACGAATTTGAATACGCCATTCCGGTAGCCGATGCAAAGGTGATGTTGAAAGAAATTTGCGAACAACCCATTATTGAAAAAGTTCGCTATTGCTACGACTACAAAGGTTTTTGCTGGGAAATAGATGAATTTTATGGCGAAAACGAAGGCTTGGTTGTTGCTGAAATTGAATTGCCAAGTGTAGAAACCACATTCGAAAAACCACCATTTATTGGCACAGAGGTAACTAACGACAGTCGTTATTACAATGCCAACTTAATAAGAACCCCCTATAAATTTTGGAAATAATGAGACGTTTTTTTCTTTTTTGTACACTTGTTGTGAGTTTGGTAGCGTGTAATAAGAGCGCCAAGTTCAGTGTTGAGGGCGAAATTACCAATGCCAACCAAGAGATGTTATATTTGGAACAGGTCAACGATGCCCAAATCATTTTATTGGACTCTGTACAACTATCAAAAACTGGAAATTATAAATTTAAAGCGCCACAGCCAGCCTATCCTGAATTTTATCGTCTGCGTTTAGGCGACCAAAACATTCTATTTGCAATCGATTCAACAGAACATATTATCATCAACGGGCAAAAAGAGCAATTTGCTACGCACTACACCGTTGAAAATTCGCCCAACTCCGAAGCCATTAAAACGCTCCGCAATTCAAGTTTCGACATTCAACGCTACATAAAAACAGCCCATGAAGCAAAAAAACTGAATAAAGACGATGCGGTAGCCATGATTGAAAAACATAAAGTAAAAGCACGCCAAGTGATTTTAAGCGACACACGCTCTACTGCGGCTTATTACGCTGTAAATCAAACTATAAACGGTTTTTATATCTTTTCACCCTATAATAAAAACGATCGTAGTTATTGGTCGGCTGTAGCAACAGCTTTTCAAGTATTTCAACCAGACAATCCACGTACAGAGATATTAACTCATATTGTACTAACTGCACTCAAAGAGACACGTGAAGCTCAAGCCAATTATGATCGCCTACTCGCAGGCGAACAAACTGGGATTATTGACATCACACTGCCCAATCGTGCCGGAGATGCTACCTCTGTTTCATCGCTCAAAGGTAAAGTCGTACTTATTGACTTTGTGGCTTACGAGACCGATTTTGCACCAGCGCACACACTCTTTTTACGCGACCTGTATTCAGTTTACCAAGCAGAAGGTTTTGAAATTTATCAAGTATCTGTGGATAATAATAAATTATTCTGGCTCGAACAAACTCGTGAAATTCCTTGGATATGTGTGCGCGATGAACGTGGTGTTAATTCTGCCGTGCTACGCACATACAACGTGCAACAAGTTCCTGCTTGGTTTTTGGTAGATAGGAATGGCGATATTGTAGCTGGCAAAGATTTAAATACGAACAATTTGAACGCTTCCATTGAGCAACAACTGTATAAAAAATGACACTGTCGGACGAGATAAAAGCCAAAGCCCTACAACTTGGATTCGACGCTTGTGGTATTGCCAAAGCAGAACCTCTTACCGACGATGCGCAGGTATTAAAAAATTGGCTCAACAAAGGTTTTCATGCCAATATGGGCTATTTAGAAAATCATTTCGACAAACGCACCAATCCACAGTTACTCGTCAATGGTGCACGGTCTGTAATAGTAGTTTTACTTAACTATTTCCCTGCTCAAACTCAACCCGAAAGTGCGCCACAAATTGCCAAATACGCTTATGGGAAAGATTATCACTTCATTATCAAAAACAGACTGCGGGAATTACAAACTTTTATCGATGAACAAATGTCAAACTACAGTATGGTATTTTGCGATTCGGCTCCCGTTTTAGAACGCCGTTGGGCAGAGCGCGCTGGATTAGGTTGGATTGGGAAAAGTGGTTTATTTATACATCCAACATTTGGTTCGTATTGTTTGATTGGGGAAATTATAACTACGCTCCAACTCGACTACGACACACCGCAACAAGAACATTGTGGAACATGTACGGCTTGTATCAAAGCCTGCCCTACCCAAGCCTTATCCGCTTATGAACTAAACGCAAATCGCTGTATTTCATACCTTACCATAGAACATCGCGCCGACATTGCCGATGAATTTACACTACCCATGGGCAATCGTTTATTTGGTTGCGATATTTGCCTTGATGCTTGTCCGTGGAATAAAAAAGCAAAAGCACACCACACGCCAGAACTACAACCGCACGAACAGCTGTTCACACTCGACTGGCACAGTTTCTCACGAAGTACTTTTAAACAACTATTCAAACAGTCAGCTTTAGAGCGTGCTGGTTATCAGAAAGTCAAAAAACGTTTAGATGTCATTATTCAACACTTTGATAATCAACAAAAAAACTCCGCAACATTTTAGATTTGCGGAGTTTTTTATTTTACTCAACAGAGATTATACTTTTACTTGTTCCATGAGTTTGGCTTCAAGTTCAGCTGATAATTCAGGATTATCTTCAAGCAGTTTTTTCACGGCATCACGTCCCTGACCAAGCTTAGTTTCGCCATAGCTAAACCAAGAACCGCTTTTCTTGATAATACCGTACTCCACACCCAAATCCACAATTTCGCCCGAGCGAGAAATGCCTTCGCCAAACATAATATCAAATTCGGCTTTACGGAAAGGAGGTGCTACTTTATTTTTAACCACTTTCACACGTGTTTGATTACCAATAGGATTTTCGCCGTCTTTAATCTGCCCAATGCGACGAATATCCAAACGTACCGATGCGTAAAATTTCAACGCATTACCACCCGTTGTGGTTTCAGGATTACCGAACATAACACCAATTTTTTCGCGCAATTGGTTGATAAAGATACATGTTGTATTGGTTTTATTGATACTTGCTGTTAATTTACGCAATGCTTGCGACATCAAACGAGCTTGCAAACCCATTTTAGAGTCGCCCATATCGCCTTCTAATTCAGCTTTTGGCGTCAGTGCAGCCACTGAGTCAATCACAACAATATCAACTGCTGATGAACGAATGAGTTGATCTGCAACTTCGAGTGCCTGTTCGCCACTATCAGGTTGTGAAATTAAAAGATTTTCCACATCAACCCCTAATTTCTCTGCATAAAAGCGGTCGAATGCGTGTTCAGCGTCAATAATTGCTGCAATACCCCCCGCTTTTTGCGCTTCTGCAATGGCGTGAATAGCCAACGTGGTTTTACCACTCGATTCTGGTCCATAAATTTCGATAACACGACCACGAGGAAAACCGCCTACGCCTAAAGCCATATTCAAACCAATGGAACCTGTAGATATAACTCCCACCTCTTCAACATGATCGTCGCCCATTTTCATAATTGTGCCACGCCCATGATCTTTCTCAATTTTATCCATCGCCAACTGAAGCGCTTTCAACTTTTCAGGCGATGGTTTTTTAATTTCTACTGACATAATATGATTTTTTGTTTAATAATTTATACGTTTCTATTGTAAAATTTGTGCTGCATGGTTGCTTGTTTTTATCTCTTTGGGCGAAATAATCCGCTCTAGAATTCCGTCTTCATTAAACAGAAAAGTGGTGCGAAATGTTCCCATATAGGTACGACCATACATTTTTTTCTCGCCCCACACGCCAAAATGCTGCACCAATGTTTTATCGGTATCTGCAATGAGCATAAAGGGCAAATTGTATTTCGCTATAAATTTTTGATGTGATTTTTCGTCATCCACGCTTACGCCTACAATTTCATAACCCGCTTGCCGTAATTCAGCATAATTATCGCGTAAATTGCAGGCTTGTGCTGTGCAGCCAGATGTGTTATCCTTTGGATAAAAATATAAAGCTACTTTTTTACCACGAAACATACTTGCCGAAACAGGCTCTCCTATTTTATTGACACCCAAACTCTCGGGTATTTTATCTCCTATTTTTATTGCCATATTATTATTCTTTTAATTTTACAAAGATAAAAATAAAAATCGGGATTACAATCAACTCCTTAGGAATTTCAACGAATATTCATATCATAAAAGATGAAAAAAAATTGTATTTTCTAAATAAAAAAAATACTTTTGTCGGGGAATAATATTTTTCATTGATAACAACTCTTTAATTTAATGGTATGTTAAGTATTCAAAAGAAAATGAGTAATGCCTTTTTTGCATTGCTAAGTTTACCCGCCACAGCCATGGGTTTCGCGCTGTCTGTTCAAATTTCAGCGTTAAGTTGGATCTTAAGTGAGGTGTATCACTTAGATATCAGTCAAATTGGTATTGTATGGGCAGCTGGACCTATTGCTGGTATAATTGCACAACCTATTGTAGGTGCAGTAAGCGATAACTTATGGTTTATGGGCGGACGCCGTCGTCCTTGGATTTTACTCGGTGGCATACTTACTGCTATGATGCTGCTGGCTCTGCCAAATTTAGGCATTATTCAACAAGTGTTTGGAGCTTCAGGTTCTGAAGGACTATTGGCTATTGCTATTACAGTTGCCTTAACATTGGATCTTTCTATAAATGTAAGTTTTAACCCAACTCGTTCGCTTATTGCCGATTGTACGCCCAAAGACCAGCGTGCTAAAGGTTACACATGGATGCAAACCGTATCGGGGACATTTGGTGTGCTCGCTTATTTAATTGCAGTCACATGGGGTAACATCGTTTTGATTTATGTTGGTGTAGCTATTGCCATTTTATTTACAGTAATTCCGATGTTCTTCATAGAAGAACCTCGTCAATTGGCTTCAGAAGACGAACAAGTTAAAGTTAAAACATCTATAAAAGACATCAATGAAGCACTATTACCCTTATATGGATTTTTATTGTATGGTATCTACGTTATTGTAGCTAAATTATTCGGTTTAGAAGACCATAGCCACATTGATCTAGGTTTCTGCACGTTAAGCGTAGTTGAACTTACATGTGTTGTTATTCAACTTATTTCCATTGTTGTAGTTGTAAGCAACATGACCAAGACAAAAGAAAATACTAATGAATTTCAAAAAATATTACTTGCGCACTCATTTACATGGTGGGGTGTACAAACCATGAACATATACATGTTCTTCTATGTATCTACAGTGATCAAGGATTTAAATCCTGCTTCCATGCAAGCAGTTAACTCATGGGCTTTCTTGGTAAGAGACTTGGTTGGGGCTATACTACCCGTATTAGTGCTTAATAAAATTGCGAAACGCAAAGGAATGACAATGACACACACTAACGCTATCTTGTTAATGGCTTTAGGATATGCGGCCATATATTTCTTTGGGTCGAATATCACCATTTTCTTTATCTCATTAGCTATCGTTGGTATTGGTTGGGCATCGTTAGTATCATTACCATTTGCTATTATGAGTGAAAAAGTAGATCAAACGAAAATGGGATTATACATGGGGATTTTTAACTTGTCGGTAGTGTTGCCGCAATTAGTCGCCTCGTTCAAAATGGGCGAAGTGGTAAATGCCGCAGCTGACAAATCCATTATTTTTGCCATTTGTGCAATATGTTTAGCTATTTCAGGAGTACTTTGGTTTAGTGTTAAAAATGACAAGTAACATGTAGCCTCGCAATTAACTAAAAAGCTTCACTTGATAGTGAAGCTTTTTTTATAGAAACAGACTCATCCAATGATCAAAAGTACGAACTTTATCAGCACCAAATCTGGCTAGATTATGGCGTATTTGTTGGGTAGTAAGTTCTGTATCGGGATTGCTTTTAGAATAAAAATTGTCAGCAAAACAGATCAATTGCTCTTCAAGCGAAACTGGACGCATATCACGGTGTGGCAATGGTAAATGCTGCTGTTTGATATCGTCTAATGAAAGTCCCGTTCCTGTATGGCGTTCGCAAACTAAAGCATGTTTATCTAAGCCGTGCTGACGCAACAGATCTGCTCCCAAATACCCATGTTCGATATAGCTATGAGGACCATAACAGCCTAATGTCGGGGCGTCAGTGAGGAAAATACCAATATCATGCAATAGAGTTGCCTCTTCAATAAACTGGTGATCGAGTTCCAATTCTGGATGTTTACGTGCCCAAAACAACGCTTTTTGCGCTACTGATCGACTATGCGTTACCAAAAGATGATACAAATCACTATCAGGCGCATAGTAGTTTTCAATAATGGCAAGTGGATTCATCAACGTACTATAACTTTGAAAAGTTGTGGTTCAATAGCAGTAGAACGTGGATCTACAATGCGTATCACATAGAAACCTTGTGAAAGATTTAACTGATCGGTTGTAAAAGTCGCTTTTGTATCATTGGGCAACTTTCCGCTATAACATAAACGTCCTTGTAAATCGCTAATCGTTACATCCATTTTGGCTGCATTGTAAATGGTGATAAAATCATCTTTCACAACTGTAGGAATTACACATGTTTTAGTAGGTTCCACTACATTAACCACACTATCTGGAGTTCCTTTCAAATTCAACCCCACTACCACTACGTCATGATCTGAAGAGCGATACATATTATCCTGACATGTAGCCGCATTTTTATATTCAAATTTATAATGCTCGTCGGTGTTAATATGAAAAACTGTTGCACCGGTTATTTGCGCCATCATCGTATTATTAGCCAGCGCATGATCCAACAAACCCACTTCACCTCGGTAAGAGTACGAATAGATTGTATCACCATGATAATGTTTGAGTACATTAGTGTAGCCCGCCGATTCAAAACGACGAATTGGATCTTCTTTTGAATAAGCGTTCATATCGCCCATCACCAATATATCAGGGTCAACAGTCAAGTTGTTAGCACATTTTGATATCACCGAGTTTGCTTCAGCTACACGTGTTGCATTGTATGTGCTTTGCCCGTCGCCAGCATCCAAATCACCTTCGGGTGTAGTGGAATATGTGGTACCTTTTGCCTTAAAGTGATTAAGCGAGAAGAAAAACTTTTCACCAGTCGATTTAAGTGAAAATAGTTGTATGGCTTTGCGATACATGGTTTTTAAATTATTAAACTCCAACGCACCCACGGGGCTAATTTTATCTTTACGATAAATAAACCCCACTTTTGTATAAGAGCCACTCGTCGAAGTTCCATCGGCCACGTAAGCATACACGTCACGACCCACAGCTATATTAAGCGCAGTACACATATAAGCAATAGCTTCATTGCCTTGTTGAATTTCTAATAATCCATAAATATCAGCATCAATAGCTAGTAACGCTTTAAGTAGTTTTGCATGTTGGCGGTCGGCTTCTTCTTCATTAGCTGGTCCCGCAAAATCGCCATAAGCACTACGCAAGTAATACTGCATATTGAACGAGCACACTTTAACATTATAATCGCCAATCGGCTCATGTGTAGCTGTGCGAGGATTTCCATAAAAATTGGGACGCGTAGAAACTTCTAGTTGATAATAAGCCCCTGATTGTACTAAAGTGCCTTGTAAGTTATCAACACGATAGCCCATGCGTAATGTTTCATGCTCATCAGCAAAAGGGTAAGCTGCAGAGGGCGAACTCACCAAGGTTAATTGGTCTTGTTTATTTTTAGCCACCAGAGCAAAATACTCATTGCTACCGGGCAGTTCCATCTCCACTCCACCATTCAAACGGTGAGACGACAACGTAATGCGTCCACTTCCCCAATAGTAATTATTAGTAACAAAAAGCGTTTGGTCAAACTCCAAAACCATTCCAACGTATTGGTTGTAATTACTAAAGTCTTTAGGAAAAATTACTTTGGTTGGCGTTACAGCCTGATTTTCTGCAACTTTATGCAAAACAGAAACATCAGTAAGTGTAAGTTGTCCCGCCATTGACGTGACTGATGCCACTAGCTCTATCTCATTACCTACCGCCACATGTTCATTGTTTAAAGCAACAAACACTGCATCGCACGTTGAGCGATCGCCGTCACCAACTTTATCTTGTAAATAAAAGCCTTTTATGGTATCTCCATCTCGTACAACGGCGGTAACAACACCCGAAGTTCGAATGTCTGAAGTTCGCACTTTTTGTTGGTCTGATGCCGAAGCTACGAATGTTGGTAATTGGTAAATTTTACAATCTACCTGAGCCACTACCACTAAGGCGATCGCACAAAGAAATGATGTCAATATAGACAGGCGTTGTTTCA
The DNA here is from genome assembly GCA_029974315.1 of Paludibacteraceae bacterium. GTDB lineage: Bacteria > Bacteroidota > Bacteroidia > Bacteroidales > Paludibacteraceae > W0P28-013. Next base: position 28,394 of record JARKSE010000024.1, on the reverse strand, counting down.
TAATGTTAGGATTGAGTTAGATTTTAACTAGACAAAAGTAGGTCTATTTTGCGAAATTCACAATATAAAATTATGAGTAAACGTAAAAAAAAAGTTACCTTTGCACGCCTAAACGGACTTTATGCATTCCAAAGTAAACATAAGTATAAAAAACAAGCGTGCCTCATTCGATTACGAACTGATTGAGCGTTTCACAGCGGGTATTGTCCTATACGGTACAGAGATAAAATCTATCCGTGAAGGAAAAGCCAGTTTGGTTGACACATTTTGCTCATTTTCTAATGGCGAATTGTGGGTGCGCAATATGCACATTGCTTTATACCGTTTAGGCACATTTTACAATCACGATACTAAACGCGAACGCAAGCTCCTGTTGACCAAACGCGAAATGCGTAAGCTTGAACGCGCTACCAAAGAGAGTGGATTAACCATTGTCCCTACAAAACTGTACATCAACGAAAAAGGATTGGCTAAACTCGAAATCGCTTTAGCACGAGGCAAAAAAACCTACGACAAACGCGAATCGCTACGCGAAAAAGATGACAAACGCGAAATGGAACGTGTGCGCAAAATAATGGCATAATTCATCAAACTCCATTAACAACAATAGCCCATGACTAAACAAAAATTATCACAACAACAGCGCGAAACTATTTTTGTTCTCTTACTTTTTGTCATTCCCTTTCTGTCGCCCGGTTTAGCTCTACTATTAGGTCTTGTCGTAGCACTAAGTATAGGAAATCCCTTCATACAACACAACAAAGTTTTTACCAAGATGTTACTACAAGCCTCTGTGGTTGGTTTAGGATTTGGTATGAATGTAGAACAAGCGATTTCGGCAGGTAAAACAGGTATTCTGTTTACTATTTTTTCTATTGCCATTACTATGATTTTGGGGTTACTTTTTGGAAAATTGCTCAAAATCAATAAAGATACTACCATTTTAGTAGCTGGAGGTACTGCCATTTGCGGTGGTAGTGCCATTGCTGCATTAGGACCAGTGATCGACGCTAAAAATAGAGATATGACTGTGGCACTTGGCACTATTTTCATGCTAAATGCCGCCGCATTATTTCTTTTCCCGCCCATTGGAGATTGGCTACATATGAGCGACACACAATTTGGCTACTGGTGCGCCATTGCTATACACGATACCAGTTCAGTCGTTGGTGCGGCTGCCACACGTAGCGAAATAGCTCTACATATTGCCACAACCACTAAACTTATTCGGGCATTGTGGATTATTCCATTATCACTTATCGTTGCTTTCTTTTACAATCGTGGGCATGAGAAAAAATCAAAAATTACGATTCCTTGGTTCATTTTTCTCTATGTTGTTGCCATGCTGATAGCCACTTATTTTCCTGAAGGACAAGCCGTTTACACCAAAGCTGTTAGCATTGCTAAAATGGGTATGATTTACACACTCTTTTTAATTGGAACAGGTTTATCAAAAGAGAACATCAAAGAGGTGGGTTTCAGCCCTATACTGTTGGGCATTATACTATGGTTTATTATTTCTATTTTATCAGCCATAGTGATTTTATTGCTATAAAAAATGCATTTATTTGTTTGATTTTAATGCAATAGGTATTACCTTTGCATTTTGAAAATGCCTTTTTAGCTCAGTCGGTAGAGCAACTCATTCGTAATGAGTAGGTCGGCGGTTCGAGTCCGCCAAAAGGCTCTAAATGTGAACTCATTGCTTGAAAAGATTAATGTACTCGTGCCGTTTTTGAAATATCAAAACGTAGAAAGATAAAGAGCAAAAAGGTAAATGCCCACAGTGAAGAACCGCCATAACTGAAAAATGGCAATGGGATACCAATAACTGGCGCTAAACCAATAACCATACCGATATTGATGGCTATGTGAAAAAAGAATATGCCCACCACCGAATAGCCATAAATGCGTGCAAACGGCTCCCGCTGGCGTTCAGCCAGATGAATCAAGCGAAATAGAAACAACAAGTAGAGTGCCAAAACAGTTATAGAACCCAAAAAGCCAAACTCTTCGCCAACAGTGCAAAATATAAAATCAGTATCTTGCTCGGGTACATATTTCAATTTAGTTTGCGTACCATTTAAAAAACCCTTACCTAAAAAACCACCAGAGCCAATAGCAATTTTAGCCTGATTCACATTATATCCTACACCACGAGGGTCATTTTCCATACCCAAAACCACTTTGATACGCATCTGTTGATGAGACTCCAAAATGCGTTCAAAAATATATTCTGCCGAATAGCAATATCCCGTAAAACCTACCAAGAAAAGCACTATAAACCAATAATGGGGCAATCGGAAACGTATAGCATTGACAGACAGGTATATAATAGATGCTGCAATACAAAATAACGTCACATAGAGAAAATTGACAGAAATCCACCCCATAAAGTGAATGAATGTTGCCAAAGCAAATAGTGCAAAATAACCCCAAGCTGTGTATTTAGGTGTTTCTTTGTCGCTTTTGAACAAAAATAGCAATACAGGAACGGCTAACAATATCAATATAAAGGCTACAACCAATCCCGCAGATGCCGCTTCAACACCAGCAAAAGGTACATCGCTAAAGCGAATTACAATGATAAACAGAACTACACAACAGAAGCAAATAAGCGGAATCATACCGGGCATACCTTCACGATAAAGAACCAACAGAAAAGCTGCATAAACCAACGCAGAACCTGTCTCTTTCTGAAAGATAATTATGATAGCAGGCAGAAGAATTATAAATCCTGTAATCAGATAACTCTTAAAATTATTAAGTTTAAATCCATAGCCGCTCATCACTTTAGCCAAAGCTAAGGCTGTTATAAATTTAGAAAATTCAGCCGGCTGAATACTCACAGGTCCCAACACTAGCCACGAACGAGAACCTTTTACTTCAGGTGCAACCACAGCTGTAACTATAAGCAGCACAATCATCAGGATGTAGAAAAGTATGGCAAAGGTTTGAAAAAATCGCGAATCAATCAATAGAATAATTCCCGCCAAACCGATAGCACAAACAATCCAAATAAACTGTTTACCTGAACGATATGAAAAATCAAAAATTGACGTTTGATCATAATCAAAACTGGCGCCATAAACGTTAAGCCAGCCTATGAACACCAGGACCAAATACAAAATGACTGTGGCCCAATCGAGAGAAGATTTTATGCTAATATTTCTTGACATCTGGATCTGTAACTGAGTTTTTTAATCGATCAACTAAAGCCGTACGTTTTACTGTATCTGTTAAATACTGCTCCAGCAATACGCTCGCAATAGGATTTGCCCAGGTGGCACCATAACCCGATGTTTCAATCACTACTGCAATGGCAATTTTCGGTTCATCTTTTGGCGCAAAACCTACAAACAGTGAGTGTGGACGACCATGACTATTGTCAACAGTTCCTGTTTTTCCACACATCGGAATACTATCTAACTTATACCACCGACCAGTACCATATTCGCACACACGCCACATACCCTGTTTGACTACAGGAAAATATTTTTTATCAATCAATGACATGTGTTTGTGTTTTAACATCGAATCGCATTTGTGCAAATGCGGTGTGATGTAATAGCCTTCATTAGCAATCACGGCTACAGAATTTGCTAATTGCAACGGCGTAACCAGCACTTCACCTTGCCCGATAGCATTTGAACGAATAGTAAGCGCTTTCCAACCACGAACACCATACCACCTATCATAGGTTTTTATAGAAGGAACACTGCCGTTCACCTGATCGGGAACGTCAGAATCTTTAAATTTAGGACCTAACCCAAAACTAATCATATCATTGCGCCACCGCTCATAGTTGGCTTTGAAATTCGCATTGCGGTCGCCATAACCGCCTTTTTCCAAAGTTTCACGATAGGCATGCCAAAAATAGGGATTACAACTCTGCTCTAAAGCATTTTCAAGATTGACAGGCGAACCATGGTAGTGCGTACAACGAATAGGCGTAGAAGCCTGCCCGTTACAACCAAAAAGCGTCTCAGGCGTAATTCCTCCCTCCTGTTGACACACCAGAGCTTGTAGAGTTTTAAATGTTGAACCGGGTGAATAAATTCCCTGTGTCGCACGATTTAGCAACGGTTTCGTGGGATCATTTTGTAGCATTGCGTAATTTTTAGAGCGTTGACGCCCCACTAGCAAATCAGGATTCCACGTTGGATTAGAAGCCATTGCCAATATTTCACCTGTGCTTGGTTCAATAGCCACCACACTCCCCTTTTTGCCTTGTAAGAGTTCTTCTGCTAAAATTTGTAGCTTAATATCGAGTGTTACAGTCAAATTCTCACCCGCTACAGCCGCTTTATCAAACTCACCATGTTTGTAACGTCCTTGAATGCGTCCAGCCACGTCGCGCAATAAAATCTCTACACCATTCTCTCCACGTAGGGCTTTCTCATACGATTTTTCAAAACCACTAACCCCTGCATAGTCGCCCTGTTTGTAGTAAGGGTCATTTTCGATCATTTTTCGCGACACTTCACCAATAGAACCGAGCGCATGTCCTGCGACAGGATAGCTATAATTACGCAGCGTCCTACCTTGAATGGTAAAGCCGGGAAAACGATGCAACTTTTCTTGTAACACGGCGTATTCTGTGGGCGAAAGTTGCGTAATAAAGCGTTGTGGAACACGTGCTGAGTAACCAAGTCGGTTTTTAACATCTGTCATGCGTTTATTAAACTCATCTTTGGTTATCGCAAGTATTTTACAAAACTCCAAAGTGTCGAGAGGAGTTCCGTTTTTCGACATTGTACGCAATTCGTGCATGGTAACCAATATGTCATAAGTGGGCTGATTGTAAACAAGCAACACACCATTGCGGTCATAAATCAAACCACGAGGCGCATACACCGTACGGCGTAACAACGCATTACTATCAGCTTGCTCTCCATAATCCTTAATCAACTGAAGACTAAACAATTGAATTACAAATATAGCCAATAATACCGCAATAAAAATGCGAATAACATATTGCCTATTGCTGAACGAATCGTTGATCACCTTCTCTTAAAATTAATAGTTTGAATACCAAAAATAAGAAGCATAGTAACCAAACCACTACACAAAGTTTTAAGCAAAACCACACCAAAATGAGAAAATGAAAATGCTTCTAAGAAAAAAAGCACAAAATGGTGTATAAACACAAGTGATGTGGCATATTTAAAAAATGATACACCAAAATTACGATAGGTAGGTGCTGGCTTCTCCATATCCTCGCGCGAGGCAAACAACCCCATCACATACGGACGAATAAATGCAACCAAAACCGAAGCGGACATGTGCATACCGTAACTATTAGAGAACATATCAATAATACCACCCAGCAGAAAAGCGATCAGCATCATAACGCCTGTAGATACAGACATCGGCAATGTGATAATAAACAAAATATACAAGTATGGATTGATCAATCCAAACAGCTGTATGTTGTTTAAAATCAACACTTGAACTGCAATAAGCAAAAAAAAGTTTAAAATAATTTTGAGTTGATCTTGCATATCAATGAATGGTATTTTCTATGTTTTGTTGTTCTACTCTACGATTCACATCTAATACACTCACGTAGTGTAATGAGTGAAATTTGGTAGCCAATTTCAATTTTATATCGCAAAATGTTTGATGCGAATGGTAATCGACCTTATCAACTGTGCCAATTAAAATACCTTCGGGAAAAATAGCAGAGAAACCACTTGTCACAACCGAATCGCCTGCTACCACTTCCACATGACTGGGAATTTCTGTAAATTGTGCCATTGTTGGCGACACACCATTCCACAATACAGAACCTAATACGTTATTGTTTTTCAGCTTACCACTTACCAGTAATTTGGTGTTTATGATAGGTAAAACAACTGCAAAATGTTCCGAAACATTTTCAATAACACCAACTACGCCTTCGTCTGAAATAACACCCATATCTGGCGCTAAGCCATAATCTTTGCCTTTGTTGATTAAAATATGATTCTGAATTTTATTCACGCTACTATAAACAACTTTGGCCGAAATAGCACGATACTCAGGAGTTACACGCGATGCTGTATCTTTTAAGGCTGCCAATTTTGCTTCTAAATGCGCCACTTTATTTGCTAACATCTCGTTTTCCTGTGCTAACTTTTGATTATCTGTACTTAAATGAAAATAATCACCCCAAGCATCTGTAACCTCATATACTGAAGCCACAAAAGCCGTATTTGCCTTGTAAATAACACTTTGTTGGAAAGAACTCGTGTTAAACATCAGCACAAAAGCGATGATTTCTAAAAGAAGAAATTCAAACAGTAATGCAAATCGTACAAAAAAACGTAATAGAGCCGACATAGATGTATTTTGAAAAGACAAAGGGTAAAATAAATATTCTACCCTTGTTTTATTTGATTATTCCATCACCAAATTAGCGTAACAAGAATTGAAACTTGTTAACATTTTTGAGTGCAACACCTGTACCACGAGCTACTGCATGTAGTGGGTCATCAGCGATATGGAACTGAATTTGAATTTTATCAGTCAAACGTTTAGCCAATCCGCGCAATAGCGCACCACCACCCGCTAAATAGATACCATTCTTGACCAAATCAGCATAAATTTCAGGAGGAGTACTTTCTAACGCTGCCAATATAGCTGCTTCAATTTTTGTAATTGATTTTTCCAAACAATGAGCAATTTCCATGTAAGAAACAGGCACTTCCATTGGCAATGAAGTCATACGATTAGGTCCGCGAACCACATAATCCTCTGGTGCATCTTCGCCCAAATCAGTCAAAGCAGAACCTACATTGATTTTAATTTGCTCTGCTGTACGCTCACCAATTTTGATATTATGCTGACGGTTCATATACTCCATAATATCGGCAGTAAAATCGTCACCTGCAATACGGATAGACTTGTTGGCTACCATACCACCTAATGAAATAACTGCAATTTCAGTAGTTCCACCACCTATATCAACCACCATATTACCAGCAGGAGCTTCCACATCTAAACCAATACCGACAGCCGCTGCCATTGGTTCGTAAATCATATACACTTCACGTCCACCAGCATGTTCTGACGAGTCGCGCACGGCACGTATTTCAACTTCGGTACTGCCCGAAGGGATACCAACAACCATGCGAAGAGAAGGCGTAAATAGCTTATTTCTATTAGGAATTAACTTTACCATGCCACGAATCATCAATTCTGCAGCGTAGAAGTCGGCAATTACACCATCACGCAACGGGCGAACTGTACGTATGCCTTCGTGTGCTTTACCGTGCATTTGTTGAGCAACTTTACCAATAGCAATCAACTTATCAGTGCGTCTGTCTAAAGCAACAACAGATGGTTCGTCAACCACAATTTTGTCATTACAAATAATAATGGTATTAGCCGTTCCCAAGTCAATAGCTATTTCCTGTGTAAGAGAGAAAAGTCCCATAGTTTAAATATCTTAAATATCGTAAGTTTTTACAAATCGAGTTACAAAAGTAATAAAAGAATTTGAAACGCTACAATTAAGTTAGTTAGCTTTTACAAAAACTTATCAACAAATGAAGTTTATCCCTATTATTTGCTTTTACAAATGTTTCTTTTCAGCACTTTTAGGATGCAATAGCGACCACTCCCGACAAACTACTACAGCCACATAAACACCTAGTAAAACTGTTCTGTATAAAATATTGACAACTGTCGATTCAAACGACACAAAATGCATTCCCGCAAAGAGTAACATAGTCAATCCAAAATAGAATGCAAGCGTTTTCAACTTATAATCAATGGGATAATATTTCTGTCCAAATCCATACGATAAAACAACCATCACCACAGCACTTATCAGCGCCGCCCAAGCTGATGCCATATAGCTATATTTGGGAATAAACACCACATTGATTACTAGTGTAACAATAAGCCCAATCAGCGAAAACCAAGCACCAAAAATAGTTTTGCCCACAAGTTTGTACCACAACGATAAGTTGTACATCACCCCCTGTAAAAAATAGGCCATCAACACTATAGGTATAATACGAATTCCTTCACGATACTGTGGTCCAAGTAATAATTTGAAAATATCGATATAAGCAATGATAATCAAAAAGATAAAGAGCGTAGAAATTACAAAATACTTCATGGCATCTGAATAGGTGGATTTACTGTCAGCATCTTGATTTTTTGCAAAAACAAATGGTTCATACGCAAAACGAAATGCGTAAGTAAACATCATCATGACCATAGCCACTTTGAAACAAGCACCGTAAATTCCCAACTCACGCATCGCCTCTTCGGGATTTGGATAAACCACCGGAAAAATAATCTTATCAATAGTTTGATTCATTATACCCGCCACACCCAACAGTAATAACGGCAAAGAATATTTCAACATACTACGCAACAACACCTTATCAAAATTCCATTTGCCTACAAATACATAAGGCAACAGTGCCAACGTAACTGTAGTTGTAGAAATAAGATTTGCTACAAATATATAACCAACACCATAATCTGGATTATAAAACCACTCTATCCATTCAGGATGCGAAACGGCCAATTTAGGGCATATCACCAAAAAGAAGATATTGAAAATGATGTTCACAAAAATCATCAACAATTTCAAACTGGCAAAGACAATCGGTTTGTTTTTATAGCGTAAATAGGAAAAAGGAATGGAGTCAAAAGCATCCATAGAGACAACCACGCCAAGCATTTGAATAAATTCAGGATGATCTCCGTAGCCCAATGCAGTGGCAATTTGAGGACCAAAAATAACACACGTAATAGCAAACAACAACGACGTAAAACCTACGCTTGTAAGTGTTGTGCTATAAACTCTATTGTCAGCTTGTTCATGTTTCGGTTGTTTGTTGACAAAGCGAAAAAAACCAGTTTCCATACCGTAGGTCAACACGATAACAATCAATGCTGTCCATGCATACAAATTGGTCACAATGCCATAATCGCTGGAATCAACTAACACATACGAATAGAGCGGAACTAAACACCAATTCAAAAACCTACCAACAATACTACTAATACCGTAAATAGCGGTTTCTTGTGCCAATTTTTTTAATCCTGCCATTATGTTCTTTTAAAATAAACTTGTTTGTTCAGTTGGTTTCAATCGTCCCAAATGCTGATATGCCAATGCGGTCACTTCACGTCCGCGAGGCGTACGTTTTATAAATCCCTCCTTGATTAAGAACGGTTCGTACACCTCTTCAATCGTTCCCGCATCTTCACCCAGAGCAGTTGCTATTGTAGTTAAACCAACAGGTCCACCACTAAATTTATCAATAATAGTCAATAAAATTTTATTATCTATTTCATCTAAACCATATTTGTCAATATTGAGTGCTTCTAAGGCAAAACGAGCAATTTCCACATCAATTTTACCGCTACCCTTTACCTGTGCAAAATCACGTACTCTACGCAATAACGCATTAGCTACACGCGGAGTTCCACGGCTCCGTAACGCAATCTCAACAGCTGCATTCTCCACAATAGGAACTTCTAAAATAGATGCCGAACGCTTAATGATTTCACTCAGCACCCGATCATCATAATATTCAAAGTGACAATTTATGCCAAATCGAGCGCGCAAAGGACTGGTTAGCAAACCACTACGTGTTGTTGCGCCAATCAGCGTAAATGGTTCTAAATCAATTTGAATAGATCGGGCGCTCGGACCTTTGTCAATCATTATATCAATCCGATAATCTTCCATTGCAGAATACAAATACTCTTCTACAATCGGGCTCAATCGGTGAATTTCATCAATAAAGAGCACATCATTGCGCTCCAAACCCGTCAACAAACCAGCCAAATCACCCGGTTTATCAAGTACTGGACCCGAAGTTACTTTGAAACCAACACCTAACTCATTAGCAATAATGTTGGACAACGTGGTTTTGCCAAGTCCCGGAGGCCCGTGCAATAAGACATGATCAAGGCTTTCGTTACGCTGCTTTGCAGCTTGCACAAAAATAGAAAGATTTTCTATCGCCTTATCTTGACCACGAAAATCGACAAACGACAAAGGACGTAAAGCACGTTCTAAGTCATTATCACGTTCGTAAGGCGATTGATGTATATCAAATTCCGACATATCAAGGATTACTTGGTTAATGCTCTAAAAAAATCCTCCATCGACTCTTCTAGTTGTCGCATGGTAAGAATGGGCACGTGTTGTTCGGTGGCAAAATGAAATAGTAGCTCTCTAATATCCGATTTAGCAGAGATCCGAACCGTTTTATCTGAAATCGTTTCCACCTGTACAATGTCATCGTGTAAAAACTGCGACAAAACACTACCTATCGGTTTGGAAAACTCCACTTCAAAACGCATCATTTGCGAACCTTGTGTTATAACCGATTCGGCTTCGTCGGCTACGATATTTCCTTTATTGATAACCACTACACGCTGACACAAGGCTTGCACTTCCTGCATAATATGCGTAGAGAATAGCACCGTTTTTTCTTTACCAATTTCACCAATCAGTTGGCGAATCTCAACCAACTGATTGGGATCCAAACCCGTAGTGGGCTCGTCTAAAATAAGCACTTGTGGATCATGGATAAGCGCTTGAGCCAAACCAACACGTTGGCGATAACCTTTGGAGAGTTGCCCGATGCGCTTGTGAGCTTCTACGGTCAAACCTGTGCGTTCAATCATCTGTTCAATACGCGCCTTACGATTATCCAATGGGTAAAAACGAGATACAAAATCAAGATATTCGCGTACATACATATCCAAATAAAGCGGATTATGCTCTGGCAAATAACCCACCAATCTACGTGTAACTAAATTAGATGGTGACACTCGCTCACCGCAAACAAACACTTCGCCACTATCTGGTTGCACAAAGCCTGTAATAATTTTCATTAGTGTGGATTTTCCTGCACCATTTGGTCCCAGAAAACCAACAACTTCACCAGCTTTTAGTTCTAAATTTATGTCATTGAGAACTACTTTTTTGGAATATGACTTACAAATAGATTGAACGGACAACGACATCTAACAAGGTCTTAAAATCAATCTGCAAATATACAAAAAAACTACTAATTTTATACGACTGAATACGAGATGAGAATTATTTGTACTTTTTTCTGTTTTTCTTTGGAGGGAATAAAAAAAAGTTTTACCTTTGCACCACCTTCTTCGGAGGAAGCGGTATTGTCTCATGGTGTAACGGTAGCACTACAGTTTTTGGTACTGTCTGTCTAGGTTCGAATCCTGGTGAGACAACTAGTTTTAAAGTATTTTATATGAGATCGTTATTTTCAAACTACTTCTTTTTCTACTTTTACTTTAGCAGTAAGAGCGGGATTTGATGTATGTTATTGCGATTTCAAAATTTGTAATTATACAAAAATCCTGCTCCTATACGAGCAGGATTTTTTGTTTGTTAAAAACAATATATGAATTCATCTATTCAAGTCGCTATTCAAGGAGCAAAAGGCTCGTTTCATGACATTGTTTCACGCCTCTATTTCGGCAACGATATAGAAATTTTACCGTGCGATACGTTCAAAGAATCAATTGATTTGGTTCGAAAAAATCCAACTATCGTAGGAGCTATCGCTATCGAAAACACTATTGCAGGTAGCCTGTTACAAAATTATAACCTCATTAAAGATAGCGACCTGCGCATTTTTGGCGAACACAAACTACGCATAAAACATAGTTTGGTAGCTTTAGATGGACAAGATATTACAAATATTCGAGAAGTACATTCGCACCACATGGCACTGTTACAGTGCGAACAATTTTTATCTGAACATCCTCATATTCAATTGGTAGAAAGTGATGATACAGCCAAAAGCGCTTATGAAATAGCTACAAAAAAACAGTTCGGCATTGCAGGCATTTGTCACGCAGATACCGCCAAACAGTTTGGACTAAAAATTTTAGCAGAAGGAATAGAAACCAACAAACACAATTTTACGCGATTTTTAATGGTAGCCCACAAAGATAAAGTCGAAAAAATGGTGCAACAAGAACAATGCAACAAGGCATCACTTGTTTTTTCCCTCCCACACGAACAAGGCAGTTTATCGAAAGTGCTTACCGTGCTCTCCTGCTACCACATCAATTTGACCAAAATTCAGTCATTACCTATTATTGGACAAGAGTGGGAATATCTATTTTACATCGATTTAAGTTTTGAAAATTACTTACGTTATACGCAAGCAGTTGATGCGATTCGCCCTTTGATACGCAATATCAAAATTTTAGGCGAATATTCTGAAGGCGAACAAACTATTTAAATGCACTTATTTATGAACAAAAACTTTGTTGGTGCCACACGTTTAGATTCAGTGCAAGAGTACTATTTCTCACGCAAACTGAAAGAAGTTGCTCGCATGAATGCCGAAGGCAAGAATGTGATTAACCTGGGCATAGGTAGTCCGGACATGCCCCCATCAGAAACAACGATAAAAACTTTGTGCGAATATGCTCCACACGCTGATGTACACGGCTATCAACCTTACGTAGGAATTACAGAACTGCGCCAAGCTTTTACCGATTTTTACAAAAAATGGTATCACGTAACACTCAATCCCGCCAACGAAATTCAGCCGCTAATAGGTTCCAAAGAGGGCATTTTGCACATTACCCTGGCGTTTGTCAATCCTGGTGAGCAAGTTTTAGTCCCAAATCCAGGATATCCAACATACACGTCGTTAAGTACGCTCCTTGGCGCAGAAGTTATTCCGTATAATCTCACTGAAGACAATGGCTGGTTACCCGATTTTAATGCTTTGGAACGCATGGATTTAAGCAAAGTAAAATTGATGTGGACCAATTATCCACACATGCCAACGGGTACCAATGCCACATTAAACTTACATCAAAAACTAGTGGATTTTGCTCGAAAACATCACATTATCATTGTCAATGACAATCCGTACAGTTTCATTTTAAATAAAAATCCGTTAAGCATTTTACAAATAGAGGGCGCTAAAGAGTGCTGTATTGAGTTAAATTCAATGAGTAAAAGTCACAATATGCCGGGCTGGCGTGTTGGTATGGTAGCCTCTAATGCAACGTTTATAGAATGGATTTTAAAAGTAAAAAGCAATATTGATTCGGGCATGTTTCGACCTTTACAATTGGCAGCTACCACAGCGTTACACAACGATGAAAGTTGGCACGAAGAGATGAATTTCAACTTGTACAGCAAGCGACGTCATTTAGCAGAACAGATTTTAGATACGCTACAATGCAGCTACGACAAATCGCAAGTCGGAATGTTTCTGTGGGGACGAATACCCAACTATTATCAACACGTTGAAGAGTTAACAGAAGCAGTTTTGCAAAAAGCACATGTATTTATTACGCCTGGTTTCATTTTCGGTAGCAACGGCTCACGTTACATCCGTATTTCATTGTGTAGCAATGAACAAAAATTAGCAGAAGCACTCCATCGCATTAACGAAAACATAAAAGAATAAAATTATAAAACCACAATTATATGAATTTTGAACGGTTTAAACTCCCCAAATTAGAACACAAACGACCTATTATTATTGCTGGTCCATGTAGTGCCGAGACAGAAGAACAAGTGATGACAACCGCCAAAGCTCTGGCTAAAAGTGGAGTTCAAATTTACCGCGCTGGCATTTGGAAACCTCGTACAAAACCCGGTGGTTTTGAAGGTGTTGGCAGCGAGGGTTTACAATGGCTACGCCGAGTAAAAGAAGAAACGGGTATGTACACCGCTACCGAAGTAGCCACTGCAAAACACGCCTACGAAGCACTAAAATATGGTGTTGACGTTTTGTGGGTTGGTGCGCGCACTACAGCCAATCCATTTGCTGTGCAAGAAATAGCCGACGCCTTGAAAGGTGTTGACATTCCTATACTGATTAAAAATCCAGTAAATCCGGACCTGGAACTTTGGATTGGTGCTATCGAACGTATTTACAATGCTGGCTTGCACCAAATTGCAGCTATTCACCGCGGTTTTAGTTCGTACGATAAAAAAATCTATCGCAACTTACCACAGTGGCATATCCCGATTGAATTACATCGTCGTTATCCTGAATTACCACTATTCTGCGATCCAAGTCACATCGGAGGGAAACGTGAACTTATTGCTCCGCTCTCTCAGCAAGCTATGGATTTACAGTTCAACGGTTTAATTATCGAAAGCCACTGCACTCCAGACATCGCTTGGAGCGATAAAGATCAACAAATTTCGCCAGACGTTTTAGATGTCATTGTACGAAAATTAGTCATTCGAGAAATGAAACAATCTACCGAAGATTTAGTTGATTTACGCCGTGAAATTGACGAATTAGATAATAATTTACTAGAAATATTGGCCAAGCGTATGCGCGTTTCCAAAGAGATTGGAACGTACAAAAAAGAACACGGTATTGCGGTACTACAAACTGGACGTTATAACGAAATTCTCGAAAAACGAATTAATAATGGTGAAAAACTGGGCATGAGCCACGAGTTTATGCGCACCATTTTAGAAGCCATTCACGAAGAATCAGTGCGTGTTCAAATTGAGTTAATGAATAACGATTAAATTTCAGATTATGAAAATTCTTATTCTCGGAGCAGGAAAAATGGGGACGTTTTTGACCGACTGCCTATGCATGAAGCACGAAGTTGCACTCTACGACACCAATCCCAGCAAATTACGATTTGTGTTCAATACGCAACGCTTTACAAAATTAGATGAAATCAAAGCATTTGAACCCGAAATTTGTATTAATGCCGTAACGCTGAAAAACACTATTAGTGCATTTGAAAGCGTACTACCCTTTTTGCCGAAAAACTGTATATTATCTGATATTGCCTCTGTAAAAACTGGACTTCAAACTTATTATCAGAGTACAAGCATGCGTTATGTCTCTACACACCCAATGTTTGGACCTACGTTCGCCAATCTGTCTGATTTAAGTACGCAAAGCGCCATTATCATAGCTGAAAGCGACCACATGGGCAAAGCCTTTTTCAAGGATTTTTACAGCTCGTTACAATTAAATATTTTCGAATATACATTTACCGAACACGACGAAACAATTGCTTACTCGCTCTCAATTCCGTTTGTATCATCGTTGGTTTTCGCAGCTGTTATGAAACATCAAGAGGCACCAGGAACCACTTTTAAAAGACATTTGTCGGTAGCCAGAGGCTTATTATCAGAAGATGATTATCTATTGTCTGAAATTCTATTCAACCCGCACACAGCAAAACAGATCGAAGCCATTAAAAATCAAATGACATATTTGCAATCCATTATAGAGAAAAAGGATATGGTAGGCATGCAACAATTTCTCACCAAAGTGCGCACAAATGTAGAATAAACCGTGCCTACAATTTGCATGATAAAAAAGTAGCTCGTACTTTTACTGTACGAGCTGCTTTTCGTTACGAATCACTTATTACTCTTCTTTAGTTTTAAATGACAAGATGTGTATAGTCACTGCCACAGCAATAGCAAGCAGTAGAATTCTCACCCACCATGTTTCTAAAACAAAAACAACTGACAAGAAAATCGTTAGCCACAATAAAGAAATAGAATACGCCTTAACTCGCCACGAAATAGCTTTATCTATCTGAAAATCAGTAATGCAAGGACCTAACCGCTTGTGATTGAGAAGCCATTCATGCGCCTTAGGTGAACTTTGATAAAACAAATAGGAGGCTAACAACAAAAACGGCGTAGTAGGTAATAGCGGTAAGAATATACCCAACACGCCCAGTGCTACACACAAAAAACCAAGTCCAAGTAAAAAATAGCGCATTACTTACAACATAAAGTTCGCACAGCAGGAAGAAAACGACGATAAGCACGTACTATCCACACAAATGCTACTGCCAATAAAAACCGAGGAATGGTTATCCAAAACAAAGGCACACCCATCGACCAAAATAGCGACGTATCTTCTAAAAGCGAGTGATTTACAGCAATATGATAATTAAGTAAATTTACATCTTCAGCATTCATGTCATGGTCTTCCAGCTCTTCCAATAAAATAGCAGAGCCATAAGTAAGTCCAACTGTTTGTGCCACAAGCCACAAGAACGAGCTATCGCTCGACAAGCCCATCACTTTCATAAAAGGTGCAAACAGACGTGCCACCACATCTAAAATTTTGAACTCTTTCAATACCACTTGTAAAAACATCAATCCCGATATAATAGCACTCATTTTCAGCACTAAGAAAAACGCCATAATGCACCAATCCCACAACATTGCCCAAATCGATTCGTAAACAACAGCTGTTTGAACACTTCCAGTAATATCACCCATTTGATCGGGTAATAACCAATTGAGCAACAACGCCGCCACAATGCTCATACCTAAACGCAAAGGAAAAATAATCCATGGAGATGACCCTGTTTTACGTTGTACAGCCGTTTCCACAATCATATTGTGCGAAATCAAACACATTAGTGCTAAAATCGTCATTTCTCGCACACCCAATGGTAACGTGGCAATAATAGCAATAGGCGCATACAACGCTAAAAAAATACTGGAAATAAAAACGATAGCGGCTTCGCCAGGAAGACCTAAATAGGCAAAAAAAGGAGACAGAATAAAAGACAACCAATCAATAACGCCGAAAAACTGCAAAAAACTCACAAAAAGCGAAATTGGAAGAATTATTTTCAGCAACCAAAGCACGGTTTTGGACGCTTTTTTGAGTGCCAATTTGAAACAAGACAGCAGTCGTTTCGATAAAGTTGCCATAAGAAGAATAGTGATTTTTTTATTTAAAATGGTTGATTTTCAAAAGAAAATACCCCTATAAAACAAGAAAGGGTTGTCATCCCGACAACCGCAATCTTTTCTTAACCTTAAATCTAATACCATGAAAAACACATTGCAAAGATAAACTCTTTTTTTATGCTGTACAACATATTTTTCAATTAAATTGAAAGTTTAACATTTTTTATGTTATCGTACCCAAAATTGACTACGTCCTAACACACCACGTTTGTCCAAAGAACCACGTACTTTGAGCTTTCCTGTGGCTTTTTCTAACTCAATAGACGAGTAATAAGTTTTACCATTGGCAGGATCGAGAATAGTGCCACCTACTAATTTACCATTTTCAAACTTCATATCACGTACAATCAGCAAGCCCACCAACGGTTTGTCTTTATCAGCGCCCTGACACTCTGTGCACACAGGAGGTTTACCATCGGCAGAAGGTTGAAGAAGTTGCTCAAGTTTTCCATAATACAAGCCATTAGTGGCTTTAAAAATACGCACAATCGACTTTTCTTTTCCTGTTTTGTCGTCAATTGTTCGCCATTCGCCAAGCAGTTCGTTCTATGCTTGAACCATAAACGCCATACAAATGGCTGCTGTAAACATTAAAATTCGTTTCATAACTACAATGTTGTTTGGGTTAAAAATATAATAATAACAAGGCAAAGATAACAAATATGTATTACTCTACATATAGCACCAAGCCTTTTAAATATTCACCTTCAGGGTGGTAGATATTTACAGGATGGTCGGCAGGTTGCGTTAATTGGTGCAAGATACGTACTTTACGTTTACTTTGTGCCGCTGCACTAAATACAGCCAAGCGAAACTGCTCTTTGGTAACTACTTGAGAACAGGAAAAGGTAAACAAAATGCCACCCATTTTAATCTGTTCAAAGGCTTTGGCATTCAATTTTTGGTAACCTCGCAAAGCATTACGCAACGAATCTTTATGTTTGGCAAAAGCTGGAGGATCAAGAACAATCAAATCATACTGACCGTCGATATCATCTAAGAATTTAAAGGCATCCACCGTAAAGGCCTTATGTCGAGGGTCGTTCTCAAAATTGAGCGCAATATTTTTATTGGTTAATTCAATGGCTTTAGCAGAGCTATCAACCGAATGGACGGAATGTGCATTACCACGCATGGCATAAAATGAAAAACCACCCGTGTAACAAAACATATTAAGCACATCACGGCCATGGGCATATTTCTCAAGTAATGCGCGGTTTTCACGTTGGTCAATAAAAAAACCTGTTTTTTGTCCTTTCAACCAATCAGCATGAAACTTCAAACCATTCTCTATAGGGATACATTTGCTTTCCTGACCAATTAAATACGTATCTTCTGCTACAATTGGTGCTTTGAATGGCAAGGTTCCTTCAGATTTATAATACACATTTTCGACGCCGTTAATTTCCGCAACCAAAATTTCCGCAATCTGTTCGCGTACCATGTGCATACCCACAGAATGTGCTTGTATTACCGCTGTATCGCCATATACGTCGACCACCAAGCCTGGCAAATAATCACCTTCACCATGCACTAAACGATAGGTGGTGTTATTTTCGACACCTGCCACACGAATGTCGCGTCGCATTTGGTAGGCTTTACGAATGGCATTTTGGAAAAAGGTTCTATCTATAGTTTCATCACAAAACGATAAAACACGCACCATAATACTCCCAATTTGGTAGTGCCCCATGGCTAAGAAATTGCCTTGTGAATCGACTACACGTACTACATCACCCTCTTCTGGTTTACCTTTAATTTGAGCAATAGCACCAGAAAAAATCCAAGGATGAAAACGAAATAAACTTTCCTCTTTATGAGGTTTTAAATAGACAACAACCATAAATAGTGGAAATATATGAATGATCAATTACAAGGCAATAGCTTGTTTCTGTAACTCTAAATAAACCTCTCGGCAGGCAAATGCATCGATAGCAGCATACGCTTGCTGTTGAGGCGACAAAATAGGAGCTTCCCAATTCGAAAGTTGTTGACTTTTTGATATTTTTTTTGCAAATACGATAGCGTAAATTTTTTGCAAGCTTTTTTCTTCTATATCAAATGCCTCAACATATTTTTGTAGTTCAATGAAGTTCTTAGGATAGACACGCATCCACTTATTGAGCGACATAAAATCATCGTGAACTGACAAACCAATCTTTTTTATCTCCGAACTCTCCAGCAACTGTTTTAAGCCATCGTGCTGCCCTATCGACTTCAAGCGAAATAAATAGCACGTATTAGCTGTAGCCAATTGTAACAACGAAACCGTATAACGCACATTTTTGGTAAAACTCGGACGTGTTTCTGTATCAAATCCAATAACGGATTCCTGCATCAATAACGAAACAACATCATCTGCCTCTTGCGAAGTATTTACTACCACTATTTTGCCAAAATTTTGAACAACGGGTAATTCGGCAAGTTCTGTTTTTGTAATATGTGTAGAATAGTTTATCAAAATCAGAGATTATCAGCAGAAGCCAAATCAATAGACACCACGTGCAATGCCCGTAGTGCACCTAATAGACGTGCTCCCCAATAGTTTTTAAAGTCGCTAATACAAACAAAAAGCGCATCATTCATCACCTGCTCATCGCCCACTTGACAATTACCTACGTAATCTTTCAAAGATTGATATACATCGGCCAAATCCTCAGAAACTGTAGCTGCTAAAGTAGTGTCGCTAAATAACATATTAGCATCAAATGAATCTAAATAATCATCTGATTCGCCAAGCAAATCAGCCAACTGAGAGCGTAAATGGGCATACTCTACTTCAGTCACAAAACGTTCTACGTTATCGTCAAACACATCGTCAGACACTTGAACCATAGATGTTTTAAGATATAACAGGGGGAGTAATTTTGTAGTTTTTGAAACAAAATCGCTTTTAGTAAGTTCACTGGCATGTTCCAAAAACTTACACGTTTCAACAGCAACGGTTAGAAATTCGAGTTTATCTTTTGTGTAAAATGTAGACATACCTAACTAAATCAATGTAACATTAAAATACTAAACGCCATAAACATCATACCCGCCACAACACCAATTATGGCATAGTGGTGTTTACCATAACGTTCAGCAGTAGGCAACAGCTCATCAAGCGAAATATAAACCATAATACCTGCTGTCAAAGCCATTAAAGCACCTTCGACCGTGGGCGACCAAAACGGCAATAAAATAAAATAACCAATCAAAGCCCCCAATGGTTCCGATAAACCCGACAGCAACGATAACCAAAAGGCTTTACGCTTTTTACCTGTCGCTTGATAGATAGGAACTGCCACAGCAATACCTTCGGGAATATTGTGCAAAGCAATAGCAATAACAATAGGCAAAGCCACTTTTACCCCCTGTAAACCAACAGCAAAAGTCGCCAGCCCCTCAGGAAAGTTGTGAATAGCAATAGAAAATGCTACTAAAATGCCGACACGACGCAATTTTTTAGAATCATCTGCATGGTGATGATGACAGTGTTCGCGATGATGTGAATCATGATGACAATGAACATGTTTGCGATGTGTCATTTTTTTCCAAAGTGGCAATTTATTCATATCTTCCACCGAAACTGCTTCGTGAGGATTGTCTTGCTCGGGAATTAACAAGTCAATTATAGCAATTAAAAACATACCGCCAAAAAAAGCCAACATTGTACCCAATAAAGCATTATCGCCCAGAGTTTTAGCGAAAGCCTCTTCTGCAGCTGGAAATATATCGACAAACGACACAAAAAGCATCACGCCAGCAGAGAATCCTAGCGACACAGTTAAAAAGGTCTGATTTGTTTTTTTGGCACAAAACGCAATCAAACTTCCTATGCCTGTAGATAAACCTGCAATCAGCGTTAAACCAAATGCAATTAAAATAGTCTGAGTATCTAGATTCATAAAAGTTCAGTATTTTTTGCAAAGATAACGCCTTTTATTCTAAAAGTCATAAATCTGAAAATAAAAATGCGTATTTTTGTAGGCTTTATATGGCTCACGACACCATGCGTATGAAAGAAAAAGAGATAGAACTGTGGACGCAAACCCTGCTGACAAGTGCAAACAAACAAACTGCATTTTCAGCTATCGTGCGTCTAACACAAGAGCCTTTGTACTGGCACATTCGTAAAATGTTACTATCGCATGAAGATACAAACGATGTATTGCAAAATACGTTTTTGAAAGCGTGGAACGGACTGCAAAATTTTAGAGGAGACAGCAAAATTACCACATGGCTTTATCGCATTGCTACAAACGAGACGCTCACGTTTTTAGCTCAACAACGTATGCAGAACGTCACATCGTCACTGGATTTAGAAGAGACACTTCTCAACAAACTGGAAAGTGACGCCTATTTTTCGGGCGACGAAGCACAATACAAACTACAAAAAGCGATGCTCGCGTTACCTGAAAAACAACGTTTAGTTTTCCAAATGAAGTATTTTGACGATATGAAGTATGAGGATATGGAAGCTATACTAGGAACTTCGGTTGGTGCTTTAAAAGCCTCATATCATCACGCTGTAAAAAAAATAGAGCAGTTTTTATTGGATGAAAATTAAACTTTTTATACGTTTAGCAGTCTAATTATTAGTTATGAAAGAAGAAAAAACGCCATTAAAATTAACGAATATTCCTAGGGAAATCCCTTTTACGGTTCCTGAGGAATATTTTGAGCAATTTGCGCTAAATATAGATAAACAAATTGCTCCGAAACGTTCAGTACGCTCTTTACAGCCGTGGATGTATGCAGCAGCTATATTTGTAGGTGTTGTGGCTATCGGCGTGATGAGTTACATATGGTACACCAATCACCAGGAATCCACCTCACTAATGGCTGAAGATTATTATGACAGCTTGATTAGCGCCGATATTAGCGAAGATCTATTGGTGGAATATATTTTGAATGAATAATTTTACAACTATGAAAAAGCAGCTCTTGTTACTTATTACGCTATCGCTGTTGGGTGTTGGCTTTGTGACCGCTCAACAAAAAAAATGTAATCATGCCAAACGCGAAGCCATGGAAGCTCAAAAAGTGGCATTTATTACTAAAAAAGTAGGTTTAACAGCTGAAGAAGCTGAAAAGTTTTGGCCGTTGTACAATCAATTCACTACACAAAGACATGAATTAAGACTACAAGCCCGTGCAGTTCGTCATAGTGTAAGTTCTGACTGGAGCGAAGATGAATATAAAAACGCACTTCAACAACTACAAAAAATCGAAACACAACAACATGCGCTCAAACAAAAATATCATAAAGAATTTTTAAAAATATTGTCGGCAGAGAAAGTATTTAACTACTATACCGCTGAAAATGAATACAAAAAAGAGTTACTAAAACATATAGAACAAGGGCGCAAACGATAATTCTGTAAAAAAATTGCTCATTTAAAAAAAAGTATTACCTTTGCGTTCGCAAAAGGGTTCCTTGGCCGAGTGGTTAGGCACCGGTCTGCAAAACCGTCTACAGCAGTTCGAATCTGCTAGGAACCTCTCCTAGCCAAAGCCCTCAGTTCTAACACAGAGGGCTTTTGTTGTATTGTAAACTTAAATCTATTTATATTACTATGAAAAAGTATCTAGTTCTAACCTTGTTTATAATCGCTTTAGTTGGCTGCCAACAGAAAAATCCACGTATTATCTCCCAAGATTTTGTATCCGTTATTGGCGACAACTTTTCAGACAGTTCGATGATTAAATTGATAGAGCCTTATAGAATACAAATGGACTCTGATATGAATGTGGTTATCGGAACGTCGGCACAACTCATGAGCAAAGGTTTACCCGAAGGATTGCTCAATCGATTTGTTGCTGATGCAATGTTGGCTTACGGAAATAAATTTAAGCCTACCGATATTGCCATTAGTAATTTAGGTGGTTTACGTAATGATATTCAAGAAGGTCCCATCACCGTTGGCGATATTATGCTTGTAATGCCTTTTGACAATGCACTTGTCTTTCTAGAATTATCTGGTGAAGATGTTGAAGACTTATGCGATGCTATTGCTAAAAAAGGTGGTGATGCCGTGGCAGGAATCTCTATGAAAATAGATGATGATGAAGCAGAAGATGTTCGCATACAAGGAAAACCGCTTGACGAAGACAAAATTTATCGCATCATTACCACGGACTACTTATCATTTGGAAACGACCACTTAGACCCACTTGCTAATTTTAAAGCCATCGAGCCTTTAAATATTTTACTACGTGATGCGCTTATTCTGGATATTAAAAACCAGACAGCTGCAGGTCGCTCAATCAAACCAACCTTAAAAAATGAAATTTATGTTGAAAAATAAAAACGTTGCACTCATCATAATCGGTGCCATAGTTGCACTTAGTGCCTGCACAAACAAAGCACCAAAACAATTGCTCATTTTGCACACCAACGACTCACACAGTCAAGTTGAAGCCACAAAAGATGGATTTGGGGGATTCGCTGCGCGCGCAGCACTTATTGATAGCTTTCGAGCCGTTAATCCAAACCTCCTTTTACTTGATGCTGGCGATATTTTTCAAGGAACACCCTACTTTAATATGTTCGACGGTCGTTTAGAAATCGACGCTTATAACAAAATGGGTTACGAGGCTGCTACGCTTGGCAATCATGAATTTGACAAAGGCATTGATACGTTAGCTGCACGCATTCGTCAAGCCAATTTCCCATTTGTTTGTACCAACTACGAAGCAGAAGGAACTGCTCTTGAAGGTTTATTAAAGCGTTATACTGTAATTAAAAAAGATGGATTAAAAGTGGGTATTTTAGGTTTAGGCGTAGATCCACACAAGTTGATTTTAGAAACTTATTTTGGAGGTCTAACCTATATCGATCCTATTGAATCAGCTAATCGCTATGCTGAAATTTTGAAAAACAAAGAAAAGTGCGACTTTGTGATTGTACTTTCACACCTCGGTTATTCATCAAATCCCGATGTGATGTCTGATTCTATTTTGGCTATTAACAGCCGAAATATTGACCTTGTTTTGGGTGGGCACACACACGATATACGAGGTGTATTTCACATCAACAACCTTGATGGGAAATCCGTTTCTGTGATGCAAGCTGGGAAATCAGCAAAAGAAATAACGGTTACTACGGTTGAATATTAATAGTCAAAATATAACTAAAAAAGGTCATCTTCACGATGACCTTTTTTAATGCAATATGCTTTATAATTACATATTTTCTTTTTGAACTTCAAAGTGTGCTTGAGCGTGCAAACAAGCAGGACAAACTTCTGGAGCTTCTTTGCCTGTGTGCACGTACCCACAATTACGACATTGCCAAACCACCTCTTCATCTTTAGCGAAAACAGATTTATTTTCGATGTTAGCTACAAATGCACGATAACGCTCTTCGTGATTTTTCTCAGCTATAGCAATGTTACGATACATGTAAGCAATTTCTAAAAAACCTTCTTTTTCGGCTACATCTGCAAAATGAGGATAATCATGTGCCCACTCGTCATGTTCGCCCTCCGCAGCAGCTTTCAGATTTTCCAAAGTTGTTCCTATAACACCTGCAGGAAAACTAGCTTTTACTTCTACCATACCACCTTCTAAATATTTAAACATACGTTTAGCATGTTCTTTTTCTTGTTCGGCAGTTTCCATGAAAATGGCAGCAATTTGTTCATAACCTTCTTTTTTAGCTGTACTCGCAAAATAGGTGTAACGCATACGAGCTTGACTTTCGCCAGCAAAAGATTGCATCAAATGCTTTTCTGTTTGTGTTCCTTTAATACTTTTCATAAATAAAAAAATTAAAATTAGTAGTGTATTCTGTGCGTAAAAGTAGTATTTTTTTTTGATTTTGAGGATACTTTCACTGATTTTTTAAGAACTAATTTTTCATTGCAAAGTTTAAACGCTTTTTTGTACCTTTGTAGTTTGTAATAATGTTAGCAAAACATGGCGTTAACTGATCAATTAAAAGAGCTACTCAACGAAAATCAATACAAGGCTGTCACTTATACAGATGGTCCATCGCTGGTTGTGGCTGGTGCCGGCTCAGGTAAAACACGCGTATTGACCTATAAAATTGCCTATTTATTACAAAACGGATGGCATCCAAGCCAAATTCTAGCGTTAACATTCACCAATAAAGCTGCCGAAGAGATGAAAGGGCGTATCGCCAAATTGGTTGGTGAACAGCGCGCTAAATATCTTTGGATGGGAACCTTTCACTCCATCTTTTCAAAAATTCTACGCTACGAAGCCTCGCATCTTGGGTTTACCTCCAATTTCACGATATACGATTCGAGCGATTCCAAAAGTTTGATTCGTAGTTTAATCAAAGAGTTACAACTCGACGACAAAACTTATAAAGTCAACAACATACAAAGTCGCATTTCATTTGCCAAAAATCAACTGGTAACACCAGCCACTTATGCCAATGACTCGGACATGATGCGTTCCGACATGAATTCCAAAACGCCACGTTTTATAGAAGTTTACCAACTCTATTGCCAGCGCTGCAGGAACTCGAACGCGATGGATTTTGATGATTTGTTGCTTTACACCAATACCCTTTTTGAAAAACATCCTGAAATTCTTAAAACCTATCAAGAACGATTTGGTTACATTTTGGTGGACGAGTATCAAGATACAAACCGTGCGCAGCATTTAATTGTGAGTAAATTGGCAGCCAATCATCAACGTATTTGCGTGGTAGGCGACGATGCACAAAGCATCTATTCGTTTCGTGGTGCCAATATCGACAATATGTTGATGTTTCAACGGCAATATGAAGGCTGTAAGCTGTTCAAATTAGAACAAAATTACCGTTCTACACAAACGCTCGTTAATGCGGCCAACTCCTTAATCAGCAGGAATAAAAATCAAATCCGCAAAAACGTATTTTCGGATGGCGATATCGGAAAAGCGATTAAATTACTCACAGCCTACAGCGATTACGACGAAGCGTTTGCTGTAGCAGCCACTATGCAAGAAAGCATTAGAGACACACGTGATACCTACAGCGATTACGCCATATTATACCGCACTAACGCACAATCGCGCACCTTGGAAGAGGCACTGCGAAAACGTGCCATTCCGTATAAAATCTATGGCGGTTTGTCGTTTTACCAACGAAAAGAGGTAAAAGATATTCTGGCTTATTTACGATTAATTATCAATCCGAATGATGAAGAATCGTTTAAGCGCATCATCAATTATCCAGCACGCGGCATTGGTGAAACCACGCAACAAAAAATATTACAAACAGCTCACAAACAAGCTGTAAGTCCACTAGAAGTAGTTAAAAATCCAGCAGATTTCACACTAGATATAAATAACGGCACAGCCAAAAAAATACAAACTTTTGGAAGTTTAATAGAACAATTCAGAACACTGAATGAAGAAAAAGATGCGTATGTTGTAGCCGAACAAGTGGTCATCGCCTCGGGAATTATGCAAGATATTTCAGTCGATAACACGCCTGAAAACTTGAGCCGCAAAGAAAATGTGCAAGAACTTTTGAGTGCCATCAATCAGTTTTGCGAAGAAAAAGCAAATGCTGGCGATACCGAATTAAAGTTAGTTGATTTTTTATCAGAGGTAGCTCTACTCACCGATCAGGACAAGGAAAGTGAAGATGACAAAAATCGTGTCACCATGATGACGGTACATGCTGCGAAAGGTTTGGAGTTTAAGCACGTCTTTATCGTTGGTCTTGAAGAAAATTTATTTCCATCCAACATGTGCGAAACAGAAAGAGAGTTGGAAGAAGAGCGTCGTTTACTCTACGTAGCTCTCACACGCGCTAAAATAGATTGTGTGATAAGTTACGCTAA
The DNA here is from genome assembly GCA_029974315.1 of Paludibacteraceae bacterium. GTDB lineage: Bacteria > Bacteroidota > Bacteroidia > Bacteroidales > Paludibacteraceae > W0P28-013. The sequence goes on along the minus strand of JARKSE010000024.1, from coordinate 1,877 downwards.
ATCCCGATTTAGAAACGGTCAAACGCAATTTTCAAATCCAAGTCGCTTTTTACACGACATTGATGCAAAATATTTCCAAACGCCTTATGAAGATAAAAAACCAGAAATAGTGCGCTCAACGATGCCTACATTTTCAAAGTTTGATACGCCTCCAACCGTCACCACGCCACAGCGTTTAAAACGTATTGTGCCAAGTAATCAGAGTGGCATCAATACAGGTCATCATAATTATCCATACCAAGTTGGCATGCGCGTTCATCATCATGTATTTGGAAATGGTGAAATTACAGCCATCGAAGGAAGTGGTGATAACACCAAAGCACATATACATTTTGAAACACATGGCGAAAAACCACTGCTTCTTAAATATGCCAAACTAACAATAATAGACTAAAGTTACCGTTATAAACATCGATAAAGTCCTATTTTTTTGAAAAAAAATCTTCTCATACTACTCTTACTCTTTTTGTGTGGCACGCTCCCTGCAAAAAAAATATATTTACGCGGTTATGTACTCGACAATAACAATCGTGGTATAGATTTAGCAAACATACAAGTGAAAGGCACCAGTCAAGGTACTTCTACCAACGATCAAGGTTTTTATGAATTACGCCTCGAGGCAACGGACACTTTTCACGTGGTATATTCTTGCATTGGCTACGAAACTAAAGAATACAAGTTCGCAGCAACAGAAGACGTCATAAATGCCACCAAAATTTTACCATCGGTTTCGACACAATTGGAAAGTGTTGAAATTAGAGCTTTTCAACGCCAAACAAACACCATGCAAGGCATCGATACCGAAAAATTCAGAATGATGCCAGACGCTTCGGGTGGGAATTTAGAGTCGATGTTATCGAGTTTTGCTGGCGTCAATTCCACCAACGAATTGAGTTCCCAATACTCTGTACGTGGTGGTAGTTACGACGAGAACAGCGTGTATGTCAATAACATTGAAGTATATCGCCCATTATTAGTACGTGCAGGCCAGCAAGAAGGCTTAAGTTTTATCAACCCAGATTTGGTAGACAAAGTGCAATTTTCGGCTGGTGGCTTTAGTGCGAAATATGGCGATAAAATGTCGTCGGTATTAGACGTAACCTACAAAAAACCTGAACACTTAGAAAGTTCACTCTCCATTAGTTTATTAGGCGCTTCGGCCTACTTAGGTTCTGCCTCCAAAAACTTTACCCAAGTACACGGTATTCGTTATAAAACGTCGTCGTACTTACTAGGTACACTCGATACCCAAGGTGAATATTCGCCTTCATTTGTGGATTACCAAACCTATATGACTTTTAAATTCAGCGACAAGTGGAAAGGTTCATTTTTAGGTAATTTCTCGCAAAATTATTATCGATTTACACCTGTTGAAAGAGAGACATCATTCGGAACCTTACAGATGAACCGTAACTTTAAAGTCTTTTTTGAAGGTATGGAAAAAGACATCTTTAGAACTTATTTTGGGGCATTTACGGTTAATTATCAGCCGCACAAAAACCTCAAATTAAGTGTTATGACTTCCACTTACAATACGAATGAACAAGAAACTTACGATATTACTGGGCAGTATTGGTTGTCGGATTTAGACATGAACAATACTGGCTACACCAATAATCAAGGCGTTGGCACGTACCACGAGCATGCTCGCAACCGTTTGTCAGCGACGGTGATCAATTTATCACACTTAGGAGAATTTAAATATGCCAATCACCATATGCAATGGGGCGTAGGTATTCAACAGGAAATTATTTTAGATCGCATACGCGAATGGGAATTTAGAGATTCTGCTGGTTATTCACTGCCCTACAATCCAGAAAAGGTAGAACTCATTTATAATCTCGCTGCTAAAACTGATTTAAGTACAACACGCTTTA
>JARKSE010000003.1 GCA_029974315.1 Paludibacteraceae bacterium | reverse complement strand
ATCAACTGTACCGCCTATTGCTTTACCTAATCCGTTAATAATGGATATTAAAGCGGGTGACAATTTTGTACCTATCACCAACGCTAAAGACGCGCTCGCATCTGATAAATTAGACAATGCACCGCCTAACGTTTTACTTTTAGCTTCGGCTGAACCGCTTATGCCGTCTAATTCTCCCAAACTAATAAGATACTCACGTACTGCCGAACTGGTCGCTTTTACGGTCGTTTCTTGATTTTTAAAGCTAAATGTAACATCATCACCGCTTTTACTTGCCCTAATGCCAAACTCTTTTAAACGCTCAAACTCCAAAGTTTGCGCGTCTAAAATTGCCTCAACATATTGGTTTATATCTTTGTTTTGTGAAGTTGCCACGTCTCCGATTTTCTCCAATTCCTTAATCGTAGGCGTAATGCCGCTATTTGCTAAACGTGTAAAGGCTGCTGTTAATTGCGATACCTCAAACGGCGTCTTAGATGCAAACTTAGTAATATTTGCTAACGCTCGGGCTGCTGCTTCGGAACTACCCAACACCGTTGTAAGTTGTGCGTTGTACCCCTCAAACTCGGCTGTAACTGAAACAATGCTACCCGCAAAGTTAGATACAGCCCCCGAAATTGCGCCGATAACATTTGCGGCTACGTTACCCGCTGCTACATTTAAGATGCTGGACAGGTCAAACAAACCGCCTGTCTTTTGCGGCTGGTCTATCACGCCTGCCAACTTTTTAGCTTCGGCAGTCGTTTTTGCTAATTGCGCTTCGGTATTTTTTAACGCGGTTGTTAGCACTTGTTTTTGTGCCAAACTGTTTGTGGCTGCTATCTCCTTTGTTAGGGCTGCGGCGGTTGCGTTTAACCTTTGCTGGTCTGTCGTTACGTTCTTAATTTGCGCGTCTAACTTATCAAGTTCGGGCTTGCCCGCAACCTGCAACTGTATCTCCGCTAATATTCTAAAAACGTCCGACATGTAATGTATTTATTTTAGTGCAAAGATACTACTAAATATTGCTTTTTACTTTAATCTTTAAATATGTGCTAATACGTACACGTTCCCTTCGCGGCTTCGCGTTTGGGTTTTGTAGTACTAAGTTACTTAATTGATAGTTTAATTTGTTGCCATCTGCAAAGATAACGGTTTTATCTGTTTGCATTAGGTACTGTTTAAGCGAAACCTGCACCCGCTTTTTTTTATGCTGTTGCACATAAAAAATATAACCGTTATTCATTAAAAAGCTACCGCCGCTAATCATCGCCTCGCCCGCTTCGCAAAGCATAAAATAGTAACGGTCGCCTTTGTGGTGTAACATTCTAAGCATGGTAATGTTTTTTTACTTTGTTGTTTTGGCTCGGTAACTTTCGCAATCCACCGTTACCGTTGTTTTAAAAACTTGTGCGTAGGTGGTTTTGCCTTTGTTTAGCGGGCTATCTTCTTTTAGGCAGTTACCGTATTCGCCTGTTACTAACTCGGCTCCTTTGCGTACTTTGACACGTAGGCAATTGATACAATCCCAACATTTGTTTGTGTTTGGCATAACTATAAAAGTTTATGTAATTAAAAACTGTTAAAAGTTGGCAGTTGTGCGTACCTTTCAATTACCACCTGCATGTCTGTAATAAATTTTTGTTTATCCGCTGCCGCAATTAAGCATATATCAGCCTGCAAAAAAGTTACCATAACTTGGTCGCTATCGTGTGTAAATCGTAGGCAGGTGTTTTTGTTTAACTCTTCAAAGGTTATTGTTTGCATGATTAACTATTTTTATTTATTACTATTTTCTTTACGTTCCCTTTGTTGTGCCTCAATCTTCATATTTTCGTAATAAAGCACGCTAAAAATATCGTCTACGCTTTCTGTTAATACTTGCTTGTAAGGTAGGTTTAACAGTCGTGCCGCGTCTATTGCTAAGTTGTTTATATTGCGGTTTAATGCTTCTAAATGTTCGTATGGGTGCTGGTGTATGGTAAGCGTTATTGCTCCGATGCTGTACTTTGTGCTATCTCCGTCAGTATCGTTTTCAGCTCGCAATATTCCCGCACTGTATTTAGTTGCTCCAAATCTTGACTGTAAATACCTGTCAAAGCGTTGAGAGCTAACGTTCCCGCCGTCAAAAAAAAAACCTTTGCTTCGCGTGTGCCTACCATAAGCGGGTACTTTTGTTGATGGTAAAACGTTGCATCGTAACTATTCGGGTCTTCGTCATCTAATATCCAAAATACGCTGCTAATTTCTAAGGGCAACAAAATTGCGTTTGTGGCTAATTTTGTGCGTTCCTTAATGTTTTCGTATAAGTTTAAAATATCGTGTTTTATAGCTGCAACCGCGTCAACGGTTAAGGTATTGTTACCGCCTTTTGCAAACTTAACAATAGGCTCGAACAAGGTATCGATACTTTCAGGCGTAACGCCAAGCATAGCAGTTCGGCACAATTCCAAATATTTGTAATATCTTGTAAATGATATTTGCGTATCATCTAAGCGTTTAAAATTATAAATACGTTCGTAAAACGTTCCCTCTTTACTTATTGCACCGTCCGTTATTTGTACGTGCGTATCGGATATTTGCGTAAATTTTTGCATGTGTTAAAATAGTTTGCTTTTGTTTTTTGTGTCGTGGTGTGCTAACCTTGTTTGGGCTATGGTGTAATATTCGGCATCTAATTCCACACCTGTATAAGATACGCCCAATTCAATACAAGCAATACCCATACTGCCGCTGCCCATAAA
>JARKSE010000194.1 GCA_029974315.1 Paludibacteraceae bacterium | reverse complement strand
ACCAACGTGTCCTCACCAACCACTCGCTCGATTTTGCGTTCAGCAAACCCCTCGCTCGTGTGCTCCTCCAATACCTTATGCACCGCCGTCCCAAGTATCATTAGCACTTGATCGCTCACATCACCATCCAATAACCGTGGGTTAGCACGCATTAAATTAACCATCCACCTCGGCTTTAATAACTCCGTTACGCTATACCTGTGTGGCATTGGTGTGCGTGGTGCGTTGCATAAATTAACAAACCCACTTGGTAAATTATAACGATTTGTCATTTACCATCGCCCGTAATGTTGCAGTATCGGTTTTAAAATATTTTGCCAATAACCGCAACACTTTTGCTCCTGGCATCGCTCCATTCTCAATTTGCGATAAGCGTACCGGTGTTATTTTTACCTTGCTCGCAAATTCTACCTGCGTCAATGCCAAATCCTTTCTCGTATTTCGTACATATTCGCCTAATGTCATTATGTACCACCTCCTTACACCTCAGTATTATACCATATAGTTATATAATTGTAAACATATATTTTATATAATTTATTTAACTCTTATTTAAAAGTTAAGCAAACATTTATATCTAGTTTATATATAGTTTAAAAAATACAGGGTTTGCAGGGTTTTATTGTTTTTTCTACCTTTTACGCGTGAGAAAAATATATATAAAAAAAGATATGAAAAACGCCCAAAACCCTGCAAACCCTGCAAGTTGTAGTTTTTCACGTATAATCGTTTTTATTCGAGGGTCGCAATATTTACTCGAGCAAATGGTGAAAATCGATTGTAGCGCAAAATACGGGCGTTTTTAGGCGTTTATTTTTTGTGTTTGCATTTGTATTATTTGTGTGGTATAATGTAGTAAATCGTAGACATATAAAAATATAAGGAGTTGTGTATGAAGCGTGATATTGGAAAAAATCCGGGTGGGCGTCCTTTTACGCCAATCGATAAAGAGCAGTTTGAGAAATTGTGTGCTTTACAATGCACCGCTGTTGAAATAGCCAATTTCTTCCATTGCTCGCACGATACCATAACTAATTTTTGTAAGGAACAATATGGTGGGAAAACATTTGCCGAGGCGTTTGCTGAATTGCGTTC
>JARKSE010000188.1 GCA_029974315.1 Paludibacteraceae bacterium | reverse complement strand
GGCAGCAACGGCACCATTGCGGTCACGACCATTCATTGGGTTTGCACCTGGCGAGAATGGAGTTCCAGCGGCACGACCATCAGGTGTGCTTCCTGTTTTTTTACCATACACTACATTCGATGTAATGGTCAAAATAGATTGTGTTGGAATAGCGTTACGATACGTTTGGTGTTGACGTAAGTATTCCATAAATTTCTCTGTGATTTGAATAGCAATTTGGTCTGTTCTATCGTCGTTATTACCAAATGGTACATAATCGCCTTCGCGTTCAAAATCTACAGCCAAACCACGTTCATCACGAATTACTTTCACCTTGCAATCACGAATAGCAGCCAATGAGTCAGTCACAATAGACAAACCTGCAATACCAGTTGCACGGATACGTTGTACTTCCAAATCGTGCAATGCCATTTCAAATGCTTCATAAGCATACTTATCATGCATGTAATGAATAATTTTCAACGTATTGACATAAACCCGAGCCAACCAACGCATCATTTGATCAAATTTCTGCATCACCTCATCGTAATCCAAATATTCAGAAGTAATAGGAGAAAAAGCGGGAGAAACTTGAACGCCGGATTTTTCATCACGACCACCATTGATAGCGTATAACAAACACTTAGCCAAGTTAGCACGTGCACCAAACAATTGCATTTGTTTACCAATTTTCATTGGCGAAACACAGCAAGCAATACCGTAATCATCGCCATAATCAGAACGCATCAAGTCATCGTTTTCATACTGAATGGCCGAGGTGTTAACTGACACTTTAGCACAGAATTTTTTCCAAGTTTCTGGTGAATTTGCCGACCAAAGAACCGTTAAATTTGGTTCGGGAGCTGGTCCTAGGTTATACAACGTATGCAAGTAGCGATAAGAAGTTTTAGTCACCAATGTACGACCATCAATACCTTGTCCGCCCAACGACTCTGTCACCCAAACTGGATCACCAGAGAACAAATCGTTATATTCTGGCGTACGCAAGAAACGAATAATGCGCAATTTAATAATAAATTGATCTATTAATTCTTGTGCTTCTTCTTCTGTTAGTAAGCCTGCAGCAATATCTTGTTGAATATAGATGTCAAGGAATGTAGAAGTACGACCTAACGACATAGCTGCGCCATCTTGGTCTTTGGTTGCAGCCAAATAAGCAAAGTAAACAAACTGAACAGCTTCGCGTGCATTTTGAGCTGGTTTAGTAACATCAAAACCGTACGATGCACACATTTTTACGAAACGTTTCATGGCATTAATCTGTTCGCTAACCTCTTCACGTTGTTGAATCAGTTCAACTGTGATTTCATGCATATCCAAACGTTCCAATTGCTGTTTCTTATCGAGCAACAAAATATCTGTTCCGTACAACGCTACACGACGATAGTCACCAATAATACGACCACGGCCATAAGCATCAGGCAAACCTGTAATAATAGCAGATTTACGGCAAGCAACCATTTCTTCTGTATAAGCCGAAAAAACACCTTCGTTATGAGTTTTACGATAACGAGTAAAAATCTCTTTGGTCATTGGGTCAATTTCATAGCCATAAGCTTCCAACCCATTTTCGACCATACGTAAACCGCCTTTCGGATAAATACCACGTTTTAAAGGTGCATCGGTTTGAACCCCCACAATCACCTCATTTTCTTTGTCGATGTAACCAGGTCCATATACATCGATGCCTGAAGGAAATTTTGTTTCGGCATCATAAACACCTTTGGCACGCTCCACCTCAAACATTTCGGTTAATTTAGACCAAATCTTCTTAGTACGTTCTGTAGATTCAACCAAAAATGTATCGTCACCTTCGTATGGTGTATAATTATTTTGAATAAAATTCCTTACATCAACCTCGCGTTTCCACACGTCTCCGCTAAAGGAGTCC
>JARKSE010000170.1 GCA_029974315.1 Paludibacteraceae bacterium | reverse complement strand
ATCAATACTTTGGCGGTCGTCTTCCTCTTGGCGTGCATTGGCGGCGCTTGTAAAATGATACTGACGGATAACGCTAAAGATGTTTTTCTTAGCCAGTTCCTCCTGATGTTTGTTGTCGCTGCGCTCAGGTTTGAAGTATAGTAAATCCAGTGAGTGCTGACTGTTTACCTTCAGTCCGTCACGAAGTAACTGGAACAAGGGCTTTTTCTGCAATTGTTCCGTAATCTTTTTGCCTAACACTTTTTTCCAGTCATAGCCCAATTCCGATTTTACGGCTTGTAGGGTGGGGCGTTGGGTATCTTCCCAAAACTGTTCTAACCTGTCCCAATGGATGCAATTTTTTTTGTCCACCGTTATTTCACTGTCACGGAAAATGCGGTAGCGCCATTTGGTATCAAGTTGATGACAAAAATGATCTTCAAATATTCGTTCCCAATCTTTACGCTGTTTTTTCGGCATAAGCGTTTACTTTTATTTTGCCTGTTACGGCTTCATATATCCTAATCTTTCGTAGCTCTTGTAGTTTTTCAATTTGTGCTTCAATGTTTTTAATGAGTTGGTCAATGGCTGTAGTGCGTTGTTGCAAAAAGTTTGCGATTTCGATTTGTTCCTTTATAGGGGGAAATGCTAACTTGAAAGTCAAAACAAAATTTGTTGAAACTCTTTTTTGTCCAGCTGAACCAGTCATAAAAGCCTCTCCAATTTTCATAAACACGTCACTTTTTGTAACGTGATAGAAATAATGATTATCTAATCTGTTTTTATGACCCCTTACAGTATGAAATTCGGTTGAACCAAAACCAAAATCGCTTTCTAAATTGTTGAGCCAAGCACCTTTGCCGTTCTCAAAGCACGGAGTAATTTTTGCGATGATAACATCATTTTTCTGAAAATATGTGAATCCTTCCCACAATTCAGATACACATCTTTTTTCTGAATTATCAATTTGTCCGTTTTCTGAAACGCTTTCCATTGCTAAAAACACAACTTCAAGGTCTTTCACTTCCTCATATTTTAATTCTTGTTTGGTTGCATTTATGTCTGCCACATTCTTCAATCTCTTCACCTCCCAATGCTTCGGAATTTTACCAAGCCACTCAATACCGCTGTCTTTCATCTCGACTTTGCTTGATGCAGGCATTTCGGCATTGGGTTTTAGCCCTTTGGTAACCGCATTGTTAATTTCAATTTGCCGCAGTTCTTTGAGTCTTTCTGCCTGTGCTTTTTTATTGGCTATAAGTCGGTCAATCTTTTGGGTTTGGTTGTCTAAGTAGTTGGCGATGGCGAGTTGTTCAGGTTTGGGTGGTAAAGGAAGTTTTTCATTATAAGCGTCTTCTCTATTTAACCCTGGGACGCCTGTGTCTTTAGATAACTTATCTAATCCAATAATATCAAGTGTGTAATACAGCCAGCGAAGTTGATTTTTTGTAAACCTGTCATCAATAAAATATGTTGTGTCAATAGCGAATACCTTTTTATAAGAATAATTAACCTTTCCGAACGAACCTTTTCTTCCTACGATGATGCAAGGTGCAGATGTATTGCTAATATTATGCTCACCTACCTTGCCATTAGAACCAAATACTTCAATCACGCCATCCTGCCTTATTTCCTCAGCTAAACTTTCACCATAAATCAAAGAGCAAGTATTTTTTAGGCGTTTTACTTCCCAATGCTCTGGCACTTCCTCAATCCAGTTAATACCGCTGGGCTTATATGTTTCGTATTTGGTTAATTCTGCCATAGCGGTTCGTCTTGCCAATTCAACATGTTGCCTGTTCCATCAGTGGGTATTCCTAAGTATTTTATTGGGACTGTG
>JARKSE010000049.1 GCA_029974315.1 Paludibacteraceae bacterium | reverse complement strand
GCATGAATATATGCGATTATTACGTTTAACTGTGTCCGATTGGCGTTTATTTAAAAAACCAGTATTGCGCAGCTTAATTGCAGAAGTGCGTACGTTATTTTACTAACACCCAAATCTGTTTACGACTATGAAAAGAAAAATTGTGCTATTATTAGCTTGTTTCTCTGTTGGTGCGTTATCAGCGCAAGAAGAGATGAGTGACGTAGGTTTTGTGGCTGAAACTTCAGATACGTTAATATCGACAGTATCTACCAGCGCAGCGCCTACTCCAGGTTCAACAACCATTGAAAAGAAAGGACTTTTTAGACAGAAAAAACAAAAAGATATTATTAAAAAAGGATTTTCATTTGGTCCACTGCCTGTGGTGGCATTTGACCAAGATCGTGGTTTGCAGTATGGTGCATTATTAAATATTTATGATTTTGGTGACGGATCTACCTATCCACAGCCACGTCAACAGTGGTATATTGAAGCGTCAGCTTACACGAAAGGCGGACAGAAATACGTTGTAAGTTATGACACTCGCCATTTGATTCCTCATGTGTGTATGTCACTTGCTGGTAATGTGATGATTGAAAAAGCCTTGGATTTTTATGGATTTAATGGCTACCAATCATTTTATGATTTTACTAATGTCAAGGCGTTGAAAGACGCTCAAAAAGCAGGCGATATTTATACTCCTTCTAATTTGCCCAATCCTGAGCACATGACTGCCTTTTATCGTGTTGATCGTTTAGTGCCGACGTTCAAAGCAGATTTTAGTGGAAATATCTGGAATAATAAATTGTTGTGGGAAGCAGGCTATCATTTCAGTTGGTTTCGTATGCGTAGCATCGACATCGACCGTGTAAACAAAGGTAAAGACAGCGTCTATATGTTTTCGGGGCAAACGTTGTTCGACAAATACAAGGATTGGGGTATTATTCCTACTGATGAAGCTAATGGCGGTTTTTCGAGCGCATTGCGTTTGGGTTTAGTGTACGATACACGTGATTACGAAGCTGCGCCAAATCGTGGTATTTGGGCAGACGTACACACCATTATAGCACCAAAATTTTTGGGAACAACTCATCCTTATTATCGCTATTCTGCTACCTTCCGTCAATATGTGCCAATTATAAAAGACCAATTGACATTTGCCTATCGTGTGGTTTATCAGGGCACGATGGGGAAATCGGCGCCCTATTATGTGTTGCCATATATTACCAATATGGGCTTGAATTTCGACCGCGAAGGATTTGGTGGCTATCGTAGCACACGTGGCTTGTTATTTTGCCGTTTACAAGGACTCGATTTGGTATCGTGGAACAGCGAATTTCGTTGGAAGTTTGTCAAATTTCCGCTGTTGAATCAAAATGTGGCGTTGGCCTTGAGTGCTTTTTTCGATGGTGGCATGGTAACGCGCCCTTACGATATGTCGTACAATCCAGCGCCTGGAACCGATACGCCAGCTTTGCGTGATGCGTATAATTTGTATATGAGCAAAGGCACAAAAGAAACACCTCACATGGCTGCCGGTGGCGGTTTTCGTATTATTATTAACCACAATTTTATTGTGGCGGTGGAATACGGCATGCCATTCAATCACCAAGATGGTGGCGGTAGCTTGTATATCAATACAGGTTATTTATTTTAAACGTGTTGTAGCCACATTGATACATGATGTATAAAATTCATCTACTGATTGTTCTTCTGACCATTTCACTTGGTGGATATGGTCAGAAAACGTATGTAGAGATAGATAAACAGTCGCAACGCGTTCCTGATTCTTTAGTTACGTATCAGCAAGTGGCAACGCATTTAACTCAAAATTTAACCACCGACACTCAAAAAGGACGCGCCATTTATACGTGGATAGCTCATAATATAACGTACGATTTGAGTCAGATGAATACCAATAAGCGGTATGAATCGTCGCAAGAATTGCTGGATGAAGTTTGGACAAAACGCCGAGGCATTTGTCAACATTATTCTGAATTATTTTTGGCGATGAGCCAATACGTTGGATTGAAAAGTTATTTGATTGCTGGTTATGTGCGAGATAGCTCTGGTGCTATTGCTGCCTATAGTCATGCGTGGAATGCGTTAGTAATTGACGACCATTATTATTTGGTGGATGTTACTTGGGCGGCTGGTTACGAGCTGAAAGGCAAATACATTCATCAGTTTCAAGATGCGTATTTTCTGATTCCGCCTAAAGAATTTATCAAAGATCACATGCCATTTGACCCGATGTGGCAATTTGTGGAAAATCCGTTGACTCACGCCGAGTTTATAGCAAACAAAATGACGTCGCTCGATAAGCGTGGCTCCTTTATGGTGCGCGATTCCATTACCCAGTACCAACGGTTAAGTCGGTATGAACAATTGAAATCTGCCAACAGACGTATTTTGGCGTGTGGCGTAAAAAATAAACAGATACAAAAACAGGTGGATGAAAACACCTTGCAGCTCACTAATCTCACCTATCAAGTGGCGGTGGATACGTTAAATTATGGAGTCCAACAGTATAATCTCTACATTCTACATAAAAATAGACAATTTCATAATCCCAACGTGAGCGATGAGGACATACAAGCGTTACTTGATAATACGAGTAAAGGATTGTATGCGGCGGATAAATTGTTTTATAACCTCTTTTCGCCTTACCAAGAGCTGAATGCCTTGATAGTGGAAGCAAAAAAAAGAATGCCGAGTTTGCTAGCCGACTTGGAACGAGAAAAAGAGTTTGTGGCTGATTACCTGAAAAAATGGAAACCTTTACGCCCGTTTTCATTCGTTAAATAGCAAAAAGAATCTCATTTTTTTGTTTCAAACATAAAAAAGATTTACCTTTGAGAGTTCATCGAAGGTAAATCTTTTTTTTACTTTATCATAACAACGAATCATTAACCTCTAATCGTATAAATACATGAAACTTGAAAAGATACTCGACAATGTAAATTCATTGGAAAAAAATTCATTCCTTAAGATTGTTGATAATATTAAATCAAGTAATCCTATAAACTGCAAGGAAATTGATAAAATACTCTCAACTGGCAGTAATGATTTGAAAAATATTGATAGTATCAATATGGCAAAAGTGTTTGACTTGGTTAAAAATGAATTTGCTGAGACTGTTAAAACTGAGTTTGTTGATATGACATCTCAATTGGATATTTTAATTGATATTTTAATTAGAGATGGACATAATGTTCTAAAAATTGATTGGTTTTCAAAATTGTACGAAAAGGAGCTCTCTTTAATTAATAAGAAAACTGCCGAATTAAAGGCTAAATTAGAGAATGAAAAAAGCGAGTTAGAGCCCCAACGCAAAAGGGACTATAATATTTACAAAGCATGTGTTGAGGTTGCATATCGAAATGATGTAAATAATAACCGTGATTCTAGGATTACTGATGATGAATTATCGATATTGCTTACTTTAACGAAAGAATTAGAATTATCTCAAGAGGAAGTTAAGTTAATCAATTATTTAATTATTCCTCCTAAAAAAGCACCTATTGATAATGTGGTAAACTTTTTAAAGACTATTGGCATAATTTTCTTTTCAAGAAAGAATAATACGATATATGTTGCTGACGAAGTTGTACGTGTGCTACGACAGATTAGAGAAAAAGAATTGGCAGACAAATTCTATCGACGAGTTCTGAAAACATTCAAAGAACCACAAATCAATAACATTTGTCGTAAGCATAATATTGATTATAAAGATTTGACCTTTGAGGTCAAAATCAAACAGATTATTAATGAGGGAATTTCGTTTACCAATCTTTTAATTAATGAATTTCACAAGGAAGGTACAAGCCTTACTGATAAGAAACAATTCATCAATGAATTATGGGTTAATGGTCTTAAAATTTCAACTCCTTTAAAGGGAGTTACTATAGAGGAAAAGGTACAAAATATTATTGCGTATTTTGAAGAAGTAGAAAAAGATGAGAAGGTTGGTATTTCTGTTGACGGATACGAAAAATTACTTCTAGAACTAAATGAGAGCCTTCCTAATTTTAAGAAAATAGTGTGTGCGGAATTTGAAATGTCAGAAGATGTTACTTTAAATTGCGAGACACTCTTATCTTATAATATTAAACCTCGTGATATTCTGGATATTCTTCCAAATGAGGAATTAAAACAATTTACCGAAATTAAACAACTTAAATCAAGAGGTGATTTAGTCCAAAACATTCTTGATGCGTATAAGGATACGGAAAACCTAATTATTGAAAACTATGTTTCTGTTGGATTTAGAGATTTAGCTGCTTTGAGAGAGAATAATATAGTTATTAAGGAAAGTGAGTTGGGGCTCAAATTTGAAGAAATAACAAAAACTATTTTTGCGCGATTAGGTTTTCATGTCGACGAAAAATTAAAAAAACAGCTTAATACGGCTAAAGACCAAATAGATATTGTCTTGAATTTAGGGAATAATGATATTATTATAATTGAGTGCAAAACCGTAAAGGATACGGCATATAATAAATTTAGCTCTGTTTCTCGACAAATCAAATCTTACGTTGATTTAGCCAAGAAGAATGGTTTAAATGTTGTCAAATCACTTTTAGTAGCACCTGATTTTAGTGATGATTTTATAAACGAATGTGATTTGGAATTTGAAATCAATCTTTCTCTAATAACAGCTCAATCGCTTGTGCGTATTTTAGATGGTTTTAAGAATTCAAAACATAAGGAATTGCCTTATCAACTTTTACTAAAAGATGTTCTGATTAATGAAGAACGTATTTTAAAGGCGATTAATAAATAAAGACATCCAATAATTATAACTAAAAATCCCGCTCTGAAATATCAAAGCGGGATTTTTTTGTGGGATTATGTGAACGCTGTTTAGCGTAATTTAGCACCTAGTTTTTCTTCAAAATTGGCAATCAATTTTTGCATAATCGCGTCAATCTGTTTGTCGTTCAAGGTCTTTTCGTTGTCCTGAAGCGTGAAGTTCACCGCATACGATTTTTTACCAGCTTCGAGGTTTTTGCCTTCGTACACATCAAACAAGTGAACCGATTGCAACAGTTTGCGTTCCGTGTTGCGCGCTACTTGTTCCACTTCGGCAAAGGTAATGTGTTTGTCGAGCAATAACGCCAAGTCGCGTTTCACAGCAGGGAATTTTGAAATTTCGTGATACGCAATTTTGTGTTTACCCGATTCTTTCAACAACTGTTTCCATTCCAAATCCGCGAAATAGACTGTGGTATTGATATCGAACGCTTTCAATAATTTTGGAGCTACTAAACCGAGTGTTGCCAATGGTTTGCCCGATACGGTGGCGATGGTTAAACCTTCCGACCATAAATCGTTGCTGAATTCTGTAATGGTTGTTTTTTGCAAATCGATGCCCAAACGGCGTAAGACGTTTTGCACATATGCTTTTAGTTCGTAGAACGATGCTTTTTCTTCGGCACGTAACCAACTTTGTTGCGCACGTTTGCCACAGAGCCACAAGCCTAAATGATATTCTTCGGTGTAAGGTGCCAATACGTTTTCAGCATCGCGTTTGTCGCCGTTGAAATGGTAGCAATTACCAAATTCGTAGAATTTCAAATCGGCATTTTGACGATTGATGTTGTAAGCCACACTTTCCAAACCACCAAACAACAGCGTTTGACGCATTACGCTCAAATCGTTGCTCAGTGCGTTCATTAATTTCACGCAGTTTTGAGCTGGTAAGGTTTCGAGTGTGTCGTAGTAGCTGGCTTTAGTCAACGAGTTATTTAAAATTTCGTTGAAACCACACGCTGTGAGTTGTTCCGAAATTTGGTGTTGCAACTTGTTGCTATCTGGACGTTGTGAGTAGCTGATGTTCGATTTCAACGAATCGCTAAATTCCACATGGTTGTAACCATAAATACGCATAATGTCTTCAATCACGTCCACATCGCGTTGCACATCCACACGGTAAGGCGGAATGCTCAATTCGTATGCACCATTTGCTTTGGCGAGTACGCGCATTTCCAAACCTTTAAAAATGGTTTCGATAGTTTCTTCTGGAATGGCTTTGCCAATGAGCGAATGAATTTTGTCAAGCGTAACGTTTACTTTAAAATCGGCCATCGGTGTAGGGTAGAGGTCCACTAGTTCGCTCGAAATCTCTCCGCCAGCCAATTCTTGAATGAGTAACGCTACGTATTTAAGTACATAAATCGTATTGTTTGGGTCGATGCCGCGTTCGTAGCGGAAGCTGGCGTCGGTATTTAGTCCGTGACGACGTGCCGTTTTGCGAATCGTTACCGGATTGAAATAAGCACTTTCGATGAAAATAGTGGTGGTTTGTTCTGTTACGCCCGAATCGTGACCGCCAAATACGCCAGCCATACACATCGGTTCTTCGGCGTTGCAAATCATTAAATCGTGTGCCGATAGTTTGCGTTCAACGCCATCGAGTGTGACAAACTTGGTGCCTTCTGCCACTTTTTTGACATTGATTTTTCCGCCTTTAATTTTGGCAGCATCAAATGCGTGTAGTGGTTGACCAAATGCGTGTAGCGCATAATTGGTGGCATCTACCACGTTATTAATTGGACGTATGCCGATAAT
>JARKSE010000160.1 GCA_029974315.1 Paludibacteraceae bacterium | reverse complement strand
GCGCCTGAATGAGAGTCATGAGTTTGGAGTTAACAAAGTTGGCCCCTTCTATCCACGACTGCATTTCAGCAACCGACTCAACACTATCATCGCTCAGGATGTTTTCAAGGGCGTATTGTTCGATTTGTTCCGGTGTCATTTTGTTTCCTCCTCTCTTATAAACTCTCTTATAAATATTTTATAATTTTATGTTAACTGTGTTTATAAATACGTTAGTAGCCATTTTAAGAAACAGCATCGAACACCGAAATAACCTGCACTCGACCAAAGTATGTTTTAGGTTGCCACACTAACACATCGGATAAAAGAAACTTCTCTTGTGCTTTTTTATAAGTGCCAGTTGGATTTGCGGGAATAAACCAATGCTGGAAAATAATCCTTTTACTTGCTACTCTTGAAAGTTCTGCTAATAAATCGTGATTCCATTGGAAATTTCCGTTGTAAGGCGGGTCGCAAATTACTGTTTCAAATTCGTTATCCTTTACAAAGTCTTGCATTTTTGAAGCATCGCAAATTATATCAGGATTATTTTCAGCATCAGCATCTAATCGCACATCGCCAAGTAATGATTTACCACAGCAAACGTGCAATGTTCTACCAATAAACAATCCCTGTAAAACATCTTCAATGCTATCATTCCAAAGTTTCTTTTGCACTCTATAAATGTGGCTCGTTCCTGCCAACGGCACATTTCCTTTTGTCTTGTTAATTGCAGGTTGATTTTTGTAAGTTACACTTGCCATATTATTTGTTTTTAAATTTAATTTGTGAATAAAAACGGCTACCAACACGTGCTATATGCAAGTTTGCCATTAAGTTTTGTGCTAAATTGAAAGGTTGTACAAGGCAAACCTGCTCATAGCACCATACGTTACCGCACATTTAAAGAAACGGTACTTTATGTATAATATAGTCGTTGTGAATAATCGGGAACGGCTTCGATTTTAGCGAATGATAAGGCAAAATATTAAACCCTTTAGCCTCACACAGCTTTTTAAAATTGCCCCAAACTTCTAAAGTCGGGGCAATTACTACTATTACGTTTTG
>JARKSE010000155.1 GCA_029974315.1 Paludibacteraceae bacterium | reverse complement strand
ACAAATGTTGATGGGGCAAATAGCACAAAACCGCTGTTAGCTGCTGCTGCGGTGAATTTAGTAGAAACTTAAATTGAAAACGAAATGAAAAAATATAACATTATTTACGCAGACCCACCTTGGAGCTACGATAACAAAAGCATGAAATATTCGGCAGACGATGAAACAAACATTGCAGCCGACCAACAGTACAATTTAATGACGTTGGAAGATTTAAAGGCAATGCCAATAAAAAACATAACTGAAAAAAATGCGGTTTTATTTATGTGGTGCGTAAATCCATTAATGCCAGAAGCATTTGAACTTATGAAAGCGTGGGGATTTAAGTATAAAACTATGCTTACTTGGAAAAAATCAAGTGGAACAGGTTATTGGTTCAGGGGCGTAACGGAGCATATTTTATTTGGAGTGCGTGGAGATGTAGCAGCTTTCAGAAGTGGCAAAGATAATTTTTATGAATGCAGAAGTGGTAAGCATAGCCAAAAACCGCATTTTTTTAGAACATTGATTGCCGATGTAACCAAAACTGCATTTGAAGAACCAAAACGGCTGGAATTGTTTGCTCGAAGTCGGGAGGGTTTGTTTCCTGATTTTGAATATGAAGGATGGGATGTTTACGGTAATCAAGTAAATAATAGCATCTGTTTGGAAACGGTCGGTAGCAGTTGCGGCTAACGTTGACGGCTTGCCGCTGGTGGGGCAATCGGAGACGAAAAGTTCAAACCACCACTAAACTTAAATAGTAGCACAAATGATGAATAAACCACTTCACCCCCACTTGCGGCAAACCGATGTTAGCAGCAGCCCTTCTATTCGGTTGCTCAATGCCGACTGTGTGGAGGTAATGTAAACTTTTGAGGACAAACAATTTGATTTGGCAATAGTTGATCCACCGTATGGATTAAACTTTGGGGCGTTTAACAGAACAAACAAGGATAGTAATGGAAACCGCTATAAAGCTAATAAATACCATAATGGAGATTGGGATAAAGAAACGCCCCAAGATGAATACTGGGAACAATTATTTAGGGTAAGCAAAAATCAAATTGGTTGGGGCGGCAACTATTTTCCGCTACCACCTACGCAATGCTTTATATTTTGGTATAAGCAGAACCCTGTTGCAAATTTTGCTGATGGTGAATTGGCGTGGACTTCATTTAAGAAACCTGCACTTTGTTTTGATTACCGCTATTATGGAGGACTACAAGGCAACACAAGTGCAGAAACCAAAATACACCCCACACAGAAGCCAAAACAGCTTTACAAGTGGATTTTAAGCAAATTTGCAACAGAAGGGCAAACGATACTTGATACTCATTTAGGTAGCGGAAATAGTGCCGTTGCAGCGTGGGAAGAAAAGTTTTCATTTGTCGGAATAGAAATAAACGAAACTTATTACAATAATGCAGTTAAACACTTTCAGGAACAGTCGGCACAGACGAGGCTCTTTTAGGGTTGCGGCTAACGGTTTGCGGCTTTGCGTTCGGTTTTTTGCCTTATCCGAATGTTCAATTTTAGCACAATGCTCAAAGGCAAAAACTGACGCAAAACCGCTGTTATGCGTATGTGTGGCGGTTATTTGTCACAAAACTCAAATTGGAACACGAAAATAAAAATTTAAAATAGCGAAGCGATGGCAAAAAAAGATTTAATATACAGCGACCAGCAGAGTATGTTTGGAGCAAGAGAAATTATCGGATTTGGGTCTGATGAATTTAGTGTAAAAGAAATTGATAGAAATAGAGCAAATGCAATTATTATCAAAAATCATTATTCTGGTAAAATAACAAATCATACCTACATTCATTTAGGGGTGTATCTAAAAACAGAAATGCTTGGCGTGTTACAAATAGGATATGCGATGAACCCCGCTTCTGGTGGTGGAATAGTTGAGGGAACAAAATCGGATGAATTTTGTGAATTGAATAGAATGTGGCTTGATGATAAACTACCAAGAAATTCAGAAAGTATGGCGATTAGTTATGCGGTTAGATATATTCGTTCAAAATACCCAAAATTGCGGTTTTTAATGAGTTTTGCGGATGAAAGATGTGGTGGATATGGAATAGTTTATCAAGCGGCAAATTTTCAGTATTATGGCGAACACACTAATATTTTTTGGGAACTTGATGGGCAATATTTTCATAATGTTATTATGACAAATGGGTCAGACCAAAGTAAACAAGCAAGAATATTGAGAGCAAGAAAAGATGAGGCACAAAAAATAGAACTAAGACAATTTAGGTATATTTACTGGCTAAATCAGAGATACA
>JARKSE010000044.1 GCA_029974315.1 Paludibacteraceae bacterium | reverse complement strand
TCAATTTCAGCTTTAATGTAATATTGAACGCCATTCCAATTTTCTTCCAAAATTTTGGTTTCTGTGATACCTGCACTTAACGATTTTATCTCATTTTGAAAAAAATCTTTTGTAATTGTACCTTTTTGGTCTTCTACAATGTAGTTAGTGTAACTTTCCATGTACACGCCCAATTCTTCAAGTAAAAGACGTTTTACCTCTGTGAGAGCTTTGGCGCGCGCCGTAATTTTACTGTCGTTTTCTCCAGCTTGGTAATTATATTCACGAATGAATACTTTGTTTTCAGCGGAAGCACCTATAGTAATAATTGCTAATGTAATTAGACAACACAAAACTTTTCTCATACTTCTGTTATTTTTTAATAAAACAATTGATATAATAGGTTAGTAACAAACGTTACAATAATGCTAAACAACAGAGCCCACCAAAAGTTGTCCACATGAAAACTGCTTAACAGTTTGCCTGCCAATAAAATAATGAGCACATCAATAACGAACAGAAACAAACCGAGCGTTACCACCGTAACTGGAATGGTAAACAAAGTAAGCAAAGGCTTTACCAAAACGTTGAGTACGGCAATAACGATACTTACGCCAATGGCTGTCCAAAAACTTTTTACACTAATACCCGGCAGTAACCAAGCGGTTAAATATACAGCCAACGCCGAAATCAGAAGATGTGCAATGATACTCATGTTTTTTAATTTAAGTTTTTAATTCAATAAATAACAACATTAAAATAGTTCTTATTTCTCTTTGTCTACAACTTTCAACCCCAATTCATCTAATTGCACTTGGTCAATAAGTCCGGGAGCGTTGAGCATTACATCGCGACCTTGATTATTTTTCGGGAAGGCGATGCAATCGCGAATGCTGTCCAAGCCCACAAATAGCGACACAAAACGGTCGAGACCGTATGCCAAACCTCCGTGGGGCGGTGCGCCGTACTTGAAAGCATTCATCAAAAATCCAAATTTATTTTGTGCTTCTTCGGGCGTAAAGCCAAGAATTTCAAACACTTTTGCCTGCAATTTGGCATCGTGAATACGAATACTTCCACCGCCCACTTCTACGCCGTTTATCACCATATCGTAGGCATTGGCACGTACGCTGGCAGGGGCGGTGTCAAGCAAATGAATATCTTCGGGCTTTGGCGACGTAAATGGGTGATGCATAGCCATTAAGCGATTTTCTTCGTCGCTCCATTCGTACATTGGAAAATCGACAATCCACAGACACGAATATTTGTTTTTGTCGCGCAAACCGAGTTGTGAACCCATTTCAAGACGCAATTCGGAAAGTTGCTTGCGGGTTTTATTAACATCAGAGCCACTGAGTATGAGAATTAAATCGCCGACTTCCGCATTGAAAGCAGCTTTCATTTGTTGCAAAACTTCTTGTGTGTAAAACTTGTCCACGCTCGATTTGATACTGCCGTCAGCTTCCACACGTGCATATACCAAACCTTTTGCACCAATTTGAGGACGTTTAACAAAGTCGGTAAGTGTATCTAATTGCTTACGTGTGTAAGTTGCAGCGCCTTTTGCGCATATACCACCAATGTAAGTAGCTTCGTCGAATACGCTAAAACCGTGTCCTTTCAAAATGCCCATCAATTCTACAAATTTCATGTCGAAACGTGTATCTGGCTTGTCTGAACCGTAGAATTTCATAGCGTCGTGCCATGTCATACGTGGTAAAGTAGGCAAGTCAATTCCTTTGATTTTTTTGAATAAGTGACGGCTCATGCCTTCAAACATATTCAATATGTCTTCTTGGTCAACAAATGACATTTCGCAGTCAATTTGAGTGAATTCAGGTTGACGGTCGGCACGCAAATCTTCGTCGCGGAAACATTTTACGATTTGGAAATAGCGATCGAACCCAGAAACCATCAACAGCTGTTTAAGCGTTTGTGGCGATTGTGGTAAAGCGTAAAATTGTCCAGGATTCATACGACTTGGTACTACAAAGTCGCGTGCACCTTCGGGCGTAGAATTCACTAACACAGGAGTTTCAACTTCTAAAAATCCTTGCGCATCCAAATATTGACGAACTTCGATTGTCATTTTGTGGCGCAATTCGAGGTTGGCACGTACCGAGTTACGACGTAAATCGAGGTAACGGTATTTCATGCGAATATCATCGCCGCCATCTGTTTCATCTTCAATAGTGAAGGGCGGTGTGAGTGCTTCGTTTAAGATAGTAAGTGTTGATACGATGATTTCAATATCACCAGTTGGCATGTGGCTGTTTTTGGAACTGCGTTCTTCAACTTTTCCAGTTACTTGTAGCACATATTCGCGTCCGAGGCGGTTGGCACGTTCACACAAATCGGCATCGACTTCTTGGTTGAAAACTAATTGTGTCATACCATAGCGGTCTCTGAGGTCAATAAAAGTCATACCGCCCATTTTGCGGATGCGTTGCACCCAACCTGCAAGGGTTACTGTTTGTCCCAAATGCGCAAGGCGAAGTTCCCCACATGTTGTTGTTCTGTACATAATAGTTTTGTTGAATATTTTACGGTAGAACAGTAATAAAAATTGTTTTACAATATTAATGTTCTAACTATCAGTTAATTGATTTTATGTTATAAAACTCACAAAGATAAGCTGAAAAATTGAAATATACGCCTGTTTTAGGTGTTTTTTTATGTGTTAAGCCCCATTTTTATGCCAAAGGGTCGATTTGTGGCGTTTCCATTGGTTACGTTCAATTAAAATTGTATCTTTGTAGTTTCATTTTGAAAGCAACAATATGGCTCGAATTTTAGCAATTGATTTTGGCGAAAAACGTACAGGAATAGCGGTGTCTGACCCGTTACAAATCATTGCCAATGGTCTGACAACGGTTGAAACAGCGCATTTAAACCAATTTTTAGATACTTATATTGCCAAGGAACCTGTAGAGCGTATTATTGTTGGATTTCCGAAAACTTTGCAAAATGAACCGGCGGTGATTACTGCTAAAATTACACCGTTTGTAACCAAATTGCAACAACGTTTTCCTGCCATTGCCATCGAATTGGTAGATGAGCGCTTTACGTCAAAAATGGCATTTCAGGCGATGATTGATGGCGGATTAAAGAAAAAAGCACGGCAAAACAAAAGTTTGATTGACCAAGTGAGTGCCACCATTATTTTACAAGAGTATCTGGAATCAAAACGTTAGTAGATCTTGTAGTAGCTTTTATGATTTATTTTATGTGTTCTTATTATTAAATTATTTGATATGATTCTTCCTATTTATTTATATGGTCAGCCAGTGCTTCGTAAAGTGGCTGAACCGATTACAAAAGACTATCCAGGGTTGAAAACACTCCTTGAGAATATGTTTGAAACCATGTACAAGTCGGACGGCATAGGGTTGGCAGCTCCTCAAATTGGTTTAGCTATTCGCGTGGTGGTTATTGATGCGTCGCCTATGGCCGAAGAGGAACCTTCGTTGGCAAACAGCAAAATAACGTTAATCAATCCTCAAATTACTTCGTTTGAAGGCGATAATGTGACTATGGAAGAGGGCTGTTTGAGTTTACCCGGTATTCATGAGGCGGTTACTCGTAAAAATACCATTCATATTACTTACATGGATGAAAATTTTGTAGAACATAAGGAGGTGATTTCTGGCTATTTAGCACGTGTTATTCAGCATGAATATGATCATTTAGAAGGTCATGTGTTTACCGACCGTATCTCGCCAATTCGACGTCAGTTAATTTCTGGTAAATTACAAAATATTATTAAAGGTAAAGTAAGTTGTAATTATAAAACCAAATAATGGTGTTCTGTTGATTGATGTTTACCTTTAAGCAATTTACCATTCATCAAAACGCTTGTGCTATGAAAGTAGGCACAGACGGCGTATTGTTAGGTGCGTGGTGTTCTGTAGAAAATGCTGTTCGTGTATTGGACGTGGGCACGGGAACAGGCTTGATTGCTTTGATGATAGCACAGCGTGTGCCTCAGGTGCAGATAGAGGCTGTAGAGTTAGACGAAAGGGCAGCAGAACAAGCGCGCTACAACGTGTCGTTGACGCCTTGGAAAAATCGAATAAAAGTTATTGCAACTTCGGTACAACAATTTGCAGAATCAAATTCGGGTTTGTACGATGCTGTGGTTTGCAATCCGCCTTATTTTGTGGATTCGCTCAAATCGCCTGATGACAGTAGAACAAAAGCACGGCATGCAGATACACTTACGCACTACGATTTATTACGTTCTGCTCAGAACTTATTGTCACATCAAGGTGCATTGTACGTGATTTTACCAACCGTAGAAGCTGATATTTTCATAGAAAAAAGCACACAGTATGGTTTTTTTTTAGCTTTCTGTACACATGTATTACCTACGCCCCAAAGCGCAGTAAAACGTAAATTGATGGGTTTTGTGCGTGAATCAAATAAGGTTTTACTTCTAGAAAAACAGTTGGTTATAGAACAAGAAAGACATCTCTATACTGACGAGTATAAAGCATTAACAAAAGAGTTTTATTTGAAGTTATAAATTTAATCGACCGAAATTTGGCAGTTACCTAAAAATCTGCTAATTTTGAAAGTTGTTTGTATGATTAAAATCAATTTAATTAATCCTTAAAATATATTACTATGAGAGTTATTCCAGCATCAGAGTTGATTATCAATGCCGATGGCAGTATTTTTCATCTTCACGTAAAACCAGAACAAATAGCAACAACTATTATTTTGGTAGGCGATCCAGAACGCGTTAATTTAGTTGCAAGTCATTTTGATACTATTGAATGTGATATTATCAGTCGTGAGTTTCACACTATCACAGGAACGTATAAAGGCAAACGCATTTCGTGTGTGTCACATGGTATTGGTCCTGATAACATCGATATTGTGGTTACAGAACTTGATGCTTTAGTGAATATTGATTTTGCTACACGTACCGTAAAACCAGAACATACAGAATTGACATTAGTGCGCATTGGAACATCGGGTGGTTTACAAGATATTTCTCCTGTTGGTGCTTATGTAGTTTCTAAATATTCAATGGGTTTTGATGGCGTTTTGAATTATTATGATGCTCCTGAAAGCATGCTCGAAATGGGAATGGAAAAAGCATTCCGTACTCATGTCAATTGGGGTGAACGTTTAATGGCGCCTTATTGTGTGAAAGCTGATGAAGAATTAGTAGAACGCATTGGTTTTGACATGGTTAAAGGTATTACCATTGCAGCTCCTGGTTTCTACGGACCACAAGGACGTTATGTGCGTGCTCCGTTGGCATTTCCTGAATTGAATAAAAAAATCATGTCGTTCGAATATAACGGTGATGTTATTACCAACTTCGAAATGGAAAGTTCAATGGTGGCAGGACTTGGTAAGTTGTTGGGACACAAAGCTATGACCGTTTGTGCAATTATTGCAGGTCGTGTAGCTAAAAATATGAATACTGATTATAAAGGTTCAATTGAAGGTTTGGTAGCTAAAGTTGTAGAGCGTATCTAATTAACGTTTCAGTTACAATTTTTATTAGTAAGCGAAGTGGAAATTTTAGAGTTACACTTCGCTTATTTGTCTATTTAAGGAGTATTTATGACAATTTGTGCTATTTCAACAGCGCCCGGTGTTGGCGGTATTGCAGTTATTCGAATATCGGGTGAACAAGCTTTTTCCGTGTGCGATGCCATATTTAAACCGTTTTCTGCAGGTGTAACTGTTAGTAATATGAAGCCTAACACCATTCGGTTTGGGCAAATAGTAGTTGATAACGAGTTGATTGATGAGGTATTGCTCTCAGTTTTTCACGCACCACACTCATTTACAGGCGAAAATGTAGTTGAAATTGCATGTCATGGTTCGCATTTTATCCAACAAGAAATTTTAAAACTACTGTTAGCTCACGGCTGTCGTTTGGCACAACCTGGTGAGTTTACCCAGCGTGCTTTTTTGAATGGAAAAATGGATTTAAGTCAAGCTGAGGCTGTTGCAGATGTGATTGCATCGCAGAGTAGAGCGGCTCATCGTTTGGCTATGAATCAAATGCGTGGTGGATTTTCGAATGAATTGATGATTTTACGCGACGAGCTACTTACATTCACTTCGTTGGTGGAATTGGAGCTAGATTTTAGCGATCATGAAGATTTAGAGTTTGCCGATCGTAGCCAATTAACCCAATTAGCTGATATAATAGAACAGAAAATTGCCAAATTGATGAATTCGTTTAGTGTTGGAAATGCCATTAAAAATGGAATTCCAGTAGCTATTGTTGGCGAAACTAATGCGGGGAAATCTACACTGCTTAATGTGCTTTTGAATGAAGAACGAGCTATTGTTTCAGATATACATGGCACGACCCGTGATGTGATTGAAGACACGGTAAACATCAAGGGCGTTTTGTTCCGATTTATTGATACTGCTGGCTTACGTGAAACCACCGATACTATTGAAAATTTAGGGATTGAGCGTACTTACCAAACTATTGAGAAGGCTAATATAGTTCTTTTAATAATAGATTCTTCGCGAGTAAAAAATAGAGAGAAACTTCTATCAGAAGAGATCATGACGCGGGTTAATCAAACGCCTCTTATTTTGGTTTTCAACAAAGTAGATAAATTGACAGAGGGCGAGCGTTTGGCATTAGAAAAACAAATGAAAGATAGTCTTTGTCCATCTCTGTTTATTTCGGCAAAAGAGCGCCTGCATACCGACAAGTTACAAGAATTGCTATACAGTACAGCAAAGCTACCAGAGTTGAGCGATCAAGATATTATGGTAACTAATATGCGTCACTATGAAGCGTTAAAACATGCACATGGTGCCATAGTTCGTGTTCAGAAAGGTTTGAATGAGGCAATTTCAGGTGATTTTCTAAGCCAAGATATTCGTGAATGCTTACACTATTTAGGCGAAATTACAGGTCAAATCACTACAGATGAGGTACTTGGTACTATTTTTTCTAAATTTTGTATCGGAAA
>JARKSE010000145.1 GCA_029974315.1 Paludibacteraceae bacterium | reverse complement strand
GATGTGAAAATTGGATTTTCTTCGGGGTGCAAATTACTAACCAATAAAACAGTTATTATTATGAAAACGAAAATCTTAAAGAAAAAACAAGAAGTAATTAACAAACTTCAAGCCGGTGATGTTCACGACTATCCATTAAACAAATGGTTCCCAAAGAACTCATGGTCAACAGAGCGTAAGATAAAATTCACGCTCAAAAAGATTGAGAAGTATTATGACGCGGAATTAGCCGAAGCAGACGCTATTGAAAACGCGGAAGAAGTAAGGGAATTTTCCATATCCGTTGAATGGGTAAACAGTCGCATGTATGGAGCGAATCCGAACGCAACGATTAAAGTTGGGTATGATAAGTTTATATCAGGCTCAATATCGGGAAGTGGATACGACAAGGAAAGCACCGCGATTGCGGGAGCGTTTAATCAGAGCGAAAAACTACGCGGAATATTATACAAAAACAGGGGTAAGATTGCGGATAAATATGGGTGGGATTATTGTGACTACTCATTAAGCGGTGGCGTTGGGTCAGAGTGTTTTTGGAGAATATTTGAATCATGCGGTTATGAGGTAAAACACGTTGCATCAGGGAAAACGTATGATGCGTGGATAGTGAGCAAGAAATAAATCCACCGATGAGTCTTTGAAAATTAAGACGAAACGCGCCGTAAAAAGGCGCGTCTGGATATTAACTTTTAAAACAACAATGTTATGAAAAACAAAGCGTTTTTTATTGAAAACGCAGAAAAACTTATCAAGCTATGAACGTAAACGTAAAAAGAAACAAAAAAGAACGCACGTACACAATACGTGTAAACGGGAACAAATATCGTACGGGCAAAATGGCACGTGATGAATTTCGCGAGGCTGAATTTTACACCGATAACGATTGGCTGAATTACCTCCGCACGTCGGGGGATTATTATGTGGTTGAATAATTAATAAAAACAAAATCATGGAAACTTACATCAGATTTACAGAGTGTTATGAAACAGAGGGAAACTCTTATTTTAAGACACCATCAATGAAAAATGCAGTAAGGTTAAACGGCGTTTGTGCCTTTTCGTTTGACATTTATGATTTGTCGGAAGATGAGATCAGGAGCAAGGCAAAGCAATATCATAAGAATCTTGGGTACTATGGCAGTAAGGCAGTTATATTTGAGGGAACGTATATTGAAAACAACAAAAACGGGGAAGGTGTAATTGTAGAGAAGGGGAATAAATTATATGAATTTAACTTTTAATAAAAAAATATGAGAACAATGGAGAAAAACTACAAGGCGTTTATCGCAGGAACAAGGTGGTCAGTACCGTTTGATTATGCTTACGGGAAAAATAAATCAACGGCAATCGCAGCCGTAAAGAGAAAAAACAGCCCTGACTGGAAGGACTGCTGTATTTGGTGTGCGTATGTGCACGAAAACGGAGTATTGGAAACATTATAATAAACAACTAAAAAACAATACAATTATGAAAACACAAAGCGAATACGAGGCATTAAAAAACTTTGCCGGCACGTTGGGTTTAACGGTGCATGAATACAAACACGAGGACAAGCGAAGAAACGTCCAGTTTTGCGTGTATTATAAAGGTACGAGTGTTTCAGGTAAAATGGATTACGAACAATGCAACCACTTTTTTATGGGGTGGATGAATGCGGCTAAACAATTAAATAAAAGTAAGGGGAATAAAAATTAAAAAAACAAAACAAAGTTATGAAAACATTAGAAACAAACATTTTAATTCCGGCTGTGGCATTATGTATTGCCGGGGTTCTCA
>JARKSE010000043.1 GCA_029974315.1 Paludibacteraceae bacterium | reverse complement strand
AGTGCCAGATGACCCAAATAAAGAACTTTCTTGTTGTTCAATCAAAATTGAAGGTATATTTAAAAAGGCTTTACGTATGTTATTGCTAACCGTTTTTTCGTATGTACTAAATAAGTCGTTATTAATGTTCTGTTCGAGCTTATCAAATTTAACAGACGAACCTTCAACCATTGTGCCATCAGCGTTAAATTCAGCTTCGAGCATTAAGATAGAGCTTTCGTGGTTGCCACTTTCGAATTTCTTTAAAACCTCTTTTGCAGCTTGTTGTTCTTCATCGGAATTAAATTTACTGTGATACATTATGTATTTAGCGAAGAAGCCTTTGCGCAATTCCGTATTTTTGAATAGCTTGATTTGGCTTTCAGTATCAGCGTCTTCAATAACCGTATCAATGAAACTCAAAGGGTAAACCATTTCGTCGTCTAAACGAAGTATAGATATTTGACCTTTGTAATTACGACCATATTTCTCAAATTGGCTTTGTACAACATTTTTAAGAGGATTGTAAACGTTAATTTTCTCAACATCTTTGAGATTGTATTTCATATCTGCCGACTTCTCCCAATTGTCATAAACGTGTATGAAGCCACTATAATCGTTGCTATCTTTTTTACCATAACGACAATACTTATACGGTACAAATTCGATGCTCGTTTTTTCGGCTAAAGCATTATAACCAACCTGAACCGCTGCCGCTTTTTGTCTGCTAATATCGTGAGCAATTTGTGAAAGTAACTTGTAAAGTGTAACATCGCCCAACTCGTTAGAGCTAACGACTATGCTATTAAGTGATTCATCGGCAAAACCATCACCAATAATAAAAGATTTTAGTTTATCAGCTGCGCATTTAGCTGTTACTGAGTTATTAATCAAACGCTCCACCCGTTGTGGATACGAGTTGTCAATTCCATTGTTGTAAATACCTTTCTCTTTGTCAAGTTTTACGACGTTTCTTTTGATTATTTCGGCTAATGATAGTTTCATTTCCTTTTATTTTTTGTTTTTGTTTTTGCAGCTTTTTTTACCACTGTGCTGACCTTTTTAACCGAAAGTAAAATAGGTTCAGGCTTCTCATCGCCAAAGATAGTGATATATTTTTGCGGTTGCAACCGACGAAGTTCATTTTTTTGCTTTTCTGTCATATTTTCGACATCTGTATAAACGCCTTCAAAGTATATTTTCATAGCCAATTGAATTTTTTAGAT
>JARKSE010000131.1 GCA_029974315.1 Paludibacteraceae bacterium | reverse complement strand
CCAACACAAAAAGTAGCCGAAAGTTCACAAACAGGTCCGGCTACCGTCATCATTTCCGGTCTCGGCGTGGGCATGATTTCAACAGCTATTCCGGTTATTACAATTGGCATTGCCATTATAATGGCTTACTTGTGCGCCATTGGTTTCGATTTACAAAACTTTTTAACGGCACAAAATTTAAGTCTCGGACTTTACGGTATTGGTATCTCAGCAGTCGGAATGCTCTCTACACTTGGTATTACTTTGGCTACTGACGCTTATGGCCCTATTGCCGACAACGCCGGCGGTAATGCCGAAATGAGTAATCTCGAACCGGAAGTGCGCCAACGCACCGATGCATTAGATGCTCTTGGAAATACTACTGCAGCTACAGGAAAAGGTTTTGCTATCGGTTCCGCTGCACTTACCGCCTTGGCACTTTTGGCTTCATTTATCGAAGAGGTTAAAATTGCATTAGTGCGTATTGGACAAACTACCTTAGAAATCGGTGACGAAATAATTGACACGGCTTCTGCTTCGCTCGTCGATTTTATGGACTTTTATCAAGTCAATCTGATGAATCCGATTGTTTTGGTAGGTATCTTTATCGGTGCTATGATGACGTTCCTTTTCTGTGGCTTGACTATGAATGCCGTAGGTCGCGCTGCACAAAAAATGGTTGAAGAAGTTCGTCGTCAATTTAGAACCATCAAAGGCATACTCGAAGGCAAAGCCGAACCCGATTACGAACGTTGCGTTGCTATTTCAACCAAAGGCGCACAACGCGAAATGTTACTGCCGTCGTTGTTAGCTATCATCGTTCCCATTGCTACGGGCTTAATTTTAGGCGTTGGCGGTGTACTCGGTCTTTTGATTGGCGGCTTGAGCAGCGGATTTGTATTAGCAATTTTCATGGCTAATTCAGGAGGTACTTGGGACATTGCTAAAAAATATGTAGAAGAAGGAAATTTTGGAGGTAAAGGCTCTGATAACCATAAAGCTACTATTGTGGGTGATACCGTTGGCGATCCATTTAAAGATACATCTGGTCCATCACTTAATATTTTAATTAAGTTGATGTCAATGGTTTCTATCGTAATGGCAGGTTTAACGGTTACGTTTAGTTTGTTTTAAAAAAATGGATTAGTTATGGATTCTGAAAATATTCAATTTTCAATTATAATTCCTGTTTATAATCGTCCAGATGAAGTAGACGAATTACTTGGTAGTATTCAACTTCAAACTTATACTAACTTTGAAGTTATTATTGTTGAGGATGGATCAACATATCCTTGTGATTACATTGTTGATAAGTATCGATCTAAAATGCCCATTTTATATTATCAAAAGGATAATTCAGGGCCTGGACCGACTCGCAATTTTGGTGCTAATCACGCGTCTGGTGATTATTTGATTATTTTGGATTCAGATTGTGTTTTACCGTCGTTGTACTTACAAGTAATTGCTGGGGAATTGAACAAAGACTTATTGGACGCTTTTGGTGGTCCCGATTGTGCACATGAATCATTTTCACCAACACAAAAGGCTATCAACTATGCAATGACCTCTTTTTTTACGACTGGTGGAATTCGTGGCAAAAAGCGAGGCTTAGATCAATTTTATCCACGCAGCTTTAATATGGGTGTACGTAGAACTGTTTATGAAAAATTACATGGTTTTTCAGCCATGCGTTTTGGAGAAGATATTGATTTAAGTTTACGTATTTGTGAGCAAGGGTATTCTTGTCAATTAATACCTGATGCATGGGTTTATCATAAACGTCGTACTGACTTTAAGAAATTTTTTAAGCAGGTATACAATTCAGGTATAGCACGTATTAATTTATATAAACGGCATCCAAAATCATTAAAATTAGTTCATCTTTTGCCATCAATTTTTACATTAGGCGTTGTGGCGCTTTGTATTATGTCTTTATATACGTTATATGCACTATTGCCAATAATGTTGTATATACTCCTTGTATTTATTGATTCTTGTGTTAAAAATCAAAGTTGTCATATAGGGGTGTTGTCTGTCGGTGCTGCTTTTAGTCAGCTAATTGGTTATGGAACAGGTTTTTTGACAGCTGCTTTTCGACGATTAATCTTGAATAGTAAGGAGTTTGGCGCATTTGAACAGAATCTGTATGATTAAATCAGAATACTTCTTATTATTTATGGCGTGCCTGCTAGGTCTTTTTGTGTAGTAATTTTATAAGGGTGTATAATTAAATCAGCTACGCTGAAAAAGAGGCTGACTTCGTTGTTGGGAATAAACGATGTGTGTAAAATAACGCGATCTTGTAACTGTAAACGCTCAATAGTATCTAGGTAAGATTTGCTATCTTCGTAAAATTCACCTGCTACAATGAGTTTGCCATTCCATGTCTTTAGACGTTCGTCAGCTAAGGCTTCTAATAATAAATCTAAGCCTTTGTAGGACCGAATAAATCCAAAAAAGAGGAGATAAGGAATATTCGAATCCAATTTTAATTGTGTGGCGGCTTGTTCTTTTGGAAGCAAATCGCCGTAGTGATCATAAATGGGGTGTGGTGAAAAACGTTTGGGCTTCTGCTTTCTGTCTATCTTTTCTATATCAGTTACAACAGAGCGGGAGAGTGCCACAAAGTCATCCATCGAAGCCACAAAATAGGGCGGTAATAGTTTGTCCAATAAACTTGGTTCGTGAGGTAGCATGTTGTGAACAAGTGCCACACATTTTATGTTTTTATCTTTCTTGATAATACGGGCGATGCTACCAAAACAAGGTGCTATAAACGACATCCAATAGGCAAAAATCACTAAATCAGGTTTTTTTGAACGGATAGATTTTCCCACTTTTATCCAATTCAACGGATTAATCGAATTTATTTGTTGTGAAATTTCCAGTGTTTCAGGAGCTTCGTCTTCGGAGAATTGTGTTTTGCCAGGGAAAAGGAATCCTGGA
>JARKSE010000125.1 GCA_029974315.1 Paludibacteraceae bacterium | reverse complement strand
TGCATTGACGTTCACGCTGTTTTGCGCATGGTAATATTTCCACAATTTACGTCCCGCATCGAAAACGGCTGTTGCTTCATCTGAAAATTGTAACGATTTGTTCTCTACGGTGGTTGTTCCAAACAAGGTAGTTGTTTCTTCAGTTTTCAATTTTCCATTTATGAAGTTTGTCATAAAGTTACTTTCAAACTTTTCCTTTGAGTTTACTTCGCTTTCTGTGAAAGGTATCCAATGATTAATTCCAAAACTTCTCGAAATATTGTTACTGAAAAGAGTATGAGCTAAACAATCATTTTGAAATTCTAAATCAGTTTTCCAATTGTCGTTTGGAAATAAAAACTGGTCTCTGTCATTCAACCAATTTGCTTCAATAATGTGACGAACTGTGTAATAAATTGATGTTTCAATTAAATTGTCTTTAGTAGTTTGCCAATTATGATTTGAAGCGGGGACTTTCATAAATGGTTCGCCAAAGCGCACCAATCTTTGATTTTGAAAATCGCTACCTACACCTATAATCGTTGCAATTGATTCAGATTTTGTATTTCTAAAAGTTTTTACCCAATCATTTATAAATTTTAGTTTGTCATAAGCCCAAATATTTTTTATACCTATAAAAGTTTGGTTTTTATCGTAAATGTCCGCTTCAATGTGTTCAAAAACTTCTTTCTTGTCTGTATTCCAAATGAAAAAGCCAATTGGAAATTGCCCTTTAACGTTGTCGAATGTGTCCGCTGGTGTCAAAAATAATTTTTCGATCTTCGCTCGAAAAAACGCTCGGAAATCCGAGAACATTGGTGCTTGCAAATTTTTCAAAGTTGAAAAATTTGCAAGCACCACTTGAGGTATTTCGCAATAAATTCTTGTTAAGAACTGCACATACATTTCTCGTTTTGTGTAACCCATTAAATCGGAATACTTTTTATGGATTTGAGAAACTGCTACGCCTGTTCGTCCATCACCACGTCTGTTATCAGCTTCTGCGTATGGCGGATTGATGTAAATTATTAGCTTTTTACGTTTCTTCTCGTCATTTATAATGTCTTGTAAACCTTGTGGAAGTTTTGTGAAATCATCATTCAAAAAGTCGAATTGAAACACGTGATTTTCTAAAAGATTGGCGCCACGCTCAATACGCTCGTGCATCACTTTTACGTCGGCTTGGTCGAGTGTGCTTGCCCAAATGTTGTATTTATTGGTTAAGCCAGCGAGCAAATTTCCTGTGCCTGCCGCACAATCCCAAATGTAATATTCTTCTTGCCAGTTTTCGCCCAAATAATCGGTGAGATATTTTTGCGAAAGTTCTACCCATTGGCGTGGTGTGAAAAAAGCTCCTTGTCGCTCACGAATATCTTGTGGAACCAATAAATCTCTACGCTCAATGATATAATCTTGAAACTGCTTGAGTGGTGGGCGTTTGTAGCGTTTCCAAAATTGCTGATAAGTTTCTTTTCCTTTTATATGGATTGTTGCATCAAACATCTGTTTGATATTTTCTTTCGCAATTTTGTAGCCTTGATTATCAAATACTACAAACAGATTGTCACGTATGGTCGAATCATCTTCAAGCTTTTGCGTGTCTTTGTCGTCCACAAAAAGGTCAGCGAGGTAAAAATCGCTATCTAAAATATTGGCTTTTTTTAACTCGTCCCAGTTTACGTCTATAATCGGTTTTATCACATCTAACCAACGTAAATAGATAGGGATAAAATTATTTTTATCAATTTTGATTTTGTTTGCTTCTATGGCATTTTTAATGTTTTTGTCAATGAAATATTTGAGTTCTTTTTCATCTTTTAGGTAGTCGTAAACGTAGGTATTTTGTTTCAGTGTTTTGTTAACTCTTTCTTTGATTAACTTAAACTCTTTTGTGTCGTGGTTACTGGGTGTAACATTCCAATTGAAGTCATTGAGATAAAATATGTCTTGAATACTTATGTATGAAACAAACGCAATTTTTTTGAAGTCAAAAGCGCCGAGAAATGCTGGCGGTAAAGTTTTGTCAAAAGTCCGTGCTTTACCTATTGTTAAAATGAGTTGTACAAACATCGTTGTAACATCATAGTCACCTGTTTTTGCCTCTGCCCAAAGCAATGGTACTCTTCCGAATAAACTGGTTTGTTTTGGAAAAACACTAAAGTCAATATTGCCTATAATCTCTGTGGTGTCGAAGTGGTTGAACCAATCATAGCCAACTTTGTTTTTCAATTCTTCTTCTCTAATGTTTTTGTACTTCATGTTGTATATTCTTAGTGCTTTATTTTTTTCAGAAGGTGTAAAAGAGACTCTAAATAGTGCTTACAAATGTAAGTATTTTATTTAACACAAATCGACCTTTTATCTTCGTTTGTACGTATATTTTATTTCGCGGAAATCCAAGTAAGGTGCTAACTTACGCAGGTCGTCGGGCGTGAATTCGGGCAACGATTTGAGTTCATCCAAGCTGTGTAATCCCTCTTTAGAACGGCGCAATTCGTAAATGGCTTTAGCTTGATAAAAGTTGATGTAGGGATGGTTTTTCAATTTTTCTACGGTGGCTTTATTCACTAAAATTGGTTTAATAGAATCTGTGGTAGCAGACAAGTAGGGTTGTAATTCGGTGTATAGCTCTTCTGGGAAATTACGTAACTCCAGTAGTTGTTCCGGCGATGAAAAACCTCCTAATCGCTTACGGTAATTGACAATTTGTTTGGCACGAGTACTACCAATGCCACGTAACATTTTTAACTCTGTAGTATCGCAACGGTTCAAATCAATATAAACAGGTTCTTGCGATGTTGTTTGTTTGACTTCAGGAGTTGCTATTGATGTAATTTTAATATAGGGTTTTAATACCTCAAAATAATCGGGATTTATGCCGTAAATTTTGGAAAAATCGTCAGGAGTTTTGAATTTTCCACCCTTTAAACGGTAATTTACAATATTTTTAGCGACGTACGGTTTTAATCCTAAACGCACAAAACCAGTTGAATCCAAAGTGTTGGGATCGAAGGTAAAAAGTTCTGTTTGCGGCTGTTTGTCTTCAAATGATTTGTATGATTTTTTCTCAAATGGCGATTCGTAAATAGTGCGTGGTGAGTTTTCTAACGATTTTGCAAACGCTTCCAGTTGTGCTCTAAATAGCGAATCATTATCGGGCAAAGTTGGTGGGACCAATTTGGGTAGAAGTAGATTGATGCTTATAACTACCATAATAAGCAGTAATAAAATCAGGATGCCAATTTGCTGTCCGCGTGAAAAATATAGAAAATTCTTAAACACGTTGTTTTATTTAATCAATAGTGATTTCGCCTCGCAGCGGTATGCTTATTTGGGTACGAATTTCTTTCACATTATTGGTTTGCCCTAAAAGATACATCAATTTGGTTACTGTGGCTTCTAAAGTCATGTCGTAGCCACTTACAACACCTGCTTTTTGAAGGTTGATGCTGGTTTCATAACGTCCCATTTCTACGCTACCGCTTCGGCATTGGGTAACGTTAACTATGACAATGCCCTTATCGTTAGCATTTTTCAAGAGTTTAAACAACCATTCTACACGTGGTGCATTGCCTGCTCCAAAACTTTCGAGTACAACGGCACGCAAACCGGTGATTGAGAGTATGGCTTTGACTGTAGCTTCTGTAATTCCGGGGAAGATTTTAAGGATGGCAATATTGGTATCCAGTTTTTTTTGTATAGAAAAGGATTGTTTCGTTTTTTCGTGATGAATGTAGCTTGAAGCATATCTGATATGAACACCAGTTTTAGCAAGTTCTGGATAATTGAATGACGCAAAAGCATTGAATGCTTCAGTGTTACGTTTTGTTGAACGATTGCCACGCATCAATTTATCTTCAAAAAATAGACAAACTTCAGGTACCATTGCTTCGCCATCTTCATTTCTGGCTGCAGCGAGTTCAATGGCTGTAATTAAATTCTCTTTAGCATCGCTACGTAGTACACCAACAGGGAGTTGAGAGCCCGTAAAAATTACCGGGTTTGTTAAGTTTTTGAGCATAAAAATCTGTATAATATGCTCCAAACATAGGGCTAGTACCTGTTGAAGGATCTGCAAGACCATCTGTATATCGTGGCCAATAATTCACCGGCCATCCAAGAGCATCAAGAATCGCTTTGTGTGCATTGGGACTGTAATATGCTATTGAAGTACTTGTCTTTGTCAATGGCGTTAATATTATACAATTATAAGTTCTGACGTACATTGAGGAAACAGGAAACATAGGAAGCATATTACTCCACGTTAAAATTCCTTTCATATATTCATTAGACCCAACTTTAAGATCCTCTGAGTTTTTAAGTTTGATATATACTTTAACTGACTGATTGTCCAATACGGGATCAC
>JARKSE010000124.1 GCA_029974315.1 Paludibacteraceae bacterium | reverse complement strand
CCAACACCTTTAGTAAGAGCATCGGGTTTAGAAAAAGCATTAGATACACCAGCCAAAATCTATTTTAAAAACGAAAGCGTTAGTCCAGTTGGTTCTCACAAATTAAATTCAGCTATTCCACAAGCCTACTACAATAAAATTCAAGGCATCAAACACATGACTACCGAAACAGGCGCAGGTCAATGGGGCTCGGCGTTGAGTATTGCTTGTAAACACTTTGGACTCGATTTAGATGTATTCATGGTAAAAGTAAGCTTCGACCAAAAACCTTATCGTAAATCGGTAATGCGTACGTATGGCGCCAATGTAGTAGCTTCGCCAAGTAATACTACCGAAGTTGGTCGACGTTTACAAGCGGCGCATCCTGACACATCAGGCAGTTTAGGTATGGCCATCTCTGAAGCCGTAGAAAAAGCCATGACACAACCAGATACACGTTACGGTTTAGGAAGTGTTTTAAATCATGTGATTTTACACCAAACAATCATCGGCGAAGAAGCCAAAAAACAGATGGAAATTGCAGGTGATTATCCTGATGTAGTGATTGGTTGTTTCGGTGGCGGATCAAATTTCTGCGGTATTTCATTCCCATTTTTACGCGACAATTTAGTTGGTGGAAAACAAACGCGCTTTATTGCTGCAGAACCAGCTTCATGCCCAAAACTAACCCGTGGTAAATTTGAATACGATTTTGGCGATACCGAAGGTTTGACACCACTTTTGCCCATGTTTACCTTAGGACATGATTTTGAACCAGCGGATATTCACGCAGGTGGTTTACGCTACCATGGCGCTGGTACCATCGTGAGCCAATTGATGAAAGACAAACTCATCGAAGCCGCTGATGTGGATCAACTAGAATCATTTGAAGCTGGTATTTTGTTTGCCCAAGCCGAAGGTATTATCCCAGCTCCAGAATCGACACATGCCATTGCAGCAGCGATTAAAGAAGCTTTGAAAGCAAAAGAAGAAGGAAAAGAAAAAGTTATCTTATTCAATCTTTCAGGTCACGGTTTAATTGACATGGCATCATACGACCGTTATTTTGCAGGCGAATTAACAAACTATGTGGTACCAGAGGAAGAAATAGCCAGAAATGTGGCTAAATTAGAAAAACTAGCCTAAACCTATTTTCTATATTAGAATTGAACGGCTGCAATAAAATTTTGCAGCCGTTTTTTCGTTCCTTTAGTATGGCTTTGTCAATTAAAATTGTAACTTTGCAATACTTAAATAACCATGCAAGAAACCATTACATATATTATTGAATTTCTACTTCACGGAAACAAGCACTTAATTTCCGAAGTTGGCTACACCAATGATGTAAATCAGTTTCATCGTTACCGTGTGGTTATTATTCCGTCGAATTTCTTCGATGATAACGTTTATGGAACGGCGAAATCCATGCCACAGTTGCCATTAGAAAATATAGAACAAACCCCACTCTTATTTGGAAAACCGTTCCTACGAAAAGAAGGCAATACGTTGCTGGTAGAAGCCGATATTATTGCGAGCAGCTATTTCCTGCTATCACGTTACGAAGAGATGCT
>JARKSE010000107.1 GCA_029974315.1 Paludibacteraceae bacterium | reverse complement strand
GGTGGAGCGTGGTTTACAACCCACAGGTGAAAAAACGGTGATGCGTGGTTTTAAACTGTTGGCAAGCTATCGGATAGGATTTGATTTTGCACCTGCTTGGCTTAAAAATAGCGTACTTTATCCGCTCAATTTCTTTGGCTGGGGCAATAAGCGCGCTATGCCTACGTTTGCTAAAAAAAGCTTTTCTCAAACATATAGAAAACAAAAATAATGAATGATATAAAAAAATGGATTTACCTAGTTTTGGTGTTGGTTTTAGCGAGCTGTGAAGCCGATTTTCAAACTTGGAAAGATTTGAACGCCAATTGGTTGGTTCAAAATAAAGCACAGCATGCTGCCGCCAACGATTTGAAAATATTACCATCAGGTGTGCAATATCAAATTTTTCACAATGGACCAGGATCTACTCCAAAACCTACAAATTCATATGTTATGATGACTTACACTGCCAAATTGGTGGATGGTACAGTGTGCGATTCTGGTAGTGGCGAAAATGGATTAGCAGTGAGCGATTTAATACCTGGTTTGAAAGAAGTCTTGTGTTTGATGAGTGCACCTTCATATGCTAAAATTTATGTGCCTTACACGATGGCGTATGGTGTAGATGGTTCAAAATTAGCAGGTGGTAATTTTCATATTCCGCCGTATTCAACTATGATTTTTGAAATTGACCTTCATGATGTAGTAAATTATTAACTATGAAACGATTAATAACTTTGTTGGCGTTGGTGGCGGTAACGCTTACTGTTGCCGCACAAACCTACACTGCCGCATCGGTTCCTAATCCGAAATTGCGTTGTAATAGCTGTTATGTTTCTAATCCGGATGGCATTTTGTCGTCGTCGGCAGAGCAACGTTTAAATCAGATCTTGACCAATTTGGAAGCCAAAAATTCGGTACAAGTGGCCGTGGTAGTTATCAATTCTATCGGTTACGATGACGAATACACCTTTGCTCATGAGTTGTTCAATTTATGGCGTATTGGTAAAGAAGGTAAAGATAATGGCGTTTTGATTTTGTTTGTAAGCGATATTCGTGCCGTGAAAATAGAAACTGGTTATGGCGTGGAAGGCTTATTGCCCGATGCTGTATGTGACGGTATTTTGAACGATGTCATGTTTCCGTATTTTAGACACGCTTATTATGATGAAGGATTTATTGCTGGTGTAGAGGCTATTAAATCGCGTTTGACAACCGATGAAGCCATGGAAGAGCTATTGCTCAACACTAACTCTCCTCGCTCGAATTTTGTTAATGCTGTGGCGACGTATTTGGTTATTGCGTTTATAGTGTTGCTTATTCTAAGTTGGTGGAGCTATTTTGTGGGACGTCGCTTACAAGGCGAAAATAATGTACAATATAAACGATTAAGAACTATAACCAACGTTTCTAAATTTTTAGCTTTTATATTTCCATTACCGATAGCGCTATTTGCTTTGTGGATCAACTATAAGCGTAAAAGAATACGTCGAAAACCGATTTCATGTCACGTTTGTGGGCAAACTATGCGTTTACTCTCCGAAAAAGAGGAAGATACCTATTTAAAATCTGATCAAATTGCAGAAGAAGACGTAAAATCTGTTGATCATGATGTGTGGTTGTGTGACGCTTGTCAAGCAACTCGTATTTTGCCTTATGTGGCATCTACGATGTATCAGAAATGTCCCCAGTGTGGTGCCTTAACGTATAAGTTAGACAGTGATAAAGTAATTGTACCCGCTACAACTCTAAACAAAGGACGTGGTGAAAAAGTGTATGAATGCAAGCATTGTAAGTTTAAAAAAATCGTACCTTATGTTATTCCTATAATTATTGTGGCTTCTTCTTCGGGACGCAGTGGAAGCCGTGGAGGTTTTGGAGGAGGCGGTTTTGGTGGTGGCTTCAGCGGTGGCGGTGGTGCCGGTGGACGATTTTAATTTCAAACATATTATATTTAATAATTTTTAAAACAGACAATTATGAAAAAAGGAACGGTTATTTTGATTTCTGTATTGGCGTTTGTTGCCATTATTGCGCTTTGGGTTATGAGTGCATACAATAAATTGGTTGTTGCAGAAGAGAGTGTTACTACAGAGTGGGCAAATGTTGAATCGCAATACCAACGTCGTGCCGATTTAATTCCCAATTTAGTAAGCACCGTAAAAGGTTATGCTGCACACGAACAAGAAACATTAGATGCTGTGGTATCGGCTCGTGCTAAGGCTACTCAAATGAGTGTAAATGCTCAAGATTTAACCCCTGAAAAATTACAAGAATTTCAAGCTGCACAGGGTGAAGTTGGTTCTGCTTTGGGACGTTTATTGATGATTGCTGAAAATTATCCAGATTTGAAAGCTAATCAGAATTTTTTAGCTTTACAAGAACAATTGGAAGGTACTGAAAATCGTATTCAAGTTGCTCGTCAAAAATTCAACCTTACAGCTAAAACTTACAACACTAGTATTCGTCGTTTCCCAACCAATATCATAGCTAGTATGTTTGGTTTTGAATCAAAAGCTTATTTTGAAGCTGAAGTTGGTGCCGCAACTGCTCCTAAAGTTGATTTTTAAGTAAAAAGACATAGATGAAAAGACTCTTTTTAGTTTTACTATTATCGGCATTTGTCATAGGTGGTGTATTAGCACAACGTTTGGGCGCTGTAGCTGGTTATCAGTTGAATACGCCATTCCCTTCGACCAATGTTGATGGAGTAAACTTTAATGAGCGTGTGGGCTCAGGATTTCATGTAGGTTTGTTGGCAGATTGGGATATGACAACCCGTTGGGGATTGGAGTTGGGAGCGATGTACAGTTTACGCTCTTCATCTTATAATTTGTCGTACACTTCCGATACAACTACCATTTTTAAACGTCAACTCTACTACTTGGATGTTCCGCTGCACGTATATGTTAATTTCCCGATAAAAAAATGGGCGTTAGCCCTATATGTAGGTCCTTCGTTTAATGTTGGTCTACACGGTAAAGACATTGCATGGGAAAATACGCCGATGCAGAAACCCGTTACGCTTGAAACAGAAGATATGTATGGCGATGATGGTCGTTTGAATCGATTTGAAATAGCTGCGGAACTTGGTTTGACTGCTAAA
This sequence comes from Paludibacteraceae bacterium, assembly GCA_029974315.1. Classification (GTDB taxonomy): domain Bacteria; phylum Bacteroidota; class Bacteroidia; order Bacteroidales; family Paludibacteraceae; genus W0P28-013. Next base: position 2,502 of record JARKSE010000107.1, on the reverse strand, counting down.
TATAAAAATTATGAAGTGCGTGCTAGTTATCAAATAGGTGTAAATGATGTCACAAAAGATAATTATCGATGGACTTTAGATTTGCCTACGGGCTCTAAAACCTACTTTAATCAAGGTGAGTTGAAACTCTCCGTAGCGTACCTATTCGACTTGGGCAAATAAATTTGCATTATATGCATAGAAGTTGAAGGATTTTTATTATCTTTGTATAGCGAAATTTTATTTATTAAATACTTATTAAAACTCTATCAATATGATTAATTACAAAGACTTAGGTTTGGTAAATACACGTGAAATGTTTGCCAAAGCCATTAAAGGTGGCTATGCAATTCCTGCATTTAACTTTAATAATATGGAGCAGCTTCAAGCTATTGTTATGGCTGCAGCTGAAACAAAATCACCAGTGATTCTCCAAGTGTCGAAAGGCGCTCGTGCTTATGCTAATCAAACATTGTTGCGCTATATGGCCGAAGGTGCTGTTGGTTATGCCAAAGAGTTAGGTTGGGAAAATCCTCAAATTGCACTACATCTTGACCATGGTGATAGCTTTGAAACTTGCAAAAGTTGTATCGATATGGGCTTCTCATCGGTAATGATTGATGGTTCACATTTGCCTTACGATGAAAACGTGGCGTTGACTAAAAAAGTGGTTGAATATGCTCACGCTCATGATGTAACAGTAGAGGGCGAGCTGGGTGTGTTAGCTGGTGTTGAAGATGAAGTTTCTGCCGAACATCACACATATACAAAACCAGAAGAAGTTGTTGATTTTACAACTAAAACAGGTTGTGATTCATTGGCTATATCAATTGGTACAAGTCACGGTGCTTATAAGTTTACACCAGAACAGTGTACCCGTAACGAGAAAGGTGTGTTAGTTCCACCTCCATTAGCATTTGATATTTTGGAAGCTATTGAAAAAGAGTTACCAGGCTTTCCGATTGTATTACATGGTTCTTCTTCAGTTCCACAAGAAGAAGTTGCAACTATCAACAAATATGGTGGTAATTTACCTGATGCCATTGGTATTCCTGAAGAGCAATTACGTAAAGCTGCTAAATCGGCTGTATGTAAAATCAATATTGACTCTGATAGCCGCTTAGCGATGACTGCAGCTATTCGCAAAACTTTAGCTGAGAACCCAGGTGAGTTTGACCCACGTAAATATTTAGCTCCTGCTCGTGAAAGCATGAAAAAAATGTACATTCACAAAATTATCAATGTGCTTGGTAGCGACGGTAAAGCTTAATAGTAATTAACTAAATACGAAAAAGGATTTCACATCGGTGAAATCCTTTTTTTATATTATTTGACTACGAATATCTATTTTTTATTAGCCTTTTTGCGTTTGGTTTTTGCTTTTGGTGCATTACTTTCATCGGCAATAATAGCTTTACAATCCTCTAATGTTAATTCGTTAGTTTTCATTGTTTTAGGGATTTTGTAGTTACTGCCGTTGTGTGCGATGTAGGCACCAAAACGTCCGTTAAGCACTAGAATATCATCTTCGGGGAAGTGTTTTATCTGTTTATTTTTATCTTCTTGGCGTTTGGCTTCTATAATTTCAATAGCCTCTTCATAAGTGGTTTCTAGTGGATCTTTACCTTTTGGTAACGAGTAAAACGTTTTTCCATGTTTTATGTATGGGCCAAAACGTCCTACGGCTATAATCATGTCTGTGTCTTCATATTTACCAACATTCATGGGAAGTTTGAATAGTTCTAATGCTTCTTCCAATGTAATGCTTTCCAAACTTTGACCTTTTTGTAGAGCCGAAAATTTTGGTTTTTCTTCGTCTGTAGCTTCACCTATTTGTATCACCGAGCCAAAGCGACTGATTTTTGCATACACAGGTTTGCCTGATTTTGGGTCGATACCTAAATAACGTTCACCTGCTTTTTTACCGGTTGTAGCAATGGCTTTTTTGACGTGAGGATGAAATTTTTTGTAAAAATCATCAATGTTTTCAGTCCATTTTGTTGTACCTTCTGCAATTTCGTCAAAAGATTCTTCAACTTTTGCGGTAAAATTATAATCTAAAATAGAGGGGAAATGTACGGTAAGAAAATCGTTTACCACAATACCAATGTCGGTAGGCGAAAGTTTTCCCTTTTCCACGCTTCCTTTCTCTTTTTTAACCTCTTCTTTGATGGTACCATTGCGTAGCGTTAATAGGTGGTAAGTACGAGGATTATTCACAATTTCACGTTTATCAACGTATTCACGATTTAAAATTGTAGAAATCGTTGGTGCATAGGTTGATGGACGACCAATACCGTATTTTTCTAATTGCTTAACCAGTCCAGCATCACTATAGCGCGCTGGTGGTTGAGTAAAATGCTGTTCTGTTCGTAAGTCAATTAATTTTAAAACCTTATCAACTGTTAATGGTGGCAATAGCTTTTCTTTGGTTTGTTCTGGATAAATTGCTAAATAACCAGGAAAAGCAATAGTTTGACCAGTGGCTCTAAATAGGCCCTGATCAGCGGTAATATCAATACT
>JARKSE010000105.1 GCA_029974315.1 Paludibacteraceae bacterium | reverse complement strand
ACAACCACGAAACAGCATATGGAAACACAATCTCGAACACGGTGTTACTGTTCGAATTTTTTAATACTTTGAGTACATCTTCCCACGACCACCATATCAAATGATCATTTACTGCAATAGTATATATGGTATAGAACCCTGATAGCACAACTATTTCAGCAATAATCCAGAGGGCGTATTCAATGTAATACAACGAATAACGATGCACGAAACGATACATTAGAAATCGACTAAAGGCAATAACTAATATACCAGTGAGTACGAGTAAAAAAGAGAATAAGAAATACTTAATAGGCGAAACATGATACCAACTCTCTGAATTGAATGGGCGATAAATATTTATGAAGCACAACGCAAACACAGCTGTAAAAGCAATCAACTTCACCAAATTCGCCTTGTTGATAAGATAATCATCTACTGACTTCCCTTTCTTACGCCAATATAGGTTTAATTTCATAAATAAATACTTTTGTGCAAAAATAGGTGTTTTTTTTGTACAAACAAGCATTTAAACAGCACAAACCAAGGGAAAAGACCACAAATAATTAAAATTCGCCACATTCTCACCCCATACCTATTTTTAGAAACACAACAAACACCCCAAATAGACTCTTTTTGCCCCTAATAATTAAAATTAATACCTGACTATAAGGGATTATCCCTTTTTTTTGGGCAATCAATCGGAATGAGGTTCTTTTGTAACATCCAAAATGTAACCCTAAAAGATTGATGTATGACAAACTGGAATATCAACGAACGCATTCCGCTCTTACAGACATTATTTAAAATGTCCAATTCTACGAGTGGCACTACCTCGGATGTCAAAATTGACTTTGTCGATTTTAAGCAACGTCAATTCGACACACAGGTTGAAGAACAACAGACGAACTTTTGTAAAACCGACTTTTGCGATACGCCAGATAATAGTATCGACGAAAACAAACAGTTTCAATATCCTATTTTCCATAAAGGGAATGGCATAAAAGCGAGTGAATGTATTATCCTATTACATGGGCTCAATGAACGCAGTTGGGAGAAATACCTACCTTGGGGCGATTATTTGGCAAACTATACAGGTAAACCTGTGATTATGTTCCCCATTGCTTTTCACATAAACAGAACGCCCACATCGTGGCACAACCCACGCAGTATTATGAAATGGGTTTTAGAGCGCAATCATCGATGTGGGAATCCAAACAATTTAACATTTGCCAACCTCGCATTAAGTGATCATTTGAGCCAAGCTCCCGAACGATTTTACACGTCTGGATGCGAAACAGGACTCAATATAGTACAGTTAATGAACGAAATTAAAAGCGGCAATCATCCCTATTTTAAAGAGGGTACAAAAATTGACTTTTTCGCTTACTCCATAGGTGCATTGCTAGCACAAGTGTTATTTTTGAGTAATCCAGATAAACTATTCAGTAATTCGCGCTTATTTATGTTTTGTGGTGGTTCGATTTTTAACGAAATGAATGGCAACTCACGTTATATTATGGATGAAGCATCTTTTAAACAAATGCTTAATTATTACCAAAACAATTTTTTATCACAACCTCTCAATCCGACCGATTGCTTCAACAGGGCCTTCCGCTGCATGATAGACAAAAAAGAGGACGCCGCCTATAGAGAAGGCTTTTTTGAACAAGCCTCAGACCGCATCCGAGCCATCTCACTGAAAAAAGATTTTGTAATCCCCACATCAGGTATTCACGATGCATTAGGCGAAACATGCGCCAAGAAGTGCTTAACAGAACTCGATTATCCATTCGAGTACTCGCACGAGACGCCTTTCCCAGCGGGGAAAAATGCGCCACCGGAAGTCAACCAAATGTTTAACCACGTGTTTTCCACCGCCGGTGATTTCTTAGCGTAATAATTGGGTCGTATTTTTTAGGAATACGACCCAATTTCTTTT
>JARKSE010000102.1 GCA_029974315.1 Paludibacteraceae bacterium | reverse complement strand
GTATTTTTACTAAAAAAACAAAGGACTAACAAGGTTTTAGTCCCTTATTTAGTCCTTTATTGATGCAAACACTTGATTATCAGCATAGATTGCGGAAGCTGGGGGATTCGAACCCCCGGTACGGTTACCCGTACGTCAGTTTAGCAAACTGGTGGTTTCAGCCACTCACCCAAACTTCCTTCTTAGTCGGCTAAGCCGCAAAAGCGGTGCAAAGATAGGATAATTTTCTTACATTTGAAAATAAAAAAACTATTTCTTTTCAAAAAACTTATTACTACCTTTACACGTTAAATCATTATTGATAGATTTATGACATTTAAAAAGATGCGTGATTTTATAGTACGAAATAAGCGGCTGATATTGCCCATTTTACTCGGACTTTTTATCGTTTTATTTGTGGCCTATCGTCGTGTGGCGATTGCCTTTTTGCCGAATTTTTCCGTACCAAATGGCGAAAAGGTCTACGTGTATGTGTATCCTAATACGACTGTTGATAGTGTGTCGGTACAGCTCGAACAGTTGCAAGTGGTACGTAATGCCTCTGGTTTTGTGCGTTATATGAAAACCAAAGAGTACGATACGCGGTTAAAACCTGGGAAATATCGGATTGAAGATGGCATGACCAATCGTACCTTGGGGCAACATCTTATTTTTGGTATGCAGGAAGCGGTGCAATTGAAATTTAATAATATTCGTTTGAAGGAACAATTGGCGGCTCGTTTAGCACAACAACTGATGGTTGATTCTACGCAATTCATTCAATTAATGAATAACGCTGAATTTCTCAAACGTTATGATATGACGCCTGAAACTGTTATTGCGATGTTTATCCCAAATACGTACGAAGTGTACTGGGATGTAACCGCTGAAAAATTGTTTGATCGCATGTTTCAAGAATACAAACGCTTTTGGACAGAAGAACGTTTGACTAAAGCTCAAGCAGCCAATCTCACACCAGTAGAGGTGTCCACGTTGGCATCTATTGTGGATGAAGAAACGAATGTGGCTAAAGATAAACCAGTAATTGCGGGTTTGTATCTTAATCGTATACGTAAAGGAATGCCTTTGCAAGCGTGTCCTACGGTGAAATTTGCATTAGGTGATTTTACGTTGACACGTATATTGACTGAACACACACGTATAAATTCGCCTTACAACACATATAAATATCGT
>JARKSE010000092.1 GCA_029974315.1 Paludibacteraceae bacterium | reverse complement strand
ACCTTGTTTGATACTTTCTGAAATTCGTTTGATTGCCTTGTCAATATATTCTTTGTCAATTTCACACGCTGTTAAATGTAAATTCATTTTATCTAATCGGTTCGCTTTATCAACTGCCAAAGCTATTGAGCCGCTCCCGAAATGAGTGTCTAAAATTAATTGATTTGGTTTGCAATATTGCTGTAAAATCCACGAATATAATTTAACTGGTTTTTCGGTTGGGTGTATTTTCTTTTGCCCTGTTTTATTATTCAAGTATCCAAATCCTATCCAGTCATAAGTAAAACGTCTTAAAATGCAATTAAACGAAGTCCAAGCAAGTTCACCATCTGAAAAATTCGTATTGTTTGCATTTGTTATTTTTTTATCCCAAAAAATCCACCCTCTACTTGGTGGCAAAAGGTCTGCAAAGTAATTGCCTCCCCAAATAATTTGGTTTTTACTTACTCGTTGCAATTCGATAAAGTATTCATTTGTAGGTCTTACAGTATCCCACCCTTTTTTTTCGTGGTGTTGTATATTTGAAAATGTATCAGCTTTACCAGCCTTGCCTTTTACTGTTGTGTTTCCGTCAAAGTTTATCCCATACGGCGGGTCAACGATTGCCAAATCAAAGTATTTATCAGGGTATTGTTTCATAATTTCCATACAATCTGCGTGGAAAAGAGAAAGGAAAGGCAGCCGATAACACTCGCTATAAGTAATGGCGGGTGCTGTTGTATTTTGTTGTTCTGTGCTTTCTATTGTCATTATCTGTTATTTAAAGTGAGTAGTTCCAAACCGCCACTACTCAGAGCGGAAACGTGAGTGGCAATGCTACCCGAACACACTAGCAACTGCCAAATTATAATTTTTTACATCTTTTTCAATTCCAATAAAAGAACGGTTCAACTCTTTTGCCCCTAAACAAGTTGTTCCTACTCCCATTGTGTTATCAAGCACATAATCATTTTCATCTGAATATGTAGCAATAAAATACTTCATCATTTCCAACGGTTTCTGTGTAGGATGTTTTAAATCCTGCCTTCTCCCTGTTGAGAACTTTTGCACACTTGATGGGTTTTTCA
>JARKSE010000091.1 GCA_029974315.1 Paludibacteraceae bacterium | reverse complement strand
TCATCGATGATGTTTTGATTTGTATCTGATGTATCTGACATAAAATTTGTATCTAAAATAATTTACAAATTTACAAAAAATCATTTTGTTAACAAAATAGCAGATAAAAAAGGTTGGACGAAGCAACCCCTAAGAAGAAGCGGAAAACTCAGCTCATTTTTACAATCACACGTTCGCCAAGTTCCTTAGCAAACTGGGCTTTTAACGTATTGTAATTAGCAATAGTTTTCATAATTGATTCAGCCGCTTTTAGGTCAGCAGCTTCAGTGGCCTCTTTCAATTTTTGCATCTCAGCTTTGATGAGGTCAACCACAATCGAATTTTTGTATTCATAAATCACACGTGGAACAGATTCTAAAAGCCAACGCCTATGCTCTTCTTGTTTTTGTGCTTCGCGTTTTGCCTTAGCTTTAGATTGATACTTTTCGTCAATAAAATTATGTTCTTCACGTGTAAAAATTTTGCTTAATTGATATTTGTCTGTCATCAAATCAACCGCCAAACGACTAATTTGCGGGTGTGGATGTTGTAGAAAAAATGTAGTTGGATTAAACTCCTCGTCCCGTAAATGCAGAGCAAACTCATTTAAGAAACTCTTATTTATAGGACTTTTAAACTCAATGTTGTCGCCAAACAGCTGTTCTACAATATATTCGCCTACACTCCAATGGCGCACCAATTGCTGCGATTCTGGTTCATATTCACTATACAAAAACTCAACACCGTGACGAATGACAAAGTAGAGAATATCTAACTCCTGCTGATTAGTTGCTTGGTCGATAGAAATTTGCACCTCACCTTCTGCCAAAACAGCAGAAGGAATATCACTAACCTCTGTTGTTGTAGTCGAAGCTCGTTTCTGCTCTTCTTCACGTTTTTTACGTTTTAATTTGTTGATTTCATTATAAATAATTTTTTCATCAACAGCGAGCAGTGTAGAACACTCTTTTACATATTCAGATGCAATTAACTTATTAGGAATCAAAGCAATACTACGAACCACATCGCCTATTAAAGTAGCTTTTTTAATGGGATCATTACCTACGTCTTGTAGCAACAAATTGATTTTAAAGCGAATAAAATCCACCTGATTTTTATCGATAAAATCGATAAAATCAGAAGCATTGTGTTTACGCGCATAACTGTCGGGATCTTCACCATCGGGAAGTAAAAGCACTTTCACATTCATGCCCTCTTCGAGCAATAAATCAATACCACGAATAGAAGCTTTAATACCTGCCGCATCGCCGTCGTACAAAACGGTGATGTTGGGCGTAAAGCGATGGATTAAGCGAATTTGTCCCGAAGTGAGCGATGTTCCCGAAGAGGCTACTACGTTTTGAACACCTGCTTGATGCATCGAAATCACATCGGTATAACCCTCTACCAAAAAACAACGGTCTTCTTTTACAATGGCTTGTTTCGCAAAGAAAATTCCATACAACTCATCACTTTTATGATATATCTCTGATTCTGGAGAGTTGAGGTATTTTGCTGTTTTATCATCTTTTTTTAAGGTTCGTCCACCAAAAGCAACTACTTTACCCGAAATTGTATGTATAGGAAACATTACCCGCCCTCGAAAACGATCATAATACGAACCATCCTCACGTTTGGGCGATAATCCCGTTTTTTCTAAAAATTCAGTTTTAAAACCTTTCGCCACAGCTTCACGATAAAACGCATCCGACTCGTCAAGCGAGTAGCCCAACTGAAACTTCAAGATAGTTTCGTCAGAAAAACCGCGTTCACGAAAATAGTTCATGCCAATCGCTTTACCATCGCGGTGATTGTGGAGCATATCAGCAAAATATTTAGCAGCAAATGCATTCACTGCCAACATACTTTCGCGGTCACTTTGCTGAATCTTCTCTTCATCAGACAGTTCACGCTCAACCACCTCAATGTGATATTTTTTTGCCAAATACTTTAACGCATCTACATAAGACATCTGTTCATGTTCCATAATAAAATGGACAGCGTTACCACCTTTGCCACA
>JARKSE010000080.1 GCA_029974315.1 Paludibacteraceae bacterium | reverse complement strand
GGAACTATCTATTTTAGTCCTAAACGTATTCGGTTATTACGTGCAGTAGTTAATCGTTTTCCTGATAAAAAGATTTTGATTTATGGTCATTACAAACCTTATTATAAGAATCCAATCAAATGGTTGTTTCGTGAAAAACGGTCTATTTTTAAAAATATAAATATTTCGCCAGAAAAGGTTAATGAATTATTTAGTCGTTCACGCATAGCTCTAAACATTCATAATGAGCAAACCCTTGATGGCGCTAATCAACGCGTTTTTGAGGCTTGCGGAGCAGGCGCTTATCAAATTTGTGATTCTAATCCTTATATCAAATCGCTATTTCCACATGGAGAAGTAGGCTTGTATAATAACGAAGAAGAGTTGATGGCTCTGATTGAAGATGGATTGACCACGGATAAAAAGAATCAAGCTCAAAAGGCTTGTCAAATTATTTTATCGAATCATACTTTTAATAAACGTGTGAGGCAAATGTTGGACATTTTATATCATGCCTAAAGTATCTGTTATAATACCTGTATATCGTGCAGCAGCCACCATTGTGCGTTGCGTAGAATCGCTATTGGCGCAAACCTTGGCCGACTTAGAAGTCATTTTAGTGGACGACCATGGCGGCGATGACAGTTTGGAATTGGTTAAATCGTTGTTAGCTAATCATCATCGTAAACCGATGTTTCGATTTGCAGCGACGCCTCAAAATAGCGGGCCAGGAGCAGCACGTAATGTCGGGATTCAATTGGCTCAAGGCGAGTACGTAGCATTTTGCGACAGCGACGATTGGATCGAACCTATCATGTACAGAACGCTCTACAAGCAAGCCTCCGAACACAATGCAGATATCTGTTGTTGTAATGCTCTGCAAGAAAGAAAAGGCAAAACCACTTTATTAAAAAATCCGAAACTACCCAACGGTCTCTTTTCCGTTTCAGACAAACAATCGTTTTTAGTCAACTACGCATCGTACTTCACAACTTTCATCTATAAACGCACATTTTTGACAAAATCGGACATCCTTTTCCCTGCCGAACGCAGCGCAGAAGACAGTTATTTTCTTTTGTGCTGTTTGTTATATGCACAACGCACGGCTCAAACTGACCAACCGTTCTACCATTACCTATTGCAGGATAACTCTTTAAGTCGGCAAGTTAATGCCACA
>JARKSE010000029.1 GCA_029974315.1 Paludibacteraceae bacterium | reverse complement strand
ATCAGATGGAAGGTTTAAATAAGCAATTGGAGTTTAAACAATCATATGTCAAAAAGAACTACCAATTCTCCAGATAGAGCCTACACAAAAATTACCAATCGCTACGACGATGTGTTGACAGCACGCAAGTGGTGGAGCCGTCTTTATATGAATTGCATTTGGAAAGTGGACGACAATTTGGTGGCAAAAGAGGTGTTAGAGATGCTACCCGATGATTTTCAAGGGGAAATTTTGGATGTTCCGGTAGGAACAGCCGTTTTTACTGCCGAAAAGTTTCGCAATATGCGGAACGCAAAAATCGTGGGTGTCGATTTTTCAAAAGATATGCTCAGTATTGCCAATGAACGTGTTTTTCGTGAAAAGATTGAAAATGTAGGGTTGCAACATGGCGATGTTTGTAAACTTGCATTTGAAAATGAGCGTTTTGATGCGGTACTTTCTATGAATGGTTTTCATGCTTTTCCCGCATCAAAATACAAATCGTTTTGTGAAATCTATCGTGTACTTAAACGAGGCGGTATTTTCTTGGGTTGCTTCTATGTTAGGGGGGAACGCCGCATCGCCGATTGGATTGTTCGCTATGTATTAGATAAGAAAGGATTTTTCACTCCGCCACATTTTACAAAAAAGGAAGCGATAGAATTGCTGAAATCATTTTACGGAGAAAAAGTAGAGGTAAAAAATCATCGCTCAATATTGATTTTTAAGTGCGTGAAGTAAATGAATAATAAAGAGGAAAATAAAACGGTATTTGTTAATAAACAGTATCACCATCACCATCATCATACACACACGCAAAATGTTCGGAGGAAAAAGCTATTATGGGTTACGCTACTCAATTTTTCCATAAGCTTGGTACAAGTAGCAGGTGGAATTATCTCCAACAGCCTTTCCCTTATTTCCGATGCGATACACAATTTGGGAGATACATCCGCTATTTTCATTGCCTTTTTAGCCGGGAAACATGCCGCTAAGAAACCTGATGCTCAAAAGACTTTCGGTTACAAACGTGCCGAGATTTTAGCGGCTCTTTTTAATGGAGTGGTATTGATCGCCATTTGCATTTTCCTTTTTGTGGAAGCCTACAAACGCTTCATGTACCCACAACCTATCAAGGGCGGAATCATGCTGACAGTAGCTGTTTTCGGACTGTTGGCTAATTTAATTTCGGTGTTGGTATTGCAAAAAGACAAATCGCACAACCTGAATATACGTGCTGCGTACCTGCATTTGTTGGGCGATACGCTCTCCTCCGTAGCGATTATTGCAGGCAGTATAGCCATTCTCTTTTGGCAAGTTTACTGGCTCGACCCGCTCATAACTGTTGCCGTTGGAGTTTACATCATCTACCACACCTGGGGCGTGGTACGCCAAACGGTAGATATCCTGATGCAGGCAACACCCCGCCACATCGACCTTCAAAAAATCAAACAAAGCGTGGAAACCTTACCACAAGTTGAAAATATTCACCACCTGCATATATGGCAAATGGATGATGAACATATTCATTTAGAAGCTCATCTCAATATGTCTCAAGACATGTCGCTTAGCGAAGCTCAATCTTCTCGTCATAACGTGGAAAGGGTATTAAAAGAAAAATTCGGCATAAGTCATATTACCCTGCAAATTGAGTATAAAGGTTGCGAGAATAACAACGAGTTGATTTTTGGTAGAGAAAAGAAGAAACTATCTGATAAACATCAAAATTAATTTGTTTTCAAAGGTAGATTCAATCCTAATCAAGCATTTGACAATGCTAAATTGGGAATATCCTCGGAAAATCAATAATCTTACCTAAAATGCTTAAATAAATACCTAATTAAAGACTATAACTCACAGCAGCGAGAAGTGCATTGCAGTGAGTTTCGAAAGAAAAAGAAGTTGATTGAGCCCTACGCGCAAAACATAGAATCTGCACGATACTCAGGAACATAAGGAAGGATTTGCATTATATTCAGGAATTACAAGGTCATAGTAGCAACAAGACTACCGGGATTTATACCAATGATAGCGCTAAAAATTTGCAAAATCATAAAAACCCATTTGACGATTTTCAACAAATTGTTTTACCTTGGATAAACAAGTGCAATTTTATGGTACCAACCCAAAAAGATAGATTGGTGTGTTAAAATGACATACGTAAAAGAGTTACAAATGGATTATGAATAATGAAAACGAAAAATCGAATAAACCGCAAAGAACGCAAAAACAACTCCGTGACCTCTGCACATCTTTTGCGAACTCTGCGGTTAAAAGAACAAGGGTTAAACTGCAAAGAACGCAAAGATTTTACGCAAAGAACACAAAGAAAACTCTGCGACTTCTGCACATCTTTTGCGAACTCTGCGGTTAAAAGAACAATAGTTAAACCGCAAAGAGCGCTAAGATTTTACGCAAAGAACGCAAAAAAAACTCTGCGACCTCTGCGCATCCTCTGCGAACTCCGCGGTTAAAAAAAATCATTATGATTGAAAACGAATTGACAAATAAATAGTTGATACGAGATACAATTTTAATGATAGAAATATTGGAGATCAAGTATTCTTTATTTCAACTGCTTAACAGCACAGTTACAATCTGCATTGGAAGGTGCTAATTAAGGATAGGATTACTAAACAGTTAATTCTCCAATTTGATAAAATGCGTGTTAATGACGTGTATAGAATCCATGTCGAATTATTTTTGAAATGACATACTTATGTTATTGGTTTTTTACAAATGATGTATATTTGTTTCGTAAACAAGATGTTATGCAACATCTAAAAACATAAGTAAATATGAAAAAACAGACAATTACAACGAAAATGATTTCGCTTTTATTAGCAGGTTTAGTTTTACTGACAAGTTGTTCAAGCA
>JARKSE010000016.1 GCA_029974315.1 Paludibacteraceae bacterium | reverse complement strand
ACCAATTCTGAATCAAAAAAATACTTTTTGGATAAAATACGAATAATAACCACCGAAGCGATTTGCGCAGAAACGATGGACACAAGCCCAAAACCAGTCAAAACCAATACTGCCGCCACTGCTATATAGGCAATATTCCCTACCAAAATAATTTGATTTAACCTTTTTACGAAACCACGAGCACGCATAAGTGACTCATAGTAAAGTGTGTACAGGTTATAAGTGTTAATAGCACACAACAAAAACCAAGCTACGTAAATTTCAGTAGTATCGCCCTTATAAGTTTGCAGTAACGTGTAAATATACCACGTCCCAAAAGTCAATAACAATACTAATAAAACCACTGCTACACGAGAGTAAAACCAACGCATAGCACGAATCGTACTCTTCAATAAATCATAATTAACTGTATCCGATGCTTCGGAAAAGCCATTTTTCTGGAGTGACTCTACTCCCGTAAAGATATACGCTACATTACGTGCAAAAGAAGAATTAAATCCAAAGTCGAGCAACAAACTCAAAGAAGTAACCACCGTGAATACAGTCCAAATACCAACTGTTTCGGCTGGCAGCATACGTAAAATAATAGGGAAAAGGAGCACGCCTGCTCCCATTTTGAAAAATGTAGCTAACACACTCCACACTAAATCTTTATTCCCTATTTTTGCAACGCCAATTTGAGCCATTCAGTAAGTATTAAAGTCGTCCGTCCACCAAGTTTCTATCCACAAAATTCTTTACATCAAAAATAACGGCGCCTTGTGATTTATATTTTGCAAAATCGAATGTCAAAAATTCATTATGAGATACACAAGCTATAATCGCTTGATATGCCTTCTTATCATCAAATTTTTGAAGTAAATCAACCCCATATTCATGTTTCACCTCTGCTGAATCAGCCCAAGGATCATAATAATCTACTTTCACTCCAAAGTCCTCTAATTCCCGCCCTATTTCAATCACTTTAGTATTTCGTACATCGGGACAATTTTCTTTAAAAGTAACTCCCAAAACAAGC
>JARKSE010000015.1 GCA_029974315.1 Paludibacteraceae bacterium | reverse complement strand
ATGACTTGACTCAGTGAAGATTTTAAGATAGAATCTGATTTCCCATTGGCAGCTGAGTAATAGGCATCAGGCATCTCAGCCGCTGAAACCAGCAGAACAAAGAACAAAAGAAGCGCTGTTAAATTTACTTTTTTCATGATTTAATTAAAGGTATTTAGACAATCAAAAGAGCACTCTTGATGGGCAAGTAGCGCTCTTTTGAGAAAATTTGCGACAAAGATAACTCTTTATTTATTGAAATACAATGATTTTAACGTTTAATGTGCGTAATTTACATCGATTATACGACCCGTTTCGTCGATTAATCGACATTGAAAACTCTGTTTACCATCACTCTGCGAAATTACTACCTGTCCCTTTATTATCTGTTTATTACCGTTGACATCGGTAAACCAAGCTCCACGAAATAAGCCATTATCAGTAGAAGCTGGCACCAACGCATAAGTGTTTGTTCCTGAAAATTGATAAGTGCCACTCGGTGCTTTTTCTGTAACACTTAAGGGCGCATAAAACTCCAATTGTAAAACTGTATCTTGATTATGTGTTATGGAATGTCTAAACACATTAAGACCAACGCCATAAATATCACCCAAGAAGTCGACCTTTACTGACGAAGGATTTAAGGTAATGGTTTCTGGTGGATTAGCTCCGGTTTTATCAATAACAGGAATGGTTCCTTGGAATGAAAGGACAATATCCTCATCTTTTTCACCAACCAAATGACCTTCTAATCGATAAATTTCATCTATAAAAGTAATCCAAAATGAACCCGACTTTACAAAAATCACTCGCAAACCTTCGCTTGTACGTTGCCCGACAAATGTACCAATAGCATATTGCGTGCCCGATTCTTCATAAATTTGACCAGGAGCAAACGTATATTCAGTACGTTCTGTGGATAAATTATAAGTTCCTTCGGTCAACTTCAAATCCGTCAAAGGTAATTCTATATCTAAATTGACAAATATTCCCTCGCCTGATAAAACACCGTCATTGTCCATGGTGAGCCCTTCACCCAACAAACGCAACACAAAATTGTGGCTTCCAATTTCATACGCATCTCCATAAAACAAGGCTCCTGCACGATCGAACGAAAAACTGTATTCTAACGGATTGACAACAACCTGACAAACAGCTTTTTGATTACCAGCTGAAGCCGTTATCACACACTCACCAGAGTAAACCGCCGTAACTACTCCAGAAGAATTAACTGTTGCTACTGATGGATCAGACGATTTCCAAATAACAGAATTGGCATAAGCAGAAGAGAGTGGCTGAATAATACACTCTAGGTGATATATTTCTCCTGTGTTCATAGTCAATGATGATCGATCAAGAGTAATCGATGTCACAGGATACTCATCGCACGCTGATAACAGAGCCACAATAAGCAAAAAAACGATATTACATTTTTTCTTTATCATCTTTTGTAACACGATGTTTGCGTAACACACTTGCGGGATAACTCGCCAATAAAAAGCCTAAAATCACAACCGTGAAAAAGACTAGAAACACATCACCAAGTTCCAATACAACAGGGTAGTTTTCAACAATAAATCCTTCACCCATTTTGATAATTCCAACATATTGCTGTATTAAACAGAGCGTAATACCAACTGCCAAACCTACAACGGCACCATAGACTGAAATCATCCACCCCTCTAATAAGAACAAAAATTGTACGATTTTAGTATCTGCACCCAGATAAAAAAACAGTGCAATATCTTGTTGTTTATTTATCATAAGCATAGAGAGCGAACCAATAATATTACACGTGGCAATCAACAAGATAAATGCTAAAATTAAAAATGTTATCCATTTCTCAATTTGGAGAATACGATAAAAATCAGCTTGCTGCTCATAGCGATTTTGGACTGTAAATGAGTCGCCTAAAATAGCTTGAATCTTCTCTTCTACTTTTTCTATTTGACTACCTGATTTCACCTTTATCTCTACCGAGGAAACTTCGGAAAATGAATAATCGAATAGTTCCTGCGCTAATTCTATGGGAACAAACACAATTTCATCATCATATTCGGGTTGATTAGCTGCAAAAACACCTGATGCATAAAGATAATGTTGCCTAAAAGCCGTTTCGGGACGAGTCAGATTAACCTTGACATTGCGCTTAGGCACGTATAGTGCTACTGGTGACACAAAATCAACTCCCAAACTCAGCGTATTGGCAACACCAACTCCCACAACTGCCGTACTACCAGCGCCGCCACGTAATGTGAACGAACCATCTATCATAAGTGTTTTGATACCTGTCAATTGAGCATAGTTGTCACTTACACCCTTTACAGTAGCTGGAGTTTGACGCCCATTAAAACCAACCAACACGTTGCCTGAAAAAATTTCTGAAAAGAGTTCCACACCATCTAATATGCGCACTTTTTCCCACCCTTCTGTGTCCAAATCAAAGACACGCCCTTGTTGTGAAGTGATTTTTAAATCGGGATCAAATGAGGTGAAAGAATTCTGCACCATCTCCTCAAAGCCATTGAGTACAGAAAGTACACAAATGAGTGCCATAGAACCAACTGCAACACCACACATCGATACAATCGAGATGATATTGATAGTATTATGCGACTTTTTAGAAAAAAGGTAACGCTGTGCTACAAATAGAGACCACACATACTGGCGTATGCGTGTGTACCACTGCTGTTTTTTTTCTTGATTTTGCATTACACGGCGATTACTCTGAAGCTGCTTCTTTTAATAATTGGTCGATATGCTCCAACTTTTCCATAGATTCATCTAAATGAAAGAAAAGTTCAGGAACAATACGCAATTGGTGGCGCACACGTTTACCTAATTCAAAACGAATAGACTTAGCATCGGTTTCCACTTGAGCCATAACCTCTGCCGATTTTGCAGTAGGAAAAACACTCAAAAACACTCTTCCCTTACTTAAATCACTAGTCACACGCACTTCAGTTACCGTTATTAACACACCTTGCAACTCACGTGCATAAAGCAAAAATAACTCACCTAAGTCTTTTTGTAATAAACGTGCTATCTTTTCTTGTCTTGTTGTTTCCATATTACCATTGTGTAACAAATTGATTGACTGACAGTACGAGCTATTTATTTAGGAGGCGCATACTTTATCAAAAAAATATCCTAACGATTGGGTGCAAAGTTAATTATTTTATTTGTACTTTTGCCCTGTGTATTCAAATTTAGGTTCTCAAAACCTAAAATTTACTTTTTAAAATGACTAATGTAATCGAACACGACGGTATCATTGAACGTATAAAAGGTAATCGCGCATTTGTACGCATCGAACAACATTCTGCTTGCTCCGCCTGCCACGCAAAATCTGCATGTACTGCTTCTGACACTGCCGAGAAAATAATTGAAGCTCTTATTCCCAAAGATACTCACTTCAACGTAGGACAACGTGTGACTATTTTTGGACAGCGTAGTATGGGTTTACGTGCTGTTTTGATAGCTTTTGTTATCCCATTTTGTATAATCTTAGTAACTCTGTTGCTTCTCAAGCTATTTATTTCAGATGAATTGCTTACAGGAACTCTTGCTTTGAGTACATTAATTCCCTATTTTGGACTTATAGCGATTTTCAAGAAAAAACTTGCAGGTAAATTCCAATTTTATATAAAAAACACTAACTAATATAACCAACAATTTTTCATTATAACACCATTTCATCATTATGAATTTAATTGTAATTTCTCTTATCACACTTGGCTTAATTGGCTGTATATCAGCTGTAGTGTTATACCTTGCGAGCCAAAAATTTAAAGTAGAAGAAGATCCACGCATTGACGAAGTTGAATCTGTTTTGCCTGGTGCCAACTGTGGTGGATGTGGGAAACCTGGCTGCCGCAACTTTGCAGTAGCATGCGTAGCAGCTGACTCTTTGGACAACTTGTATTGCCCTGTTGGAGGCTCGTCAATTATGACAAAAGTGGGGGAAATTTTAGGACTTGCTGCGGTAGAAAACGATCCTCTTGTTGCCGTAGTTCGCTGCAATGGAACTTGTGAGCATCGCCCTAAAACTTCGCACTATGATGGTGCTCGCTCATGCCAAATCATGCACAACCTCTATGCTGGCGAAACTGGCTGTATGTATGGTTGTTTAGGTTGTGGCGACTGTGTTGAAGTTTGTACGTTCGATGCTATTCACATGAATCCAGAAACTGGATTACCTGAAGTAGATGAAGAAAAATGTACCTCTTGTGGCGCTTGTGTAAAAGCCTGCCCAAAAAACATCATCGAATTACGTAAAAAAGGACCTAAAGGAAGACGTATTTTTGTAAGTTGTGTAAACAAAGATAAAGGCGGTATAGCTCGTAAAGCGTGTGCTGTTGCTTGTATTGGTTGTAGTAAATGTGAAAAAGAGTGTGCTTTTGATGCGATTACTATCAACAATAATTTAGCTTATATTGATTATGACAAATGCCGTTTATGCCGTAAATGTGTGGTAGTTTGTCCAACCAATGCTATTCATGAAGTTAATTTCCCAGCACGTAAAACAGCTGAAGTAAAACCAACAGAAACGCTTAACGCATAAGATTTAAAAATTATGAGAACATTTAGAATAGGTGGAATTCACCCCGAAGATCAAAAATTATCAGCCAACGTACCCATAGAAGCTGTTGCTTTACCAAAACAAGCCATTGTGCCTATACATCAGCACGTTGGCGCTCCTGCACAACCTGTAGTAGCAAAAGGCGATCGTGTAAAAGTTGGCCAACTTATAGCAGCTGCTAATGGTTTTGTTTCCGCAAACGTACACGCTCCAATTTCGGGCGTCATTACAAAAATAGATACAGCGGTGGATGCTTGGGGATTGCCTATGCCTTCTATTTTTATAGATGCTGACGATGGTGGCGACGAATGGCTTGAAACTATTGATCGTACACCAGATTTGAATCGTATTTGTAAATTAACCGGTGAAGAAATTATCCAAAAAATTCAAGATGCTGGTATTGTTGGTTTAGGTGGTGCTTGTTTCCCAACACATGTAAAACTAACGCCCCCTCCTGGTTCAAAAGCAGAAGTTTTAATTATCAATGCCGTAGAGTGTGAACCTTACCTCACATGCGACCACCAACTTATGTTAGAACATGGCGAAGAGATTTTTATTGGTATTTCATTGATAATGCGTGCATTGAAAGTAGAACGTGCCATTGTAGGTATTGAAAATAACAAAAAAGATGCTATTGAACTCTTTAGAGAATTGGCCAATCGCCATTTTGGTATTGAAATTTGTCCATTAAAATTGTGTTATCCACAGGGTGGCGAAAAACAACTTATCGATGCTACTATCAGACGACAAGTTCCTAGTGGAGCACTTCCCATTGCTGTTGGTGCCATAGTACAAAATGTGGCAACCGTATATGCGGTATACGAAGCTGTTCAAAAAAACAAACCTCTCTTTGAACGAGTTATGACCGTAACCGGCAAAAATGTCACACGCCGTGGTAACTATTTAGTACGCTTCGGCACTACATTAGCTGATGTGATTGAACATGCTGGTGGAATTCCCGAAGATACGGATAAAATTATCGCTGGTGGTCCAATGATGGGACGAGCCGTTATAAATGTGGATATGCCAGCACACAAACGCACATCCGGTATTTTACTTATGCCTGAATCCGAATCGGCTCGTCGTGAGCCTGTAAATTGTATGCGTTGTGGGAAATGTGTGGAAGCCTGCCCTATGGGTTTGGAGCCATTCCTACTTATACAACAAGCTGAAAGACGCTTGTGGGATGATATGGAGCGTAACGACATTATGGATTGTATTGAATGTGGATGTTGCCTATACTCATGTCCAAGTAACCGTCCATTACTCGACTATGTGCGTTTGGGTAAAAACACTGTGGGTGGAATTATTCGCGCACGTTCTGCAAAAAAATAAGCTTAATTCTAAACAGAATACAACATTTTTATAATTATGAAAAAATTAATTATTTCGCCAGCACCTCATGCGCACACCGATAATACTGTTCAAAAAACAATGCTGAATGTACTTATCGCATTGGCACCAGCCTATTTAGTGTCGCTCTATTTTTTCGGTTTAGGCGCACTCATTGTGAGTTTAACAGCGATTGTGTCGTGTGTGCTCTTTGAATATCTTATTCAACGTTTTCTACTGAAAGGTCAAAATTCTGTCGTCGATTTATCGGCGGTTGTAACAGGGTTATTACTTGCTTTTAATTTACCGTCAAACTTACCGCTTTGGATGATCGTAATCGGTTCGTTAGTTGCTATCGGTATTGGAAAAATGAGTTTTGGCGGACTTGGCAACAACCCTTTTAATCCCACACTCGTTGGTCGTGTATTTTTACTTATCTCATTCCCAGTAGAAATGACTGCATGGCCACGTCCAATGAACAGTTGGAATCTATTTTCCTCCTATATTGATGCAGAAACAGCCGCTACGCCATTAGGAATACTCAAAGGAGAAGTTGGCGAATTACCCAATATGATGGATTTACTACTTGGCAACATGGGAGGTTCGTTAGGTGAGGTTTCTGCTATCGCTCTCATTATTGGTGGCATTTATCTTTTAGTGAGAAAGGTTATTACGTGGCATATTCCTGTAAGTGTTTTAGCAACAGTAGCTATTTTTACAGCTATTCTTCATGCTGCCAATCCTGAATTATACGCATCAGCTGACGTTCATTTATTAACTGGCGGTTTAATGTTAGGCGCTATTTTTATGGCTACCGATTATGCTACATCGCCCATGAATAATCGCTCACAACTTGTTTATGGTATTGGAATTGGCATTATTACCGTAATTATCCGCGTGTTCGGCGCTTATCCCGAAGGAGTTTCCTTTGCCATATTGATTATGAATGGCGTCACACCACTTCTCAATTACTATATTAAACCAAAGCGGTTTGGCGAAAAAATTAAAGCTCAAAAAGTAACAAAATAATTATGAAACAGTTAGAATCAAACTTTCTCAATATGGCTTTAGTACTCACGGTAGTTAGCCTAATTGCTGCCGGAGCGCTTGCCTCAATGTTTACGCTAACCGAAGAACCTATTCGTTTAGCCAAAAAACAAAAGCAAGAACAAGCACTCAAAGATGTGCTGCCAGAATACACACGTTTAGA
>JARKSE010000014.1 GCA_029974315.1 Paludibacteraceae bacterium | reverse complement strand
GTTCTTATTTTTTGTCGTTGTAAATGGCGGTTGTGGTGCAACAAATACATATCGCAGTCGGGTGTATCATAATAGATGGTGTCGTAACTGCTTATAACTTCATTTTCTACCTCTTGAATGCGATAATTAGGTATTGCGAGTTCTAACAAACGATTAAGCATACTGACATTGGCCATGTATTTGGTGTCAATGCGGTTCATTAATTTTATCGCTTTCATTTCCGATAAATCAATGGTTTCCAGACGTTTTAGTGCTGGTAATTTTAGTAGCAAATCGTGTGTCATGTAAGTAACACTGTTTAATCTGAGAACATGTATTCAAACACTTTTACCGTAGCTAATTTGCCACTAGGAAGGTAATTAAATTGTTTTTTCTTGGTTCCGTCGGCATTGTATTCATATTTACGAATGCGTATAGGCTTATTGCGATCGTCGTAAACAACTTCCTTTTCAATTTTTCCATTGGCATTGTATTCAAATGTAATACGTTCGCGTTGACCATACGTGGCATATTCAATTTCTTCGATTTTACGACCTTCTTCATCGTATACGGTTAAGTGGTCGAGCCAGCGGGTTTTGGATCTCGCATCCGTATTCCACTCTTTAACTGTGAGGTTTTTACGTTTAGCCCGTTTGGCTAAAGTTTCAGGACTAACTTGAGCTAAAGCAAGTAAAGCTACAGTTAAAAATGTTGCCAAAAAGAACAATTTTCGTTTCATGATACCAAATTAAAGGATGTGTTAAGATTTGAGCAGACAAAGATAGACTTTATTTACTTTAAATACAACATAACAGAAGAAAAGTTATTCTAGGGAACGATTACCTTTAAACCAAGCTTCACGGCTTCAATTTCTATGCAAGTAGGCACTTTGGCAGCCTCACCATCGTAATGAAATGGAGTATCGGTAGGAATGTTTAGAACAAGTCTTTCACATTCAAACGTTTCAGCATATTTTATTTTGTCAATCTGTCGTAAAAATAAGAATATACCTAAGCGTACAGCACCAATTAATCCAAATGGTTTAAGAATGGTCACATTTAATAAGCCGTCGGTATAATTAGCTTTGGGCGCTATGTAAGCATTATTCCCAAGTTGTTGAATATTAGCACAATTCACAATAAAGGCTTTTTTCTTTTCCGTTTTTCCATCATATTCGAGTGTACATTCCACCGGTTTATAACGAAAATACTCACGAATGGCAAGAATCACATAATTCCAAAATCCACTTTTTTTATTGGTGGCAAAAATACGACTAATATGCGCGTCGAATCCCACACCACAGGTACAGAAAAATGGAACGCCATTGGCTGTACCATAATCAATTTGTATGGTTTTGCCTTTTTTAATAGCCTCTACAGCGCTAAACGGCAGGAGGGTAGAAATACCTAAATCTCGAGCTAATCCATTGCCAGAACCGAGCGGAAGAATGGCTAAAGCCGTATCTGTATGAATCAATGCACTTGCTATTTCGTTAACGGTGCCATCACCACCTACGGCTGCTACAATAGCTACTTTGTTGGCTGCCGCTTTTTGAGCTAACTCACAAGCGTGTCCACGATGTGTGGTGTATTGAAATTCAAGATCGAACTCTTGTGCCAACATTTTAGTAGAAATAGCAATCCAATTGGTTTTGCCCAAGGTTCCCGATTTCGGATTAACGATAAATACTATTTTTTTGCGTTCCATATTTTTTCTGTTTTTAATCGCATGGTTTAATTCTCTTCGCCGCCAAATTCCATTAAATAGGCTTTTATAAATTCGTCGATGTTACCATCCATAACAGATCCTACGTTAGATGTTTGATAATCGGTACGGTGATCCTTCACACGACGGTCGTCAAAGACATACGAACGAATTTGTGATCCCCATTCAATTTTTTTCTTACCAGCTTCAATTTTAGCCGTTTCTTGGCGACGTTTTTCGAGTTCTAGTTCGTACAGTTGTGATTTTAGGAGACGTATGGCGTTTTCTTTATTTTTCGGTTGGTCACGACTTTCCGTATTTTCAATCACAATCTCGTCCATTTCGTTGGTTACTGGATTTTTAAACGGATAATGCAGACGAACACCAGATTCCACTTTATTCACATTTTGACCTCCAGCACCACTACAACGGAACGTATCCCACGAAATATTGGCCAAATTAATTTCAATTTCAATGGTATCATCAATTAAAGGCACCACAAATACTGATGAAAAAGAGGTCATGCGCTTGCCTTGTGCATTGTATGGCGACACACGTACTAAACGATGAACACCATTTTCACATTTCAAATAACCATAGGCGTATTCACCATCCACTTGAAACGTAATTGACTTAATACCAGCTTCATCACCTTCCAAAATATTGGAGATTTCTACTTTGTAATTATGATTTTCGCAATAACGCATATACATACGCATCAGCATTTGAGCCCAATCTTGCGCTTCGGTACCGCCAGCTCCAGCCACAATTTTAATAACGGCGCCCAATTTATCCTCTTCACGACGGAGCATATTACGCATTTCGAGGTCTTCTACCAACTTCGTACTTTTTTCATAAGCCGTATCAACTTCATCTTCTGTCATGGCTTCTTCTTTGTAAAAATCGAATGCCAACTGAAGCTCTTCCACACACGATTTCACATCGTTGTAGCCCGAAATCCAGTATTTAATGCCTTTGACCTTTTTCATTTGTTCTTCAGCACGTTTCTGATCGAGCCAGAATTCAGGAGCCTGCGTTTTTAATTCTTCTTCTTGTAATTGTACTATTTTTGTTTCGATGTCTAGGTATTTACGTAAGGCATCTGCACGCTCGACTAAAGATTTTATTTGTTCTATTGTCACCATATACGAGTTTTTTTTATTTTTAATAAATATAAGGACATAAAAAGTGGTAAATATGCCATTGATATTTACCACTTTACAATTATTTTAAAACACTTCAGTGCTGTTTCTTTTGAGGATAGTTACGAAACCAACTGCCTAATTTTAGTTTTATAACACCAAATAGGGCTTCGCTGAATATACCTCCATTCATTTTGGAAGTACCTTCTACGCGATTAACGAATACGATTGGAATTTCGCGCAGTATAAACCCACATTTATATGCCGTAAATTTCATCTCAATTTGAAAAGCGTAACCTTTAAAGCGAATTTTATCAAACTCCATAGTTTCTAAAACTTCGCGACGATAGCAAACGAAACCTGCGGTTGTATCTGCCACTTTTAAACCTGTAATGAACTGTACGTATTTAGAGGCATAGTACGACATTAAAACACGTCCAATAGGCCAATTCACAACATTTACAACGTTGCCAACATAACGCGAACCAATAGCCACATCGGCACCTTCTTTTGCACAGGCTTCATATAAGTTGATGAGTTTATCTACCGGATGCGAAAAGTCGGCATCCATTTCAAATACAAATTGATATTCACGCTCTAAAACCCACTTAAAACCAGCAATATAAGCCGTTCCTAAGCCTAACTTACCCGTGCGCTCAACCAAATACAATTTATCTTGAAATTCAGTTTGTAACCCTTTTACAATCTGTCCCGTACCGTCGGGAGAGCCATCATCAATAACCAGAATATGTAACGCTTTAGGGAGAGCAAATACGGTCCGAATCATTTTTTCGATGTTTTCCTTCTCGTTGTAAGTAGGAATGATTACAATGGAATCTGACATGTGTTGCCTGTTTTAGGTGTAAAATATTTTTTGAATTCGCAAAGTTAATGCAATATCGTGAAATTAAAAAATCTTAAAAAGATTATTTTGAATTATATGCAAAGTGCTGTTGTTTTCCTAATAAAGTTTTATCTTTGTTCTAAAAATAAATAGAAAATGGTTCGTATTCCTCACAATCAG
>JARKSE010000180.1 GCA_029974315.1 Paludibacteraceae bacterium | reverse complement strand
TTCAAATATTTCTTCTAAATGTTCTTCGTCCATTATTTCATTTAAGAAATAATCGATATTGATTTTGGTACCTGAATAAACAATGGTGTCAATTTCGTCTAATAATTCGTTAAAATCAAGCCCTTTCGATTCGGCTAAATCATCAAGTGCTACTTGGCGGTCGATGGCTTGTATAATTTCGATTTTTAGTTTTGACTTATTAGCCACTGTACGCACACGTAAATCTTCAGGACGTTCGATTTCATTTTCACGTACGTGAGTACGTATCAAGTCCACAAATTCTTGACCATAACGTTTAGCTTTACCAATACAAACACCAGGAATATTTTGTAATTCTTCAATGGTAATAGGGTAGGTGGTGGCCATCGCTTCTAACGAAGGATCTTGGAAGATAACGAATGGAGGTAACTCCATGTGTTTCGACATCTTTTTACGTAAATCCTTGAGCATGGTAAATAAAGCTGGGTCCATAGCACCTGATCCACCACCACGTTGTGGGGTTTCTTCCACTTCATCGCTAAATTCATTATCCTTAGTAGATATGGTAAAGGATTTTGGATTTTTTAGATACTCTTGACCAGCTTTGGTGATTTTTAAGACTCCGTAATTCTCTATTTCTTTAGCAATGTAACCATTAATCATGGCTTGGCGAATGACGGCACCCAAAAGTGCGCCTTCTTCGCCAGTAACGGCGCCAAACATTTCTAACTCTTCGAGGTGATACGATTTGATTTCAGCGGTTTCCTTACCGTTGAGAATGTCAATGATAACTTCGGCTTTGAATTTTTCTTTGCCTGCTACCATTGTTTCTAATACTGCACATAATAAATCTTGAGCTTCCACTTGTTTCTTTGGGTTGAGACAGTTATCACAATTACCGCAATTTTCCTCAGTGTATTCTTCGCCGAAATAATGCAATAGCAATTTGCGTCGACAAATAGACGATTCGGCATAAGCGGCCGTTTCTATTAAAAGTTGTTTGCCGATTTCCTGTTCGGCTACAGGTTTGCCTTGCATAAATTTTTCCAACTTCTGCAAGTCTTTGTTATTGTAAAAGGCCACACATAAACCTTCACCACCGTCGCGTCCTGCACGTCCAGTTTCTTGGTAATAACCTTCCAAGCTTTTGGGAATATCGTAGTGAATAACGTAGCGTACATCGGGTTTGTCAATTCCCATACCAAAAGCAATGGTAGCAACAATCACTTCTACCTTTTCCATCAAGAATTTATCTTGATTTTCGGAGCGAATAGCCGAATCCATGCCAGCATGATAGGCTAATGCCGAAATACCATTCAATTGTAGAGCCTCCGTTATTTCTTCTACCTTTTTACGGCTAAGGCAATAAATAATACCTGATTTACCCGCTTGTGATTTTACAAATTTGATTAACTCTTTATCAATATTATTATTTTTGGGACGAACTTCGTAATAAAGGTTAGGGCGGTTAAATGATGATTTAAACACAGTTGCTTCGCTCATGCCAAGTGTTTTTTGAATATCATGTTGTACTTTTGGCGTAGCTGTAGCCGTA
>JARKSE010000178.1 GCA_029974315.1 Paludibacteraceae bacterium | reverse complement strand
CGCGAAATTGCTGCTAAACTTTTCGAAGAAAAGGGTGACAGCATCGATTTCAAAGTTGGTACGATGATTGAAATTCCGCGTGCTGCATTGACAGCTAATCGTATTGCTACAAAAGCAGAATTCTTCTCGTTTGGTACTAACGACTTGACTCAGATGACATTCGGTTATTCGCGCGATGATATTGCTTCGTTCTTGCCGGCTTATTTGGATATGAAGATATTGAAAAATGACCCGTTCCAAGTACTCGACCAAAACGGTGTAGGACAATTGGTGCAAATGGCTACTGAAAGAGGTCGCGCTATACGTCCTGACCTGAAATGTGGTATTTGTGGCGAACATGGTGGTGAACCTTCATCTGTTGAATTCTGTCACCGTGTTGGTTTGAACTATGTCAGCTGCTCACCATTCCGTGTGCCTATTGCACGTTTGGCTGCTGCACAAGCTGCTTTGAAAGAAGCTAAGTAAATATTTTTCCCATAATAGATAAAGGCTACCTTACATAGAGGTAGCCTTTATCATATCAAATTGTAAACCGATGAAAAAACGTGTATGTCCAGCTTGTAGTACAACTGCCTTGTACGTTACTAATGCTTTAGGAGAAAGAAAAGCTATTTATGTAACTAGGGACAACGAAATAATTCCAACCACTCCCAGTGATAATTTAGAGGGTTTTGATTTAGAAACTATTTACTGTTTTGGTTGCTCATGGAGTGGGACTATAAAACGATTGAAATAAATTAGAAAACTCAAAAGAGATGAAATGGCACTCACATTTTTTCATTACCTTTGTTGCCTAAATAAATAAGATATGCAATTTGAACTTCAATATACTGACCAAAATTCCAATGCACGCGCTGGTAAAATTACTACAGACCACGGAACAATAGAAACACCTATTTTTATGCCCGTAGGTACTGTTGCTGCAGTAAAAGCCGTACACATGCGCGAACTTAAAGAAGATATTCAAGCTCAAATTATTTTAGGTAACACATATCATCTCTATTTACGTCCCGGTTTAGAGATACTTAAGCTTGCTGGAGGACTTCATAAATTTAACGGTTGGAATCGTCCTATATTAACTGATAGTGGTGGTTTTCAAGTATTCTCACTCTCAGGTACACGTAAATTAAAAGAGGAAGGTGTTACTTTCCGTTCTCATATTGATGGTTCGAAGCATCTGTTTACACCTGAAAACGTAGTTGATACACAACGGATTATTGGTGCTGATATTATCATGGCATTTGATGAGTGTACACCGGGAACCGCCGACTACAACTATGCCAAACAATCGATGGAGCGAACGCATCGATGGCTTGAACGTGGTTTAAAACGTTTCGATGATACAGAAGCCAAATATGGTTATTCTCAAACCTTTTTCCCCATCGTTCAAGGCTGTATTTATCCCGATTTAAGACGCCAATCTGCCGAGTTCGTCAAAGCTCAAAATCGTGAAGGATATGCTATTGGCGGATTAGCCGTAGGTGAACCCACAGAAACAATGTACGAAATGATAGAAGTGGTAAATGAAATTTTACCGCTTGACAAACCACGATATCTAATGGGAGTAGGAACGCCTGCTAATATTTTAGAAGGCATTGCGCGTGGTGTAGATATGTTTGACTGTGTGATGCCGACACGCAACGGGCGAAATGGAATGCTCTTCACACGTCATGGTATTATGAATATGAAAAACAAAAAATGGGCAAACGATTTTTCACCCATTGATGCAGAAAGTGATTGTTTTGTTGACCAACATTATACAAAGGCTTATCTACGCCATTTATTTATAGCTGATGAATTATTGGCTATGCAAATAGCCTCCATTCACAATTTGGCTTTCTATTTGTGGCTCGTAAAAGAAGCGCGACAACAAATTATAGCAGGAACCTTTGCCAACTGGAAAGAACTGATGGTAAAACATGTTTCTACTCGATTATAAGCGAAAGAATATATGCTAAAACGTTTAGATTGGTATATTATCAAAAAATATATTGGTACGTATCTTTTATCTATCGTACTTATTATTAGCATTTCTGTAATATTCGACTTTACAGAAAAGATTGATAATTTCATTGAAAACAATGCGCCAGCTAAAGCTATCGTATATGATTACTACATGAATTTCATACCATTCTTCGCTAACATGTTTACACCATTATTCTCGTTTATATCGGTTATTTTCTTTACATCTAAACTAGCCAATAATAGCGAAATTATTGCCATGCTGGCAGGTGGTATGAGTTTTAACAGATTGTTACGTCCCTATTTTATATCAGCCAGTTTAATCTGTATTTTCTCTTTCTTTTTAATGGGTTTTGTTATTCCACCGGCCAATAAAGTGCGTCTTGAATTTGAAGATCAATATATAAAAAAATTCAAATCTGAAATAGCTCGAAATGTGCAAATGGAAATTGAACCGGGTGTTATTGTCTATTTTGAGCGTTATGAAGAGCGTACGCAAACTGGTTATCACTTTTCTTTAGAAAAATTTGAAGGGAAAAAATTAGTATCACGCATGACAGCCAATACTATCAAAATGGACTCTGCAAGTCATTGGAATGCAAGAAATTACCTCATTCGTAATTTTGATGGCATGTATGAAAATATCCAAAAAGGCGAATCACTTGATACGATTATCCACATGGACCCTGAAGATTTTTTTATCACTGCAGAACAAGCTGCACAAATGACAAATCCACAATTAAGACATTATATCAACAAACAAGAAAAACGGGGATTGGGTAACATACAAGCGTTCAAAGACGAGTATTACAAGCGTTTTTCAACACCTTTAGCTTCACTTATTTTGATGTTAATTGGCGTATCACTATCATCCAAAAAAGTTCGAGGCGGTATGGGTATTAATATTGGAATTGGTCTTGCATTAAGCGCCCTTTTTATTCTATTTTCAACACTTTCAAGTACATTTGCTATAAATGGAAGTATGAATCCATTATTAGCAGTTTGGTTACCCAATATACTATTTTTAATCATCGGACTATTTTTATATACAAAAGCTCCAAAATAACCGAGTTAGAATAAGTGTTTTTGCACGATTTAATAGCTCTTTATAACCAACATCCATGCGTTAAACAGATGGACAATTGGTTGAACAGCTCGAAACAACATTTAGCCGTTTCGGGCTTGTTGGCGTCATCAAAATCGCTCGTATTAGCCACTATTTTCAACACTTCACAACAGACATTTTTAGTTGTACTGAACGATGCTGAAACTGCGGGTTACTTTTATCACGACCTAATTCAATTACTTGAAAAAGAGCAAGTTGTTTATTTTCCATCGGCTTATAAAAACAACCACAAACATGGCGCTAAAGATGCCGCAAATGAAATTTTACGTGCTGACACACTTAGTCGTTTGCAAAACGACAAACCGCACATAGTTATAACTTACCCCGCAGCATTAGCCGAAAAAGTAGTTTCTGCAAAAACATTCAATTCCAGCAAAATAACCATAAAAATAGGTGACCAAATTCCAAGTGAAAAAATTATCGGAGAACTAGAAGCACTTGGATTTGAGTACGTCGATTTTGTATATGAACCTGGACAATTTTCAATTCGCGGTAGTATTTTAGATATTTTTTCATTTGCCAACGAACTCCCATATCGCGTCGATTTGTTTGGCGATGAAGTGGAAAGTATTCGCACATTCGATATCGAAAAACAGTTGTCGTTACATGAAGAAAGAGAAATAACTATCGTACCCGATATTGACACGCTGGAAGGTGAAGCTATCTCTCTTATAGAGTTTATGCCTAATAACACTGTTATTTGTGGAGATAATCTGCGTTTTGTACGAGAGCGAATCAATCAAGTGTACGACGATGCTCTTGTGAAAGCCAATGAACAGACAAAAATAGCGACACTCAGCACAAGAGTATTAACCGGCGACACGTTACTTGAACAAATCGAGCCTAACAGAACTATTGAATTTGGAAAAAGCATCTTTAACCAAACAGAACAAATTGGTTTTCAAATATCTGTACAACCTATTTTTCATAAAAATTTTGATTTAGTTACAGAACAATTCACCAAATATTTAGCAGATGGTTACACGCTTTATATTTCGAGTGACAGTAAAAAACAAACTGATCGAATCTCGAGTATTTTTAAAGAACGTGGTAGTAATATCCCATTTACACCAATTTTAAAAACATTACACGAAGGGTTTGTTGATCACGACTTACGCTTTTGCTGCTTCACCGACCATCAAATATTCGACCGTTTTCATAAATTCACCTTGCGTAGTGACATAGCACATGCTGGCAAAGTAGCGATGACACTAAAAGAGTTAAACCAATTCAAAGTGGGCGATTATGTGGTACATATCGACCATGGTATTGGAAAATTCGGTGGATTACTCACTACAAACATCAATGGACGCAAGCAAGAAGTGATTAAACTAATCTTTAAAGATGATGATGTCATTTTTGTAAGTATTCATGCACTTCATCGCATATCGAAATACAAAAGTAAGGAAGGCGAAGAACCACGTATCAACAAGTTAGGTACTGGCGCTTGGGAGCGTTTAAAAGAGCGTACAAAAAGTAAAGTAAAAGACATCGCTCGAGATTTGATTAAACTTTACGCACAACGAATGGCGCAAAAAGGATTTCAATACGCTCCCGATTGTTACCTCCAACAAGAATTAGAAGCTTCATTTATTTACGAAGATACGCCTGATCAAGTAAAATCAACTACCGATATTAAATCTGACATGGAATCGGAACGTCCAATGGATCGTTTAGTGTGTGGAGATGTTGGTTTTGGAAAAACAGAAGTAGCTATTCGTGCTGCATTTAAAGCAGTTACAAATGGAAAACAAGTTGCTGTACTTGTCCCTACAACTGTATTAGCACTACAACATTATAAAACTTTTAGCGAACGATTACAAAATTTTCCTTGTACAGTAGAATATATTAGTCGTGCTAAATCAGCCAAACAAGTTAAAGATATTTCACAACGCTTGGCGAAGGGAGAGATTGATATTTTAATTGGGACACACAAAATTGTAGGTAAAGATATTATATTCAAAGATTTAGGACTACTGATTATTGATGAAGAACAGAAATTTGGAGTAGCTATTAAGGAACGCCTCAAACAACTTAAAGTAAACGTTGACACACTTACATTGACAGCAACACCAATTCCACGTACATTGCAATTCTCATTGATGGGGGCACGCGATTTATCTATCATCAACACACCTCCACCAAACCGCCATCCTGTGCTTACAGAAGTTATTGAATTCGATGAAACCATCATCAAAGAAGCTATAAATAAGGAGATGGAACGCAACGGTCAAGTTTTCTTCATCAATAATCGCATACAAAACATCTATTTGCTGGCAGAAAAGCTACGTAAATTAGTGCCGGAAGCACGCATCGCCGTAGCACACGGTCAAATGCCACCAACTCAATTGGAAGAAACCATTATGGACTTCATCAACTATGATTATGATGTACTGCTCACAACAACAGTTATTGAATCAGGTATTGATATGCCAAATGTTAACACCATAATTGTGAACAAGGCCAATCTATTTGGTTTAAGCGATTTACACCAATTACGTGGACGCGTAGGGCGAAGTAATAAAAAAGTGTACTGCTATCTCATAGCACCACCATTACAAGAATTAACCGACGATGCGCGCCGTAGATTGCAAGCCATTGAAACTTTTGCCGATTTGGGAAGTGGATTCAATATCGCTATGCAAGATTTGGACATTCGTGGTGCAGGTAACATGTTAGGTGCCGAACAAAGTGGTTTTATAGCAGATTTAGGCTACGAAACTTATCAAAAAATTCTGAATGAAGCCATGGCAGAACTTCGCGAAGAAGAGTTTGCTGAACTATTCATTGATGAACCAAATCAAACGTTTGTCAACGAATGCCAAATTGACTCCGATTTAAACCTTATGTTCCCTTCCGACTATATTTTGAATGTATCAGAACGTATGACTCTTTATCGCGAACTTGACAACATTAACGATGAAAAATCACTTCAAGCGTTTGAAGCACGTTTACTTGACCGTTTTGGTCCAGTTCCCACACCTGCTCAAGATTTAATGATTCTTTTACGCATCCGTTGGCGTGCCTTAGAATTAGGCGTCGAACGCTTAGTGTTAAAAAACAATCGTATGACATTATATCTTGTAAACAACGACACTTCACCCTATTATCAATCATCGGCTTTCACGACCTTACTCACGTATATTGCTGCACATCCACACAACTGTCGGTTAAGTGAGAAAAATGGCAAACGCTTTGCTGCATTCTCACCAGTTAAAAGTGCTTCAGAAGCTTATGCTATTTTTGAAGAAATCACTCCAAAAAACTAACTTCTGTAAATTCTTTCAAAAAAAGTACCTTTTTTTTAGTTTATAAGGATAGAATATTTTATCTTTGTTGTTGGTCGTTTTATTTACTCTAACAATAACTTGTTAGAATTTCTATTTCAATGTATTGATAGTTTGATAAAACACATAAACCCACTAAAAAAACAATATTCAATGAGAAAACTTTTCACCCTTATTGTAGCGCTTTTAATTACTACATGGAGTCTTTGGGCAGGTAACTTTGCTGTTTGTATAAATGGAAACACCTACTATACCACAACACAAGGTGACACATTTGAAGGATATACCCAATATATCGTAAAAGGTTTATCACTTGTTACAAATGACGTAATTACCGTTTATGACAAAGATAATGCTGTTGGTTGGGCTATTACCAATCTGAATCAATACAGTGTTGATTCTTTCACTTCAAGTGCTTCAGGAATAACTTGCACTAAAGCTGGTTTATATGATATTTATATCAAAATGAAATATCAGGCAGATGAAATCTACATTAGTGCTTCATCAGAAACAACACCGGCAATCCCAGACAATACAAACCCCACAGATCCTGAAGACCCTACAAAGCCAGGTGATCCAACAGATCCAATAGATCCAGGACTAAGCGATTACAAGCCAGGTAATTACAGTTCTCCTGTACCAAACCAATGTACCGATGTTATGATTCAAGCCTTCTATTGGGATTCTTATCAACCAACAGCTAAATACGGTACAACAAAATGGAATACGCTTAATCAACAAGCAAGTGAATTAGCTGGTTATTTTGATTTAGTATGGCTTGCTCCTTCTTCTAAATCAAGCGGGGGAACAGGCTATCATCCCACACAATGGTGTAATCAAAATAGTGCACATGGTTCTGTATCAGAACTACAAGCACTCATTAAAAACTTACATGCTGGAGGCGCCAAAGTTATTGCCGATATTGTAGTTAATCACAAAGACAATAAAAGTACGTGGTGTGACTTTTTTATTGAAGATTTCGGAGTTTTTGGCAAATATGAACTGAACGCCAGCCATATATGCAGAGATGATGAAGTAAATTTTAGCGCATCAGGTAGCTGTAAAGGTGGAGCCACTGGTGCAAACGATACAGGTGAAAAATACGGAGCAGCACGCGACTTAGATCATACCAACACATATGTTCAAGATGCTGTAAAAGCCTATCTAAAATGGCTTAAACACGAGATGAAATATGACGGGTGGCGCTTCGATGTAGCTAAAGGATTTAGCGCAAATTATTTTGGAGATTACGCTTCTGATGCACAAAACTACTTCTCTGTTGGCGAATATTTAGACGGTAACTACGATCTACTCAACGGTTGGGTCAATGGGACTGGCTACAGATCAACAGCATTCGACTTTTCGTTAAAATTTAATGGATTAAACAATGGATTAGCACAAGGCGATTTAACCAAATTAGTGTGGAATAATCAACCAGCAGGAATGATTCACAGCGACTTACGTAAATATGCAGTAACTTTAGTTGATAATCACGACACTTTTGAACGTAACAATGGTAATGATTTTGCAGGCATCGGCAGTAAAGATTTAATTCTACAAGCTAACGCTTTTCTATTAAGTTCTCCTGGTATACCTTGTATTTTCTATCCGCATTGGGTACGTTATAAATCTGATATTCAAAAAATGATTTTAGCGCGCAAAGCAGTAGGAATCCACAGCCAAAGTGCTGTTACTGTAAACGATAGTGGAACAGATAAATATGTAGCCACAGCCACGGGAACTAATGGTACTTTGATGGTAAAAATTGGTTCGGGAAGTAATAGTTCTACTACTCCATCGGGCTATACACAAGCAGCAAGCGGAACAAATTGGGCTATGTATATAAAAACAACAACAGATCCAACATCAAAACTTGTAATTTCACCAGCAGGTGGCAAATACATCGATAGCGTAACTGTATCAATGGAAGTGCTAAATGGTGGAACCATTTACTATACAACTGATGGCACAACGCCCAATACGTCGTCAACCGTTTATAGTGCCCCACTCAAATTTAAAGAAACAACCATTTTGAAAGCATTTGTACAAAATGGCAGTTCACAAAGTGAAGTTAACACACAAGAATATGTCATCAAAGAGGCTCAAACATGGCCAATTACTGTGAGTTTTTACAAACCAGCCGATTGGAATAAAGTCAATTTATATGCATGGTCAACCGATGCTACACTGACCCAATATTTGGGCGCTTGGCCAGGAACAGCGCTAATTACGGAAGAAAATGGTTGGTACAAACACACATTTGATGCAACTGTAAAAGAGGTAAATTTTATTTTTAATAACGGTACTAGCCAAACAGGCGACTTATTTACCAACGAAGATGTATGTTACTCATGGACAGGAGTTTCTGAAAAACTCGAAGAAGATTGTTCTGTTACTCCTATCAAACATATTTCAAGTGACACCTCATTGACTATTTATCCTAATCCAACGCAAGAAGTTCTGTACCTCAATGCACAAAACAAAATGAATAATATAGAAATCTATTCATGCATGGGAACGCTTGTTAGTCGAACTAATGCTGACGACAACGAGGAGATAATAAACGTATCGCACTTTGTACCAGGCATATATCTCATTCGAACAACGTTGTCAAACGGACAAATATCTACCAGTAAGTTCATAAAACAATAAAATCTAATAGTTAAAAGCCACTCCTTAAAAGAGTGGCTTTTAATATATCATTTATCACCGTTTATCTTATTGAAAAATAGCACTAAAAGCACTTGTATAATAAATAAAAAAAGCGTAACTTTGCACCCGATTTTACTCAACATAATGTCTAACCCATTTATTTCTGAAAAAACTTTATTACAAAGATGGAAGAATTAAACAAAAACATGGCTACTCCGGTAGCTGATTTCGACTGGGATGCATACGCTAAAGGCGATATGATGACAGGCGAAGAAAAAGCAGCGTTAGCTGCAAAATACGACCAAACTTTAAACCAGGTTAAGGACAAAGAGGTTGTTACAGGAACTATTATTTCGATGAACAAACGTGAAGTTGTTGTAAACATCGGCTTTAAATCAGACGGTATCATTCCAATGAGCGAATTTCGCTATAATCCTGATTTAAAAGTTGGTGATAAAGTAGAAGTTTTCATCGAAAACCAAGAAGACAAAAAAGGTCAGCTGATCCTTTCACACAAATCGGCACGCGCATCTCGCGCTTGGGATCGCGTAAACGAAGCGCTCGAATCTGAAGAAATTGTTAAAGGTTTTGTTAAATGTCGTACCAAAGGCGGTATGATCGTTGACATATTCGGTATCGAAGCATTCTTACCAGGTTCACAAATCGACGTGAAACCTATTCGTGACTACGATGTATTCGTAAATAAAACAATGGAATTCAAAGTGGTTAAAATCAACCAAGAGTTCAAAAACGTTGTTGTGTCACACAAAGCTCTTATTGAAGCTGAACTTGAATTACAAAAGAAAGAAATCATTAGTAAACTCGAAAAAGGTCAAGTACTCGAAGGTATCGTTAAAAACATCACATCTTATGGTGTATTTATCGATTTGGGCGGCGTAGATGGTTTAATTCACATTACTGACTTAAGCTGGGGTCGCGTGAACCACCCAGAAGAAATTGTAACACTTGATCAAAAAATCAATGTTGTTATTCTTGACTTTGATGATGAGAAAAAACGTATCGCTCTTGGTTTAAAACAATTAACTCCACATCCTTGGGATGCTTTAGATGCTAAATTGAACGTTGGCGACAAAGTAAAAGGTAAAGTAGTTGTTATGGCTGATTACGGTGCTTTCATCGAAGTTATTCCTGGCGTTGAAGGTTTAATTCACGTTTCAGAAATGAGCTGGAGCCAACACCTCCGTAGCGCTCAAGACTTCTTAAAAGTTGGAGACGAAGTAGAAGCTGTTATTTTAACATTGGATCGTGACGAACGCAAAATGTCACTTGGTATCAAACAATTGAAAGCCGATCCATGGGAAAACATTGATACTAAATATGCAGTTGGTTCAAAACATACTGCTAAAGTACGCAACTTTACTAATTTCGGCGTATTTGTTGAAATCGAAGAAGGCGTTGATGGTTTAGTACATATTAGCGATCTAAGTTGGACTAAAAAAATCAAACATCCATCTGAATTCACTCAAATAGGTTCTGATATCGAAGTTGTTGTTCTTGAAATAGACAAAGATAATCGTCGTTTAAGCTTAGGTCACAAACAGTTAGAAGAAAATCCATGGGATGTATTCGAAACTATCTTTACTGCTGACAGTGTTCACGAAGGAACGATCATCGAAATGCTTGATAAAGGTGCAGTTGTTGCTCTTCCTTACGGTGTTGAAGGTTTTGCTACCCCAAAACATTTAGTGAAAGAAGATGGTTCTGCTGCTAAAACAGATGAAAAATTGAACTTTAAAGTTATTGAATTCAATAAAGATTCAAAACGCATCATCTTATCACACAGTCGTATTCACGAAGATGCAGCTAAATCTGCTGCTCCAGCAGAAAACGATGAAGCAAAACCAGCAAAGAAAACAACGAAAAAATCAGCGGCTAAAGAAGATGCTCCCGCAGTAGAAAAAACTACTTTAGGCGATATTCAATCATTATCTGAATTAAAAGATAAAATGGTTGCCAAAGCAACTAAAAAAATGATTGAAAAAGAAGAAGCTAAAAAAGCAGAGGAAAAACCTGTGAAAAAAGCGACTACCAAAAAAGTAGCTGAAGAAGAAGCTGAAAAGCCTGCAAAGAAAACTGCTGCTAAAAAGGTAGCCGACAAAGAAACAGAAGAAAAACCTGTGAAAAAAGCGACTACTAAAAA
Source organism: Paludibacteraceae bacterium (assembly GCA_029974315.1). Lineage (GTDB taxonomy): Bacteria > Bacteroidota > Bacteroidia > Bacteroidales > Paludibacteraceae > W0P28-013. The sequence goes on along the minus strand of JARKSE010000178.1, from coordinate 9,145 downwards.
AGCTGAAACTAAAGCTAAAGACGTAGAGGAAAAACCTGCAAAGAAAACTGCTACTAAAAAAGATGCAGAATAAGAAGGGTTGTTTTTAGCCTATTAAACAAAAAAGCCGTTTCAAAAGAAACGGCTTTTTTATATCTAAAATGCACAAAAAAACCTATCGTTTTATAACTTCATTGTTTTTATTGTAATAGTGCTTTGCTTTATAGGTATCAAGCAATTTCCATCCTACCGATACAGTAAATGAATTAATTGGAGCCATGTTTATTTCCTGTTGATCAACGGTTTTATAATGGTATAATTGCTGAATTAAATTATAGCGAACATCTACTGAAAAACGCCATACATCAAAACCTAAACCGGCATCAAGACCAATTTGTGCTTTGCGAGCTTCTAAGATAAGATCTTGTACATTATCGATAGATGTATCAGAACCTGCATTAAAACGAAACTTAGGACCTGCCATAAAACGCAAGTTAAACAATTTGGTATTAACAGCTTTATAACCAAATAACACAGGAAATTCTAAGGTACTTAGTATAAGATCGTCAGTAATAAGCTGGTTATTATAAGAGTAGTGAATTTTGGCAATGTTTAAGTTATAATTAAACTCTGGCTGCACATAAAATGTCCTACCAAAACGCGCAAACGTACCAACTTGCAGACCCTTGGCAAGGTCACTTTTCAAATTCCAGTTTTGTTCATTGTAGTGCCAATCTTTATCAAAGCCTAAACTAGTATTAAAACCAGTTTTAAATCCTAGTGTATATTGAGCAGAAGCAAATACTGATACAGCAGCAAGAGACGTAATTAAAAATAGTTTTTTCATAATCATGAGTTTTTCTTATATTCTTGCAAGCTCTGTGCCAAACCACTTTTAGTCCCAATTCAAGATCACTTTACCACACAAACCACTCTCCATAACATCAAAACCTTTTTGATATTCATCGACAGAAAAACGATGTGTAATAACTGGGGTTAAATCGATACCTGAAATCAGCATTTGCTCCATCTGATACCAAGTTTCCCACATTTCACGTCCATATATCCCCTTAATAGTGAGCGCATTGAATATAATATCGCTCCAATTTATAGTAGTTGTATCAGGTAAAATTCCCAATTGTGCAATTTTAGACCCTTTATACATGCTGTCAATCATCTCACGAAATGCAACAGGCGACCCCGACATTTCCAAACCAATATCAAATCCACGCATGTGTAATTGTTCTATAGCTTGTTTTACAGTTTCACCTTTAGAGGGATTGATAATTAATGTAGCCCCCATTTGCTTGGCAATATTCAAACGATAATCACTAATATCAGTTACCACAATATGACGCGCGCCAGCAAAACGACAAATAGCAGTAGCCATTGTACCAATGAGTCCAGCACCCGTAATCAACACATCCTCACCAATTAAGGGAAAGGATAAAGCTGTGTGCGTAGCATTACCAAAAGGATCCATAATGGCAGCCATTTCATCAGAAATGCGTGAATCTAATTTAACCACATTACTTTCAGGAATACACAAATATTCAGCAAAAGCACCATCACGATTAACACCTACTCCAATGGAATATTCACACACATGCAACTTTCCTCTACGACAATTACGACAATGTCCACAAGCAATATGTCCTTCACCTGTAACACGGTCGCCCACTTTTATGTTACGAACGCCCAAGCCAACATCAGCCACAATACCCACATACTCATGTCCTATTACCATAGGTATACGAATCGTTTTTTGTGACCATTCATCCCATTTATAAATATGCAAATCAGTACCACAGATAGCAGTTTTTTTGATTTTAATCAAGACATCATTGACCCCTACCTTTGGAACAGGAACATCGTCCATCCAAATGCCCTTTTTTGCATATTTTTTAACCAAGGCTTTCATACTATGAGAATTATTGGATTATTTTCAGTGCTTTCCCAATTTTTATAAATGCGTTGATACATTTATCGAGGTGTTCTTGCTCGTGAGCGGCAGAAATTTGTACACGAATACGCGCTTCTCCTTTGGGCACAACCGGATAGTAAAAACCTGTAACATAAATACCCTCTTCATGTAATTTAGCAGCAAAATCTTGAGAGAGTTTAGCGTCATACAGCATCACTGCACAGATGGCTGACTGTGTCGGTTTAATATCAAAACCAGCTGCCAACATTTTCTCTCTAAAATAATCAGTATTTCGATGTAGTTTGTCTTGCAAATCGTTAGTTTTATCTACAATAGCAAACGTTTCGATAGCTGCAGCAACCACCATTGGTGGTAATGAATTTGAGAAAAGATAAGGACGAGAACGCTGACGTAGCATATCAATAATTTCTTTTTTACCAGTTGTAAACCCACCGACAGCACCGCCAAAAGCTTTGCCTAATGTTCCTGTTATAATTTCAATTTTACCACGCAGTTGATAAAGCTCAGTTACGCCACGACCAGTTTTGCCCACTACTCCAGCCGAATGACTTTCATCTACCATAATCATTGCATTGTAGCGATTGGCCAACTCATATATTTTGTCTAATGGACAAACGTTTCCATCCATAGAAAAAACTCCATCGGTAACAATCAATCGAAAACGACAAGATTGCGCCTTTTTCAGTTGCTCTTCTAAATCGACCATATCGGCATTAGCATAACGAAAACGTTGTGCTTTACACAAACGAACACCATCAATAATAGAAGCGTGATTCAGAGCATCTGAAATAACAGCATCTTCTTCTGTCAACAGTGGTTCAAAAAGGCCACCATTAGCATCAAAACAAGCCGCATATAAAATGGTATCTTCTGTACCAAAATAATGAGCAATAGCTTTTTCTAATTCTTTATGTCGATCTTGTGTACCACAAATAAAACGTACAGACGACATACCATAACCACGCTCATCCATAGCTGTTTTGGCTGCTTCAATAAGCGCAGGGTGATTTGCTAAACCCAAATAATTGTTAGCACAGAAATTAAAAAGATGTTTTCCATCAACCATTATATCTACTCCTTGTGGAGAAGCTATTAAACGTTCATTTTTAAACAAACCTGCTTCTTTTATGGAGGCTAACTCTACCGTCAAATGCGATTTAAATTCTTGATACATAATTGATATTAATTAAAAACCAGGTGATTAAAAACGAGCTACAAGTTCAATTACCAACTTATCTTGCTCCGAGAGATCTGCTAAACTCCAATCTTCATAAAAATATTTTTCGTAGTTGATACGCAATTCCGCTAAAATTGGTTTAGATATTGTTAATGCCACTCCACCTGTAACACGTTGTCTAGCAAAATCGTCCGTTACATATTGTCCTAAACTATTTTTAAATCCTCTATTATTGTCAGTCATCATATCATAGCGCCCCATAAAGGATATTTTACTAAACACTTTCTTTAATGGGAGCTCATAAGTTAGAAAGCCTGTAAAAGCATGAGCTGGTTTGAACAGATTACCATTATATGTTTTATATAAATACTCCACTTCGGCATGAAAACCAAAAAAATTACTGAACAAACCTATATCGTAGGCATTCATACGTATGCTATCGGGTTCAAATGATTGAAAGTTTAAAGAGATATTAATGTATTTAGAAGGATCGAATGTGGCACGTGTTGCAAAACACATAGTACGATGCCACTCTTTTTGTTGATAAATGCCTTCACCATTGTAAATACCTGCAACTAATGAGAAAGGAAAAGTTTCCGTTAACGTATATCCTGCAGTAAAACCAACATCACGCAATCCCGAAATTTCTTTAGCAATAAATGACCGATTACTAAAAATCTGCACGTGAGGACTACGTAAATTATCAGTACTAAAAGGCACTTTCATCTGCCCTACAGTTAAAGCCATTCCTTTAACAGGGAACACACGAATGTAGGCATCAAGCATTTTAGTTACACCTGCATCTGATAAATCTATTTCAGCCTTATAAGCCACCAAAGGGTGAACATTACCTGTAAAACTAACACGAGCATTGCGTACTTGAAAACGACTTGCATCAAATGTACTACAATATTCGTAACGACCGCGTAAAGTACCGTGTATCTCTGGGAGATAATCTTCAGCTTCCATTTGTTCTACATCAAGTACTTTGCCGTCATCTATATCAGCCTTTCCTGTGTTTTCTAAATCAAATAATGAAAATTTAGACATTGTATTAGAGTTTGATTGCGCAAAAGCAATAGTTGTACAACCTAATATTATCCCTAAAAGCGTGTGTTTGTTAATCATAAATGATATTCCATTGAGTTAATAAATCGTGCATCGAAGGAAAAACCACGTGTGCACCAGCTTCTAATAAAATTTTATCTTGCAAAATTCCTGTATTTACTGCGATTGTAAAAATTCCAGCATCTACGCTAGAACGAATACCTAGTGGCGCATTTTCAATAACAACAGCTTGCCAAGGTTCAATTTTAGCTTTTTTAAGCGCCATTAAATAAGGCTCTGGATGAGGTTTGCCATGCTTAACATCGAAAGCTGTCACCATTTTTTCTCGCTCAAAAATACTCCCGAAGTGATGGTGTAACGTGTTAAGTAGCGAACGCTGAGCAGAACCTGTTACAATATAAATATCTAAACCTTGAGCTTGAATTTTTTGTAATAATTCAAGGGCATATTTTACAGGTTTAACCTCACCATAAGATTCGAAATAACGCCCTTTTTCAGCATACATAGCCTGACGTTCTTCTGGAGTAGCCATACGTCCTCGATGACGTAAAAAAAGCTCATTAATAGTAGATTCCCCTGTACGTCCTTCATTCAGATAAACATCGTACTCCGTGTAATCAAAGCCATTATTTTTCATCGTGCGCGTCCACGCCTTGGCATGAAAAGGCATCGAATCAAATAACACACCATCCATATCAAAAAAAACAGCTTTCAAATCTAAGGGAGGATAAGACTGTTGTACTAAAAATTCCTCTATCTTTTTCATATAACGTGCAAAGATATATCATTTATGTCAGAAAGTAAACACTTTTGTTAAAAAAATAAATATTTACAACAATTTAATTATCAAGTAATTAAAAGAATTTATGAAAAATATTTATAAAAATATAGTATTTTGTATTGCATAGTACTAAAACATGTTATATATTTGCGACATCATTTTAAGCTAAAATGTTGAATTGCATGTATAGAGATTTTAATCACGACTTAATTAGTTAGATATGGCAATAAACACAGAAAATATTAAATCGCAAATGCGCAAAGGAGTTTTAGAGTATTGTATTTTACTCATTATCGATAAGAAACCAGCTTATGCTTCGGATATTATCATTGAGCTTAAAAATGCAAAACTCATTGTTGTAGAGGGAACGCTCTACCCTTTGCTCACCCGCTTAAAAAACAGCGGTTTACTAGATTATACATGGCAAGAATCCACACAAGGTCCGCCACGTAAATACTATACGCTGACGTCAGCAGGTAAAGCTTTCTTAGGTGAACTCGACAATGCGTGGAATGAAATAAAGAGTGTTGTTGATATTGTAAAAAAATAATTTCAAATAATTATGTAATTATGAAAAAGACATTAACCATTAATTTAAACGGAATCGTTTTCAATATTGATGAAGACGCTTACCAAAGCTTAAAAAGTTATTTAGCCGAAATTGAAGCTCATTTTGTTTCAGAAGACAAAGAGATTCTAAAAGATATTGAGGCACGTATAGCCGAATTATGTACTGAGAAACTACAACAAAGCGGTAAATCTGTTGTAGAAATAGCTGATATAGAAAGCATTATCGATGTACTCGGACATCCAAACCAATTTGAAAGTGATACTTCCGAATCAGAAGAAACTAATAAATCGGAAGAACCTAAAAAAGGCAAACAAAAACGCTTTTACCGCGATCCGGAGAATTGCATACTTGGTGGTGTGGCGAGTGGCGTTGCTGCTTATCTTGATTGGGACATTACTTTAGTACGTTTTTTATTTGTTATTTTGGTCATTATTGGTTTTGGTTGGGCTATTCCTATTTACTTACTGGTTTGGCTTATTGCACCTGCAGCACAGACTGCAGCACAACGCTTAGAAATGCAAGGAAAAGACGTCACAGTAGAAGCTATCAAAGAACAATTTGATTCCGCACGCGAGTACGTTGAATCTGATAAATTCAAACAATCAGCATCACATGTTGGCAACCGCTTAGGCGACGTAATGCGTTGGTTATTTAAAGCATTATTTATATTTATTAGCGTTATTGTAGGTTTTGTTGGCATCGTTGTTTTGGCAGCCATTGTATTTACACTTATTGTAATTATTGTAGTTGGTAAAGACGTAGTTATTAGTATGTTACCTTTTACATTAATGTCTCCATTTACAGGTTGGTTGGCACTTGCGAGTGTTGCCTTGATTATAATTATACCTATTTTAGCCCTTATGATTGGTTCTTTCCGACTGTTGAAAGGAAAAAAGGGTGAACCAAAATCACACTGGTTCGGATGGACACTATTTGTGATTTGGATTATTAGCTTGTTTGTACTTGTAAGTTTATCGATCAAACATCTTATTAATAATGATTTTGATGTTACGGGCAATGCTAATAGCATCACAGAAAGACGTGTTTGCCCAGCATTTCACAGCATAGATGTATCCAATAATACGAAAGTAGTGATATCGCAAGGTGATTCTACAGAAATAGCCGTACAAGCCTCTGATACATACATCGGCTATATCCAAACAGAAGTGAGAGACAGCGTTTTATATGTAGAATCAAACAGTATTGGCAGATTCAATATAGCCCATGGTGGAGGCACTATTTATATTACTACACCTGATTTACGATTGATAAAAGCAGAACAAGCGAGCGTTGTAAAATCAAATATGCCTCTCAAGTTCAACAATTTAGAATTACACTTGAACGAAGCAAGCAGGGCTAAACTTAACGTAGTGATTGCAAATTTATTAACTATAAAAGCTTCGGAGGCAAGTAAGGTTGAAATAGAAGGAACAGCCGATAAATTATCAACTGTTATTAATGATGCTTCTCAAGCTGAATTAGACGAACTAGTGACAAAAACTGCTAATGTTGAAGCACATAATGCTTCAAAAGTTGAAGTTGGTGTTACACAAAGTTTATGGTTGGCTGCCCACGACGCCAGTAAAATTACCTACAAAGGAACACCTATAATTTTACAATCCATTCAAGAAGGTATGTCAAAAATTAAACAAGATAATTAAGTACAAATGTGTTTCATAGATTTCAACAATGTACTTTTAGTCCCTACCTGTATGAAGGTAGGGACTTTTTTATATCTCTTACAAAATTATCGTTTAAATTTCGACCGAATAAAGGTCCAACTTTTTTGAACAAGCATGGTCAACAAACCATATAAAAACATATAGGCTATATTCACTGCCATCATTCCCACTGCAGCACCAACGAGTACATCACTACTCCAATGTTTGTCACGTGCGTATCGTAAATAACCAACGCTACCAGCACACAGCATGCCTGCCGCACTCACTATACCGCCACCTTTGCTACCAATATATTCGTGATGCAAAGTCATAGAAGCTAAAAAGGCTTGGTTCGTATGTTGCGAAGGGAAAGAGGTATTACCATACTCTTGTTTAGGACGCGTTACTTGAGTAAACTGCTTAGTACGATACACCACTGCATCACCAATAATATAAGCTGAAGTAAATGTTAAAGCACGGAGTACAAAAGGCGTACGTGCCGGCATTCCCACACGATCGAGCAGAAAGATAAAAGGAATAGACGCATAACGTCCGTAATCATCAACAACTTCAGATACATCAGTATCTTGCAACGCTTGTATACGCTCTTTTAGTGGTTGATTAGCATTGATAATCAAACCCACAATGAGAAATAACAACGGTAACACAAAATTAATGCTCACTGCATAAATAAGTTTTCCCCTCGATATTTTTTTAGCCTGAACTTCCTTACGAAAGCCAACTTCTGGAAAGAGTAGAAATAAGAAAAATCGTTTCATTGAAAACTTAATTAGCCTAAAAACACCTTATTATAAATTTGATTCTTTCATGCGTTCCGCATTTTCAGCAACAATCAGATGATTGATACAGTCTTCGATGTCACCATCCATATAAGCCGAAAGATTATATACGGTATAGTTAATGCGATGATCAGTAATGCGCCCTTGTGGATAATTATAAGTGCGAATTTTAGCCGAACGATCACCCGTAGAAACCATTGTTTTACGTTTAGAGGCAATATCTTCTATATATTTTTGATGCTCTTTGTCGTAGATAAATGTACGCAAACGTGCTAATGCACGTTCTTTATTTTTGGGTTGGTCACGTGTTTCGGTACATTCAATCAAAATCTCCTCTGAAACACCCGTATTTGGATTTTTCCACATATAACGTAATCGCACACCTGACTCTACTTTGTTCACATTTTGTCCACCAGCACCGCCAGAACGAAATGTATCCCATTTTATTTCTCCTTCGTTTATCTCTACATCAAATTCTTGCGCTTCAGGTAAAACTGCTACAGAAGCTGCTGACGTGTGAACACGACCTTGGGTTTCGGTAGCAGGCACACGTTGTACACGATGAACACCAGATTCATATTTTAAAATACCATAAACGCCTTCGCCTGTAACTGAAAACACTATTTCTTTGTAGCCACCAGCCGTTCCTTCATTGAAGTGAAACACTGACACTTTCCACCCTTTATTTTCACAAAATTTACTGTACATTCGAAAAAGATCACCGGCAAAAATAGCAGCCTCGTCCCCTCCTGTTCCTCCACGAATTTCTACAATACAGTTCTTTGAATCTTCGGGGTCTGCAGGAATTAAAAGCAATTTAATTTCCTCTTCTAACGGTGTAATTTTAGGCTCAATCGTATCAATTTCCAATTTAGCCATTTCACGTATTTCTGGATCGCTTTCGGTATCAAGCATCTCTTTGGCTTCAGCTAAATTTTTCAATAAACGTTCATATTTATCTCGTTTGGTAAGAATACGCTCCAATTCACTATACTCCTTATTGAGTTTAACGTAGCGTTTCATATCAGCAATAACAGAAGGATCGGTAATTAGAGTTGAAATCTCTTCAAAACGAGCAGACAAACCATCCAAACGAGAAATTAACGTTTTATTCATTGTGTTTCAATTTTATTTTTAAGCGTGCAAAAATAATGATTTTTTGG
>JARKSE010000123.1 GCA_029974315.1 Paludibacteraceae bacterium | reverse complement strand
TGTGTTATTGTTTAATAATCAGATATATGGACTTACGAAGGGACAATATTCGCCAACGTCAGCAAAAGGATTCGTAACAAAGTCGTCACCTTTCGGAACGGTAGAACGTCCATTTGTTCCTGCTGAATTAGTGTTCGGAGCTGGTGGTACTTTTTTTGCGCGCGCTCTTGATGTGGATTTGGAAACATCTAAAAAAATCATGATCGAAGCGGTTAAACACAAAGGAACTTCGATACTTGAATTTTTGGTTAATTGTGTCATTTTTAATAACGGTGCTCATGGTTGGATTGCTTCTAAAGAAGATCGTGCAGACAGATTGATTGTGTTAGAAGATGGCAAACCGATGATTTTTGGTAAAGAGCGTAATAAGGGCTTGGTGTTAGATGGCTGGAATTTAAAGGTAGTAACGATTGGTGAAAATGGTGTGACTGAACAGGATATTTTGGTTCATGATGCCACTACAGCCGATTACACACTACATCAAAAATTAGCAACGATGCAAGGGCCAGATATGCCTATTGCTATGGGTGTTATCCGTGCTGTTTCATGCGAAAGTTATGACGAAGCTGTTCAAAATCAAATTGAGGAAGTGCAATCGAAATCCAAAATTAAGTCGTTTGACGACTTGTTGAACAGCCTTGAGCATATTGAAATTTAATTAGATATTTGTTTTCTATGACTATTGACCTAAAGGGAGAAATTTTTCAATTGATGAGTGGTGTCGCCGATGATTTAGGCATAGAATGCTACCTCATTGGTGGCTATGTGCGCGATTTATTGTTGCAGCGTCCGTCTAAAGATATTGATGTGGTGGTGGTGGGTAGTGGCATAGATATGGCTAAGGCGGTAGCTCATAAATTAGGTAAAAATACCCATGTGTCGATATTCAAAACGTATGGCACTGCGCAAGTCAAGAATCGTCAGTATGAACTTGAATTTGTAGGTGCTCGTCGCGAATCGTATCAGCAGGAATCTAGAAATCCTATTGTTGAAGATGGTACGTTGGAAGAAGATCAAAATAGGCGCGATTTTACGATTAATGCGCTCGCTATTTGTTTGAATAAAGCTCGTTTTGGGGAGTTGATAGATCCTTTTGGCGGAATAAGCGACCTTGAGCAAAAAATATTGCGTACGCCGCTGAATCCCGATATTACCTTTAGTGATGACCCATTGCGCATGTTGCGTGCTATTCGTTTTGCTACGCAATTGGAATTTCGTATTGCTGACGATACGTTGGATGCCATTACACGAAATTCGCAACGCATCACTATTATCACCAAGGAGCGTGTGCTCGATGAATTGAATAAAATAATGGCGGCTCCAAAACCGTCTATTGGTTTTCGTTTGTTGGACAAATGTGAGTTGTTGCCTATTGTTTTTCCTGAAATGGCAGCCCTCAAAGGTGTGGAAAAACGAGGTAACCGTGCTCACAAGGATAATTTTGATCACACCTTGAAAGTGCTTGATAACCTGGCATCTAAAAGTGATGATTTATGGTTGAGATGGAGTGCTCTCTTGCACGATATTGGCAAACCAGCTACTAAATTATGGGATGAACAACAAGGTTGGACGTTTCGTAATCATAATTTTGTGGGGAGTAAAATGGTTCCAAGCATTTTTAAACGCCTGAAATTACCACTAGGTGACCCAATGAAATTTGTCCAAAAAATGGTACTGTTACACATGCGTCCCATTGTGCTGAGTGAGAGTGAAGTGACAGATTCTGCCGTTCGTCGTTTATTATTTGAAGCAGGTGATGATATTGATGCCTTAATGACACTTTGTGAGTCCGATATTACTTCCAATAATATGGAAAAAGTGAAACGCTTTTCACAAAATTTTCAATTAGTGCGTGTTAAATTGAAAGAAATAGAGGAGAAAGATCGTGTGCGTAATTTTCAACCTCCGGTTAACGGTGAAGAAATTATGCGTCTGTTTGGTTTAGAACCATGTGGTGTCATTGGTGAATTAAAGGTTCAAATAAAAGATGCTATTTTAGACGGTGTTATACCTAATGAACACGACGCAGCTTATAATTTATTGTTAAAATTAGCAGCAGATAAAGGCTTGAAACCGGTCTCCTAATCCTGTTATTTTACCAAATTTTGTTATATATACCCGTGTTTTGATCTGTTCAAGCATGGGTGTTTTTTTTGTGATTGTTTTTTGCTATCAATGTGTTACTTAAAGTGTTAAAAAAAGCATCTTTTGTGATTAAAAATAAGTGTGTAATATCAGTCAATAATAA
>JARKSE010000115.1 GCA_029974315.1 Paludibacteraceae bacterium | reverse complement strand
ACATCATTTAACGTAGGCAAACCGACTGTATCTGTTACATAGTTTTGGAGTACAATCTGTTTGCGTAAATTTTCATCACGTAACAAATCCGTCACAGTACATTTTAAATCGCGAGCCATACGTTCTACAATCGGGTAACTTTCAGGATGTACAGCACTGTTGTCTAATGGATTTTCTGAGTTTTCAACACGCATAAAACCAGCACTTTGTTCAAATGACTTCGCCCCCATTTTGGGTACGTCAAGTAACGCTTTACGAGATTTGAAAGGACCATTTTGCGCCCGATACGACACAATATTTTCAGCTAATTGTGGACCAACACCAGAAACATACGTTAGTAAATACTTACTTGCTGTATTTACATTTACACCAACTTTATTTACAGCGCTTTCTACAGTTTGGTCGAGTGCTTTTTTGAGTGCCGATTGGTCCACATCGTGTTGATATTGCCCTACGCCAATTGACTTTGGATCTATCTTAACTAATTCGGCAAGTGGATCCATCAATCTGCGACCAAGTGAAACAGCACCACGAACCGTAACGTCATATTCTGGAAATTCTTCACGAGCAATTTTAGAAGCAGAATAGATACTCGCTCCATTTTCACTAACTACAAAAACTTGTACTTTGCGATCAAAACGAATAGACTGAATAAAATGCTCTGTTTCTCTACCTGCCGTACCATTGCCAATAGCAATAGCTTCAATGTCATACTGCTCCACCAAATGAGCTATTTTTTTCATTGCCAAAGCTGTTTCACTTTTCGGTAGATGCGGATAAATAGTTTCATTGTGCAACAAATTTCCTTGAGCATCTAAACAAACTACCTTGCAACCTGTACGAAATCCCGGATCTATACTTAACACCCGTTTTTGCCCCAGTGGTGACGATAGTAAAAGTTGTTTTAAATTTTCTACGAATATTGCAATCGCTTCACTATCGGCTTTTGCTTTACTGTCAGCTGCAAATTCCGTTTCAATTGAAGATTTTATCAAACGTTTGTAACTATCAGCAATGGCCAATTTAACCTCGTCAGAAGATGCATTATTAGCCGTAACAAAAAGTTTATTCAAACGCTCTATAGCTAACTCTTCAGGTACCGAAATTTCTACTTTCAAAAAACCTTCGGCTTCACCACGCCGCATGGCCAACAAACGATGTGAAGAGATGCGGCGCAGCGATTCTTCTGTATCAAAATAATCACGAAATTTATCGCCTTCGACTTCCTTCCCTTTTACTAAACGACTATAAATAACTGCTTCGCGTGAAAAAATAGCTCTGATACTATTACGTGCACTGCTGTTTTCGTTAATCCTTTCTGCCATAATATCTCGTGCACCAGCTAAAGCGTCCTTAACAGAAGAGACCTCATCATTTAAGAAACGTTCAGCTTGCAGCTCTACATCATGATGACGTTGACTCATCAAAATTTTAGCCAATGGTTCCAATCCTTTTTCACACGCCATTTGTCCTCGTGTTCGACGTTTTGGTTTATACGGCAAATACAAATCTTCTAACACGGTTGACTCCCACGTTTGCTCTATCTGTTGTTTCAGCTCTGGTGTAAGCTTTCCTTGTTCTGTTATTGTGTTTAAAATGGTTTCTTTACGTTTAGATAATTCTGCTAATTTCAGGTGCAAATCAGCTATTGAACCAATTTGAACTTCATCTAAACCATTGGTCAATTCTTTGCGGTAACGACTAATAAAAGGAATAGTAGCCCCTTCGGTCAAAAGTTTGATTGTATTTTGAACCTGACGTTCAGAAATTTGGAGCTGTTTAGCAATTAATGAAACAAAAACATCCATCTAAAATCTTAAGGTTTATATGAAAAATGCAAAGATACAAAGATTTTTAAGGTGAAAAGTAAGATGTCTATAATTTATAAAGACCATTATCAGTGACAATAGCAGAAAATGATATAAATAAAATCGTCATTTTACCACTTTTTTTCAAAAAAATATAGATGAATTCAATTTTTCGCTATCTTTGCGACATCATTTTTTGCTTTTTTGGAGATAAAAACAAAAATTACCCCTCTTTTTGAGGGTCATTAAAAAAACTTCTAAATTAGCGTTAAACTATCAATAATTTTAGATTTTACCTTTTAACTATTATGAGCAAGTCACGTTTTAAAGCTCTTGAAGATGCTTACACTCACAAGCCTGTATCAGTAGAAAAACCTATAGAGCGTCCATCTCGATTTTTTGGGCAGATGGTTTTTACACGCGAAAAGATGAAAGAATATATCGCTGATACCGTTTTAAATCAACTTTTCGATGCTATTGACAACGGCAAACCATTAGGTCGCGACATCGCAAACGCTGTAGCTATGGGTATGAAAAAATGGGCATCAGAACTTGGAGCAACACACTACACGCACTGGTTTCAACCGTTGACAGGCGGAACTGCTGAAAAACATGATGCCTTTATTGATAAAACTCCTGAAGGAAAAGTATTAGAAGAATTTTCTGGCAAACTGCTTTACCAACAAGAACCAGATGCGTCCAGTTTTCCTAACGGCGGAATTCGCAACACATTCGAGGCACGTGGCTATTCAGCTTGGGATCCTTCTTCGCCCGCATTTGTTGTAGGCGACACGCTTTGTATTCCTACTATTTTTGTTGCTTACACTGGCGACGCATTAGATTACAAAACACCACTTATAAAATCAATATCTGCACTTGATAAAGCTGCTGTGGATGTATGTCGCTACTTCGACAAGAACGTGTCCAAAGTCATTCCTTTTTTGGGTTGGGAACAAGAATATTTTTTGGTGGACGAAGCCTTGTGGACTGCTCGTCCTGATCTTATGTTGACAGGACGCACACTCATGGGGCACGGCAGTGCAAAAAACCAACAACTTGGTGATCATTACTTTGGTGCCATTCCTGAACGTGTATTACAATTTATGACAGACCTTGAAATAGAGTCGCTCAAACTTGGAATTCCTGTAAAAACTCGTCACAACGAAGTTGCACCAAACCAATTTGAATTGGCTCCTATCTATGAAGAGATGAATTTGGCAAACGATCATAATTTGCTCTTAATGTCTATCATGGAGCGTGTTGCGCGTCGTCACCATTTCCGTGTACTATTGCACGAAAAACCCTTCTCTGGTATCAATGGTTCAGGAAAACATTGCAATTGGTCAATTAGCACAAATACAGGCGTTGAGCTCTTGGCTCCAGGGAAAAACGCTGCTTCTAATTTGCAATTTATTACCTTTTTAGTAAACGTCTTGATGGCTGTTCACAAACATAACGGCTTGCTAAAAGCATCAATTAGTTCAGCTACCAACGTACACCGTTTAGGAGCAAATGAAGCACCACCTGCGATTATCTCTGTATTTTTAGGCACACAAATCAGCGATGTTTTGGATAAACTCGAAAAAGCATCTGTTGACGAAGGTATCGTAATAAACGCCAAAAAAGAGATGAAACTTGGTGTTGCTAATATTCCTGAAATATTACTTGATAATACTGACCGCAATCGCACATCGCCCTTTGCGTTTACAGGCAATCGGTTTGAGTTTAGAGCTGTTGGTTCGTCAGCCAATTGTGGAGGCGCTATGTTAGCTCTGAATGCTGCCGTAACAGAACAACTTATCTGTTTCAAAAAAGATGTTGATAAATTAATAGAAAAAGGCGAACCGAAAGAACGCGCTCTATTTGCCGTGATAAAACGTTATATCACAACATGTAAAGCAATTCGCTTTGATGGAAATGGTTATAGTGACGAGTGGAAACAAGAAGCTAAAAAACGTGGATTAGATTGTGAAACCAGCGTACCGCTTATCATCGAACATTACGTTAGTGATGCTAGCATAAACATGTTTAAAACGGCTGGCGTGCTTTCAGAAGCTGAATTGCACTCGCGTTGTGAAGTCAAATGGAATATTTACACGAAAAAAGTTCAAATTGAATCGCGTGTTTTGGGCGATTTAGTGATGAATCATATTGTTCCAGTAGCCACTCGCTACCAATCTATTTTATTAGATAATGTAGTTCGCATGAAGGAAGCATTCAGTGAAAAAGAAGCAAAAGATTTGGCGGCACAAGACAGACTTATTATTCGTCGTATAGCAGAACACGTTACAGAAATTGTAGCTAAAGCTGACGACATGTTGGCTGCTCGTAAAAAAGCCAATCGCATGGAAGGTGAACGTGCCAAAGCCATCGCTTACCACGATACAATAGTACCTTTAATGGAAGAAATTCGCAAACACGTCGACGAATTGGAAATGATTGTGGATGATGAAATGTGGACACTTCCTAAATATCGCGAATTATTATTCATCCGATAACACTTACATGTTACAAAATCTCTCAGTAAACTAAACGGGCAAGCAAATATCGCTTGCCCGTTTTCATTGACAAATAATCCTTTATTTATAAATCCAACATAAAAACATGATGATTAGGAAAATTAAGTTTTGGTTTTATTTTGAAAATACCATACATAGCAGAACCAGAACCCGACATGGCTGCATAAACTGCGCCAGATTTGTATAGTTTTTGTTTGATAACTGCTAATTCTGGATGAACTTCAAAAACACTAATTTCAAAATCGTTAAACAAATAATCACTCCACTTTTCAATTGGCATTGCCAACACGTCCAAGAGCGGAGTATTCCACCGTTGGCACGCTACGTGCGCATAAGCTTCAGCCGTAGAAACATGAATTTCGGGTTTTACTAATGCTAAATAATACCCTTTAAGCGACAGCTCAACAGAGGTAAATTCATTACCGATACCTGTAGCAAACACAGGAGTATTACGAATAAAAAAAGCACAATCAGAGCCTAATTTTGTAGCATACTTTTCCAATTGTTCCACCGATAATTTGAGCTGAAAATTTTCATTCAACATTTTCAACATAAAAGCAGCATCAGCCGATCCTCCACCAAGACCAGCACCCATAGGAATAATTTTCAATAGCGCTATTTCAAGCTCTGGCAAGTCAAAATCACGTTGTAACAAACGTAATGCACGCACTACCAAATTTTGTTCTATATCGTCAGCAATAGGAGAGCCCACTACACGTAACGAAGTTTGTTCTGCTAGAACAAACTCCAATGCATCGCACAAATTAATAGGATAAAACAATGTTTCAAGATTATGATAACCATCTGCACGGCGACTTACTACATTAAGTCCTAAATTGATTTTAGCATTCGGGAATGTAATCATACACAAACAGATTAAAACGATGGCAAAGATAATCATTTTTTGAATAGTCACATTGTTGAAAACCTTTTGATAAGTTATTGAAAACTCATTAAAATTCTGTTTATAACAGTGAAAAAACGGTTAAAATCTCCTATACAAATAATGAACATAACTTTCCTAAAATGGCTTTTTTGTAGTACCTTTGGAGCTTTAAATTTCGAACGCTATGGAACCTACAAAAAGCAAATCAACAAACAAAAAACAGGCTAAAGTAGTAGTGGATTACGGTAAAGTACCGCCACAATCTATAGAACTTGAAGAGGCTGTTTTAGGCGCTTTAATGATTGACAACACAGCTATCGATAAAGTCGTGGATATTCTTTCTGCAGATTGTTTTTACAAAGACACACACCAAACAATCTATAAATCGATTACTGAACTATACGGTAGTCGGAGTCCTATCGATATGCACACCGTAACCGAACAGTTACGTAAAAATGGAGATTTAGAAATTGTTGGTGGACCGTACGCTATTGCTATGCTTACAGCTAAAGTAGCTTCTGCTGCTCACATTTTATTTCACGCGCAAATTATAGCGCAAAAATTTATGGCACGTGAGCTTATTACCATTTCTACCGAAGTACAAACTAAAGCTTTTGAAGAAAATACTGACGTAGATGATTTAATGCAAGAAGCTGAAGGACGTATTTTTGAACTCTCACAAAAACGTCAGAAAAAAGGAGTTACACAAATTGACCCGATTATAGATGAAGCATTAGCACGACTAAACAAGGCTGCATCACAAACTGACGGACTTAGCGGTATTTCCAGTGGATTTCATGCATTAGATAAAATAACATCGGGGTGGCAAAAGTCGGATTTGGTGATTATTGCAGCACGTCCAGCTATGGGTAAAACGGCTTTTGTACTCTCAATGGCTAAAAACATGGCTGTCGATTATAATATTCCTGTAGCTATTTTCTCTTTGGAAATGTCTAATGTTCAGTTGGTAAACCGTCTCATTGTGAATGTTTGCGAAATTCCGGGTGAAAAAATTAAAAGTGGACAATTGGAACCTCACGAATGGGCACAATTAGATGTTAAAATTAAAAAGTTAGAAGGTGCACCCATTTATATCGACGACACACCAAGTCTATCTATTTTGGAATTTCAAACCAAAGCACGTCGCTTAAAAGAAGAACACGATGTACAAGTTATTTTTATTGACTACTTACAATTGATGAACGCATCGGGTATGAAATTCCAAAGTCGCGAGCAAGAAGTAAGTACAATTTCACGTTCACTAAAAGGATTGGCAAAAGAGTTAGACATTCCAATCATCGCACTATCACAGCTAAATCGTAACGTAGAAAATCGCGGTCAAGGTTCAGAAGGGAAAAAACCACAACTATCCGACTTACGTGAGTCTGGTGCCATTGAGCAAGATGCCGATATGGTTTGCTTTATACACCGTCCAGACTACTATAAAATTTACGAAGATCCTAACACACAAAAAGATTTACGCGGTGTTGCACAAATTATCATTGCAAAACACCGTAATGGTGCAACGGGTGAAATTGACTTGATATTTAAGCGCGAATATGCACGTTTTATGAACGAAGAGGACACAGTAGATCCATTTGCTACATTGGGTTCAAAATTGAACAATACTCCACTCCCTTCGTACAGTAATTATAATTTACCTCCTCAAGAGAATGATGGTCCACCATTTTAATACACATTTAAAATCTGAATAACTTATGGAAAAATCTTCAAAGGTAGGTTTACCTGAAAATGCTAACCGAGAACTAAAACCGGGCGAAACCTACAAACCTATTTTACCAGCCGATAAAAACATTCCTGAAATTAGTTTTTATTCTGTTTCATGGGGGATTCTTATGGCTATACTATTCTCGGCAGCTGCTGCCTATTTAGGGTTAAAAGTAGGACAAGTGTTTGAAGCTGCTATCCCTATTGCTATCATTGCTGTAGGTTTATCAAATGCCACAAAACGTAAAAACGCCTTGGGCGAAAATGTCATCATCCAATCCATTGGAGCAAGTTCTGGTGTGATTGTAGCAGGTGCTATTTTTACGCTACCTGCACTTTATATTTTACAAGATAAATATCCCGAAATTACCGTAAGTTTTATGCAAGTATTTTTAAGCTCTCTCTTAGGTGGAATTTTGGGTATTCTTTTTTTAATTCCATTCCGAAAGTACTTCGTAAGCGATATGCACGGTAAATATCCGTTTCCAGAAGCCACTGCCACAACACAAGTACTTGTTTCCGGAGAAAAAGGTGGTAGTCAAGCCAAACCGCTTATTTGGGCTGCCACTATCGGTGGTTTGTACGATTTTGTAGTAGCAACGTTTGGAACTTGGAGCGAAACCCTCTCGTCACGTATGATTCCGTGGGGCGAAGCTGTAGCACAAAAGGTAAAAATGACGTTTTCTATCAACACCAGTGCAGCTGTATTAGGCTTAGGCTATATTATTGGGTTGAAATACAGTATTATTATTTGTGCAGGGTCTTTGTTTGTTTGGTGGTTTATTATCCCGCTGCTAGGAATGACTACCGTAGATTCTGTGATGTTAAGCGAAATGGATCCTGACTGGATTTTCTCACACTATGCACGTTTTATCGGTATTGGTGCTATAGCTATGGCGGGAATTATCGGCATTGTAAAATCATGGAGCGTTATCAAAAGCGCCGTGGGTTTAGCCGGTAAAGAGTTAGGCGGGAAAAGCAAAGCTGTAGTTCAAGCTATTCCACGTACCGAACGTGATTTATCAATGAAATTCATCTCTATTGCTACTATTTCAGCACTGCTCATCACACTACTCTTTTTTTATTTTGGAGTAATTGGTAACTTTTTCCAAGCACTAATTGCATTTTTAGTTGTAACTATTATTGCCTTTTTATTTACCACAGTAGCTGCCAATGCTATTGCTATCGTTGGTTCTAATCCTGTATCGGGCATGACATTAATGACTTTAATTATTGCTTCGGTTATTTTGGTGGGTGTTGGACTCAAAGGAACCAGCGGCATGGTCGCTGCTATGGTTATTGGTGGTGTTGTGTGTACTGCTCTTTCGATGGCTGGAGGTTTTATCACTGACCTTAAAATTGGTTATTGGATTGGTAGCACACCAGCAAAACAAGAAACTTGGAAATTCCTGGGTACACTTGTATCAGCTGCTACTGTTGGCGGAGTTATTATTATTTTGAATAAAACATACGGATTTACAGGCGAAAATGCATTAGTAGCTCCTCAAGCAAATGCCATGGCCGCTATTATCGAACCTTTGATGATGGGACAAGGCGCTCCATGGCTGCTATATGGTGTTGGTGCAATTTTAGCACTTTTGCTTAATTTTCTTGGAGTTCCTGTTTTAGCATTTGCACTCGGTATGTTTATTCCACTTCCACTAAATACACCACTCGTTGTTGGCGGTTTAATTCATTGGTTTGTAACATCACGTTCTAAAGATGAAGTTATAAATACCGCACGTGGCGAAAAAGGAACACTCATAGCATCCGGTTTCATCGCTGGTGGTGCTTTAATGGGCGTGGTTAGCGCTGCTCTGAAATTTGCAGGTATCAATTGGTATCAAGATTTATGGGCAAAAACTTCGGGAGCTGCTTGGTTAGGCCTTATCATGTACATTTTAATTATTGCCTATTTCATTTTTAGTGTTTTAAAACGCAAAAAAACAACTTGATAAAAAATCTAAACTATTCTTTAAAAAGAGCAAAAAATGTATTTTTTTGCTCTTTTTAATTTTCATACCAAAAATTTATTGTATTTTTGTGCTGTAAAACATTATTTTAAAACTTAATTTATGGCAAGCCTCTCCGAAAAACAATTAAAACCAATCGACGAAATCTCTCCTATGTGGCAAGTTCTCACACAGGAAGAACGCTTCTATTTACGGGAAAATACCAAATTACACCATTTTCGCAAAAACGAAGTAATATACTGTGAAGGTGAAACTCCTAAATATATGATCTGTTTGATTACTGGTAAAGTAAAAATCTATAAAGACGGAGTTGGTGGACGTAGCCAAATTATACGTTTTGTTAAGCCAATCGAAATTTTCGGTTACCGAGCATTTTTTGCCAAAGAAGATTATTTAACCAGTGCTTCTACACTCGAACCCACAACAGCTTACTTGGTACCGTTACAAGTAGTAGAACAAATTATTCAATCGAATAATAAATTGGCGCTGTATTTTATTCAATCGTTGGCAACCGACTTAGGTATAGACGATGCTCGTATTGTAAGTTTGACACAAAAACATGTCAGAGGCCGTTTAGCAGAGTCATTAATTATGCTACGCGATAATTACGGCGTAGAAGCTGATAGTAAAACTATAAAAAGTCGTCTTTCGAGAGAAGATTTAGCTAACTACTCTAATATGACTACTTCCAATGCTATCCGTACATTGTCTAATTTTGTTAGCGAAGGTGTTATTGCAGTATCGGGACGAAATATTAAAATACTAGACGAAGAACAACTTCGAAAAATAAGTAAAATAGGCTAAACTTTAATGCATACACTACAAAAAGCTGTCAAATAGACAGCTTTTTATGTATAAACACTTTTGGTATAAAATATGATAATATTAATTTGCACATTAACATAGATCTATTATGTCTGAAAAAGAGATATTTTCCATATACACACATATTCTTCAACTGCTTAAACAACGCCGTTTGGCAGATGTATTCAATAAATTACAGCCACTACTCGACGAATTGCAAGATTGGAATTATATTAATCGTAAAGAAGAGCTTGAAACCGTATATCGTAACCTGCTACAATACGCTGTGTTAGGTGTAAACGATCCTCAACAACAACTGATTTTTAATCAGTTACTCGAAAATTTATATGATTTAGTGAGTGATGTAAAAGAGGCACTCTTAATACGTATTTCATCTCGTGTAGAATATGCACAAAAGCGCTACGTCCAAATTACGCCTGTTCGATTTGAAGAATTGGTAAATGCGCTTGAACTAGGTGCTTCACACCATGCCCTAGGCGAACTCCTTACCACAGGTTTACAAGATGATGGTGAAAAAGCCACTCAATTTGCCATAGAACACGAACAACATCTGTTGGCTATCTTTAATTTCATTTGGCTGTCGGGCAAATGGAGTACTAATGAAAAACAATTAATAATCAAATTGTTACAATCATCTGAAATTGATACCACAGATCGCTCAGTCATTATTTCAGCCATTACACTATCGCTGCTACGCAACTTTTATCCGTCTAAATTCACACTACTACTCACTTATGCAGAGCATACCGAATTAGAGGTAAAGCAGCGTGTCATTGTTGGTATAGCACTCATTATAGCACGTTACGCTGAACGCATTCAACTTAATGAATCCTGTATGAATCAATTAAAGCTGTTGTGCGACAAAAAAGCATTTCAACAAGAGCTAGAATCGATAGTAATGCAATTAGTACGCACTAGTGAAACCGAGTCCATAACCAAGCGCATACGTGAGGAAATTATGCCTGACGTGATACGCCTCACACCAATGATGAAAGATAAAATGGATTCTGATTCATTCAAAATGGATGAGTTGAATGATAAAAATCCTGAATGGCAAGAACTACTTGAAGAAAGCGGTATAGCCGACAAACTACACGAATTTGGCGAATTACAAATGGATGGAGCTGATGTGTATGTAAGCACGTTTGCTGCATTAAAAAGTTTTCCATTTTTCCAAAATACGATGAATTGGTTATTACCATTTGATCCAAAACATAGCACTATTCGTACGCTTTTTGAAAATAAAAAAAGCCTATTTGCAGCCATGATGCGTAGTCCTTTTTTATGTAATTCTGACAAATATTCATTCTGTTTGAGTTTAAAACAGATGCCACTGGCTCAACAAAACATGATGACAAGCAACTTCAATGCTGAATCAGAACAGGTAGAAGAGATGATAAAAGAAGAGACTCTGACACAACCAGATACACGTGCTAAAACCGTAGCAAATCAATATATTCAAGACTTGTACCGTCTCTACACTTTGCATAGTCGAAAACATGAATTAACAAATCCTCTACAAGAAGTTTTAAGCATCTACAAAACACCACTGTTTACACTACTCTTCCCTACAAACGAATCACGCCAGCAGTTAGCAGAATTTTATTTTTCTAAAGATTTATATGTAGAGGCTTTAGAGCAATTTGAGATATTGCAAAAAGACGTACATACAGCCGAACATTTCCAAAAAATCGGCTATTGTCACCAACAACTCAACCAAATTTTGCCAGCTATTGAAACATACGAACAAGCTGACTTATTACAGCCTCAAAACCGATGGACAATGCGTAGATTAGCGTATTGTTTCAAACGTGTTGGCAATTATGAAAAAGCACTCATGTATTATGATCAATGCGCTAAATTAGCACCTGAAAATAGGCAAATATTACTTCAAATAGGACATTGTCAGATCGAACTAAAACGCTACGACGAAGCTATAGCTACCTATTTTAAAGCAGATTACTTATCGCCTGATGACCTCAAAATTCAACGCATTATTGCATGGAGCTATCTGCTTGCTGGAAAAATTACGGAAGCATGTAATTACTACGAAAAATTAATTGCGACATCTACCGAAAGTATCGATTACTTAAATGCTGGACATGCCCATTGGGTAGCTGGTGATACTGAAAAAGCATTGTCACTTTATCGTAAAAGTGCAGAAAACTCACCTAGTAAAAATCACTTTTTAACTGCTTTTTTCAATGATAAAAAGCATCTTTTGTCCTTTGGAATTTTGGAAGAAGACTTTTCGCTATGGTATGATGCACTCCACTACCAACTATAAAACAACAAAAAATAAACAAAAATCTCAAAAATTATTCCGATTTGTTAGTTTTTTAAATTGAAAAACTTATCTTTGTTGCAATTTATATCTATTGACCCTTAAAGAAATAATCGTCATGAAAAAATTGCTTCTCGCACTTGGAATGCTATGCGTGTATTTCGCGCTTTCGGCTCAAGTAGTTGTAACTGAGCCTGCTTTTATCACAAAAGGTTATAACGGCACTATTGTGGTCACTTTCGACCCCTCACTGGGTAATGGCGGAATGACCACTGCTACAACATGTTACGCACACACAGGGCTAATTACATCCGAAAGTGCTACGTCCAGCGACTGGAAATTTGTTACCGACACGTGGCGCGGTGGTACTGCAAAAAACAAAATGACCAAAGTGGGTAACAAATGGCAATTAACCATTAGCAATATTTATACATTTTACGGCTGCCCTATCACTACGGATATTCAAAAAATGGCGTTTGTGTTCAACGATGGTCCTGCTGGAACGAAAGAAGGAAAAGCAGCCGACGGTGGTGATATTTTTATTGACATATATGAAGCTGGTTTAAACGCTAAATTTAATGAACCAGAAGGCAATCAACTAGTTCAAACTGGCTCAACCGTTAACTTCAGTGCCACGGCATCAATTTCGGCAGCTATGGAATTAAAAATAAACGGCACATCAAAAGCTACTGCCACAGGAACAACATTAAGTTACTCGCAATCATTTACTTCCACAGGCGATTACGAATGTATTTTATCTGCTACTGCCAGTGGTATTACGGTGCGCGATACGATTATAATTTGCGTTGCTAATACTCCTACAAACCAAACACGTCCAGCTGGTATACTGGAAGGTATTAACTACAATAACAGCAACCCCAATCAAGTCACTTTGGTGATGTACGCTAAAGATAAAGCGAATGTAATTGCCGACAATGTATTTGTTTTAGGCGATTTCAACAACTGGAGTTTTAGTAACACCTATCAAATGAAAAAAGATGGCACAACAGGCTATTTCTGGTTAACACTTGACGGTTTGGAAGCTGGCAAAGAATACGCTTTTCAATATGCCGTTAAAATTGGTACAAAACTCATTCAAATAAGCGATGCTTACACAGAAAAAGTACTCGATCCTTGGAATGATAAATACATTTCAGCAGATGTTTATCCCAATTTAACTTATCCTGCCAAAGGCGACGGTCCTGTTTCTGTGTTACAAACTAACAAGCCTGCCTTTAATTGGAGTGATGCAACACTCAACTTTGTCGGTCCCGATAAAAATAATTTGGTAATTTACGAATTATGGATCCACGATTTTAGCCCTCTACGCACTATAAAAGCTGTGACAGCTCGTCTTGATTATTTACAAGCATTAGGCGTGAATGCCATTGAATTGATGCCAATTACCGAATTTGATGGCAATATCAGTTGGGGTTACAATCCAAACCATTTTTTTGCGCCAGACAAATCGTATGGAACAGCTGACGATTATAAAACATTTATCGATGAATGTCACAAACGCGGTATCGCTGTAATTTTAGATATGGTATTCAACCACGCTACTGGCGTTCATCCTTGGGCAAAATTATACTATGGAACTAATGGTGTGGCAGCCAACAACCCTTGGTTTAACACCGTTGCGCCACACGATGCGAGTGTAAATCAAGATTTTAATCACCATTTTTCAGGTACAAGCGACTATTTCAAACGTGTGTTGCAGTATTGGATTACTGAATATAAAGTTGACGGCTATCGTATGGACCTATCAAAAGGTTTATGCGGCTCCGATTGTAACAACCGTACCACTATCATTAACAACTATTACAACAGTGTAAAAGCGGTAAAAAACGATGCGTACTTTATTTTAGAACATTGGTATGGTAGCGAAGAACCCGGCTTTGTAAATAATGGTATGTTATGCTGGGGTGGTGGTGCTGGCATGAACGACAGTTATAGCCAAACAGCTATGGGCTGGCTTGATCAAAACGACGATATTAGCGCTGCTAACACGCACGGCTGGGTTTATTACTGTGAAAGTCACGATGAAGAACGTAACTTTTATAAAGCCAAAGCATACGGTAATGGTAATTTAAAAACCGACGAAACTGCTCGCTTAAATCGTGTACCACTTAACGTAGCTTTCAACACTATGATGAAAGGACCTAAAATGTTATGGCAATTTGAGGAATTAGGTTTTGATTATAGTATTTTTAGCAATGCTACAGGTGCCGTTGGCGACCGTGTAGACCCAAAACCTGTGCCTGAAGCACTTGGTTGGTACAAAAACACACTGCGTATGGGAAGTTTTGAAAAAATTGCACAAATACTCAAACTGCGTGACAAATATGAAACCATGTTCTTAAACGGTACATGTAACGTAAAAGCAGGACACGGCTTATCTGGTCGTTATATTCAATGGAACTACAATGCTGATAAATTGGTTGTCGTTGGCAATTTCAACGTAAGTGGTGGAACTGTATTTACTGGTAGTACCAACATTGCTCCTTTTGCAAGTACAGGCACCTATTACGACTATTTTACGGGAGAAGCTTTGGTAGTAAGTAGCACATCACAAACAATTACACTACAGCCTGGAGAACTACGTATTTACACTAGCACAAAAGAGACTTTACCTGCTATACCAACAAGTTTTGAGTTTGACGACTATGTAGGTTTAACACCAACAAACACGACTACACATAACTTTGTGTATCCAACCGTAACAGACCAAACTATTTACATCTCATCTAGCGAACAACCACAATATGTGCAAGTGTACACGCTACGTGGTGACTTGGTAAAATTAGCACGCCACACTGCAGAACTCAATGTTTCAGACTTAAAAAGCGGCATGTATTTAATGGTAGTTACCTTTGGTAAAACACAAGAAGCATTTAAATTTATTCGTAAATAAAATAAAAACTAATCTATACAACCAATATTTAAAGTAACTTACCAATTTAAACACATTTCATTTACGAATGTTTTAAATGGGGACTTGCGTAAATAAAACGTTAGCTGCCATTTTAGGACGACAGTGCTAACTCCAAACTTATGAGCTATGAAAGGACAAAACACATTCACGACATCGCAAATTGACCAAATCAAAAAACTGATTGCGGACAAGGTTCGGGCAACTCCTGACAAACAAAAAGGAATTAGAGGTAAAATTCGTGAGTTAGGTTTTCACTATTCGGACTTTAGTTCAAAGAAAGACGGTTACACAGTTGCGGACTTTGAAGCTCTCATTCGTTCAGGACAAATAAAAGTTGTAGGAGGCAACTATATACCTTCTACCACTCCTATTCCAAAGACGATTACAAAAGTTGCTACGACTGTAAAGCCAATTGCTACGACAGTTTCATCCGACTTCAATTCTATTCTCAAATTTTTTAAGCAAAATCGTTTTGACCCAAGGACGGACAACGAAAAAATTATTGCCGACAGTTCTGGAAATTATATTTTGTGTTTAAGAACAACCTCAAAACTTCCGAATGTTTCTGTAAAACCTACTCTGACAATCTTTGAAGGGCTTCAAGTCATTTACACAGGTATTGCAGGAGGCAGTTTAAGAAGTAGAGATTACCGACAACATTTCAAAGGCAACAATGCTGGACGTTCAACTCTTCGCAAAAGTTTGGGTGTCTTGTTTGGCTACAAACAAATTCCACGGGACAAGGACCCAAACACTGGTAAAACAAAATTTGGTAACACAGACGAACAAGAACTTACTAATTGGATGTGCGATAACTTGATTATGTTCTTTCTTCCTACCTCAAATTATGACAGCGTTGAAATTAAACTCATTAATCATTTTAATCCACCATTAAACTTAAAAGACAATCATAACAGCATTAACGCTGACTTCAGACAATTGCTTTCAAGTTTAAGGTCAAAAAGATGAAATTGTAATTTTATACTAATGGACAACAAAGAAATATACAGCGACAAACTAACCAAAGGCAGACGGACTTACTTTTTTGACATCAATAAAAGTGAGAAAGGCGACTTTTATTTAAAGGTTTCTGAAAGCAAGAAAACAGAAAATGGTTTTGAGCATCACCGACTAATTGTTTTTGAAGAAGATATTAAAGACTTCTCAGAAGCATTTGAAAGGGCGTTGACAAAATTCAAAGAACTTAAAGAACCAAAACAAACAAACGGCAAAGCATACTCAGTAGAGAAAATTAGAGAAGCACATAAACAAGCATATCTTCCTTGGACACCAGAGGACGACAGCAAACTTGAATTGCTTTTTTGTGAGGGTAAAAAGGTAAAAGAACTTGCCCAAATCTTCGGACGAAATGACGGAGCAATTTCTTCAAGGATAAAGAAACTTGAACTCAAAGAAAAGTATGGACGCTAAACCGACACAGCCCTCGCAACGAAAGACAGAAAAACGGCAGCTAACAGCGGGTTGGCTAAATTTTTTGTTCGGGGGCGACAGTGCTTTATCAAACAGTAGTGGGTTAATGAACGGTTGTGCATCTATCAAAGTTTTGTGCTTTAATCCCCCTCACAAAAAACTTCGCCAACCCGCCAAACGTTAGCGGTAATGCGTGGATAGCGCACCGCGAACCTGAAACGAGGAAGCTGAAAATCATTTAGAGTAGGCAAAAATTAAAAGTTGTGCCCGACACAAAATCAGGGATTTTATTATGGCTTGGGATAAAGCATATGTTAATTGTGGAGTTGCCAAAGTAGATGGCAATATAGTAAGAGTATATAAAGATTATGCTATTTCCACGACAATATGTCCTCCTGGCAAACCTGTGGATGCACGCTGGTCAGGAGATGGTGTTGTTGTTTCACTACAAAATGGGAAAATAGTTAAGTTTGAAAGTCAAACAAACTATCGTTATTTCTAAAATTTAGGGGGAGTTTACACCCCCCTAAATTAACATTACCAAAAAATGAGTAATAATATTAAATGATGTCTGAAAGAAATTGCAAATACAATGTTAGAGAAAATAAAAGCATTAAATATGCTATCCGAAAATATAAATCCAACTATCATTTATAATGAGGGTTGGATTGTTCGATTATTGGTAATAGAATCAATGTTGGAGAAGATTACTATAGAAAATATTGAATTTGGGAAATTAGCAAATAAAAAATGGTCTTCTGAAGCTTTAATTGCAAGTCCATTTGTTACAACGAAAATAAATAGGGAAGGTTACACACACGCAGATATAATATTAGGTGACTTTGATGTTAATTATGGTGAACGAGGCAAAGTTGTGTTAGCTGATATGCCCGAAATTTTGGGGATTATTGAGGCGAAAATGGGTAGTAGTTTAAGCAAAGGAACAAGGAATGCTCCTAATTATAACCAAGCAAGCAGAAATATTTGTTGTTTGGCACATACAACTCAAAGTACGGATTGTGGAACATTTTTTATCATTGCAGCACCTCAAAGTATAATTAAAAAGTATAATAATTTTGAAGAACAGATAAACCAAATAAAACCACAAATAAGCGAACGATTTTCACATTCAGAAATTTCTTATTCAAAGGAGATAGAAAAAAAAGTTAGCGAATGTAAAGTTTCAGTTATTAGCTATGAAGATTGGATTAACAAGCTGAAACACGCTGAAATAAAAAATATGTTAATTGATTTTTATAATCAATGCAAAAAATACAACAAAATTCAAGATTAACAATGAAAATTCTACACCTTTCCGACAGCCACGGCAAACACCATCAATTAAAAGATTTGCCTAAAGCCGATATAATCGTTCATTCGGGTGATATGTCGGAAGATGGTACGGAGGAGGAAGTGTTAGATTTCTTGAATTGGTTTTGTGATTTGAACTATCAATACAAAATTTTCGTAGCAGGAAATCACGACCTTTGTTTAGATGGTGAACATATTGAGGGTTTGCCGGAAAATTGCAATTATCTCTGCAATTCGGGTGTAGAAATCGGAAGTATGAAATTTTGGGGTGTTCCGCATTTTCTGTCAAATGAATTGAATGGCGACATAGTGCAAATAATAGCGAAAATTCCCAAAGAAACAGACGTTTTGATAACCCATAGACCACCTTACGGCATACTGGATTTTGAAGACAATAATAATTTCGGTTGTGTTGATTTACTACAAATTGTGCAGAAAATTCAACCGAAATATCATTTATTCGGACACATTCACGCAGGGTATGGATTTGAAAAATCACAACATACAACATTTGTCAATTCCTCACTTATTAGAAAAAATAATATTGTAAATAAACCTTTTTTGTTAGAAATATGAAAAGAGATAAAAGCGAAAATGCACTACCGCTAACCCGCATATTGGCAAAATGGCGGCAGAATCCCCGCAGAAAGGGAAGGGCAAGTTTGCAAGTTCTTCTCCCGCAGGAAGTTTATTGTAGCCGGCACTGCGCCAATATGCAAACCGTTAGCCACAATATTAAAGAACAGAAATCGTGAATAGACAAGAAGCAGAAATAAGATTAAAAAACACTTTTGGATTTGACCATTTTTATGATGAGCAATGGGAAACTATTGATTTAATGTTTAAAGGGAGAAGAGTTTTATTAATCGAAAAAACTGGGTTTGGAAAATCTCTTTGCTTTCAATTTCCTGCAACTCAATTTCCAGGACTGACTGTTATTTTCTCACCATTAATTGCTTTGATGAGAGACCAAGTTAAAGGGCTTAATAGTAAAGGAATAAAGGCAAAAATTATAAATTCAGAACAAACACCAGAAGAAAATTCACAGACTATACAGGAAGCAATAAGCGGTAAATTAAAAATTCTGTATATAGCTCCAGAAAGGCAGGAAAATCAAGAATGGATTGAAGCTACAAGAAGAATGAATTTATCGATGATAGTTATTGATGAAGCTCATACTATTTCTGTTTGGGGTCACGATTTTAGACCTGCATTTAGAAGGATTATTAATCTTGTCAAGCTGTTACCACAAAATCTACCAGTATTAGCAACCACGGCAACTGCAACAAAACGAGTACAAGAAGATATTGAAAAGCAAATATCAGGAAACATTCAAACTATTCGCGGAGAATTAATAAGAGAAAACTTTAGATTATATGTAATAAAAGTAAAGTCAGAAGATGAAAAACTTTTATGGTTAGCAGAGAATTTGCCAGTATTGGAAGGTAACGGAATCATTTATACAGGAACGAGAGTTAATACAGAAATATATTCACGTTGGTTTGAATTTTTAAATATCAAAACAACTGAATATAATGCAGGTCTGGATTCAGATTCACGAAAAGAAATTGAAAACGGATTAATGAATAACAGATGGAAAGCCGTAATCTCAACAAATGCGCTTGGTATGGGAATAGACAAATCTGATATTCGATTTATCGTTCATACACAAATACCTGCTTCTCCTATACATTATTATCAGGAAATTGGAAGAGCCGGAAGAGATGGAAAACCCACTAAATTGATATTGTTTTATAATTCATCGAAAGATGAAAACGGGATTGAAGAAGATGTTAAACTTCCACAAGCATTTATTGATGGTGGTCGTCCAAGTATAAAAAGTTACCACAAAGTAATTAATGTTCTCAAACATGAACAATTAGGTGAACGTCAAATAATGAAAGCTACAAACCTTAAACAAACACAAGTAAGAGTAATAAAAGCAGATTTGATTGAACAAGGAATAATAAAAGAAGTTATTTACGGGCGCTCAAAGAAATATGAATATCAATTTAACGCACCAGAACTCAACACTAAAGCATTCGATGAACTAAGAGAACAAAAATTAAAAGAATTAAGTGCAATGTTAGAATACGTTAACCTAAAATCATCAAGAATGAAATTTTTGTGTGATTATTTGGGAGATAATTCACATACACACTATCAAAATTGTGATAACACGACACTTGAACCATATATATTAAAACCACAAGAACAAACTAAACTAAAGTTGCAAGAATTTCGAGAGTCATATTTCCCCGAACTGATTGTCGAAAGCACACACTCAAATATTGTAAATGGAGTTGCTTCCAGTTATTATGGCGTTTCAAGTGTAGGAGCTGCATTACATAGGAGTAAATATGAAAATGGCGGAGATTTTCCGGATTTTCTCCTAAAGCTTACTTTAAAAGCCTTTAGAAAAAAATATGGACAAGAAAATTTTGATTTTATTGTTTATGTACCTCCAACTGAATCAGGTGATTTAGTAAAAAACTTTGCTGAGAAATTATCACAAGTATTAAAAGTTCCGATTTCCCATAAATTGATTAAAACCGGTTTAACTCAACCTCAAAAAGTATTTAAAAATGGCTATCTTAAAAAAGACAATGTAGCTCAAAAATTCAGTTATTCTGAACCAAGAGAAATAGAGGGGAAAGCGGTCATTCTATTTGATGACATTTTTGATAGTGGAGCAACAATTAAAGAAATTGGAAATGTTTTAACTAAATTTGGGGTAACGAAAATTGCACCTTTAGTTATTGCCAGAACTGTAGGTGGAGACATTTAAATAGGTGATTATGAATAAAGAATTAACATATTGGTTGGCTTTGGCTCACGTTCCAAAGATTCAAACAAAAAAGAAAAACGAGATAATTGTCCGACTTTTTGAAAAAGGCAAATCAATTATTGATTTTTTTGAATTTGAGCAATCCGGATGGGAAAATGATTATGAGTTAAGTCAATCAGAAATAGTACTTTTTGAAGACGCAAAAAAAGAGCTATCAACTTATGCCTTTATGGTTGAAGACCTTCTAGAACAAGGTTATAGTATACTCCCAATTACTTCACAAGATTATTCTCCAACATTAAAGAAAAACTTGGGTAGAACCTATGCTCCACCAGTAATCTACACAAAGGGGAATCTTCAAATAATGAAAGAAAAATCAATTGCAATTGTTGGCTCAAGAAATGCAAACGATATTTCATTAGAATTTACTGATAATGTTGCAAAAAATGCTTCAAAGGATTATAAAGTTGTGGTTAGTGGTTTTGCTAAGGGAGTAGATAAACAAGCTCTTGATTCAGCCATTAAATACAAGGGACAAAGTATCATTGTCCTTCCTCAGGGGATAGCAACGTTTCAATCTGGATTTAAAAAATATTATAAGCAAATTATTGATGGGGATGTTTTAGTCCTTAGTTCGTTTTACCCAAAAGCTCCTTGGAGTGTTCAACTGGCAATGGCGCGTAATCCTATAATTTATGGACTTGCTTCCGAAATTTATGTAGCTGAATCCAGTGAAAAAGGTGGGACTTGGTCAGGTGTTATGGATGGGTTAAGGAAAGGTAGAACAATTTACGTTAGAAAACCTAATCCAAGAGAAAAAAATGCAAATAGCATTCTTATCTCAAAAGGTGGAAAAGCTGTTGATAATGAGGGGAATTTGACTAGTTACGAGATTAAAGAGGAAACTAAGTCAGTAGTTTCTGAACCAGATTTTAATAATACAGAAGAAAAGATAATTGAATTCCTAAAGACAGGCGTTTTTCCAGCTAAAAAAATTGTTGATACTCTAAAAATTGATTGGAGTTCAAGGAAAGTAACTGATTTTTTAAAAGGCAGAGAGGACGTATTAACAGTAAAAGGCAAACCTTTAAAATTTGCTCATAAAAATAGGTCAATTCAATTACAAAAATCCTTATTTGACTGATAATGAATGAAATACTGTGGCTAACATCGTATATAAAACATTTGGCAGTCAGTGGGTTATCGAACGTTTCAGCCCGTATCAAAAGTAGTTGTAACTTGACAGGAATGCGCTTCGAAATGCCAAACGTTTCATATACGTAACCGTTAGGCACCACTTTAATAAAAGACAGAAATATGACAAATAGTGAATTTAAACAAGCTGCAAAAAAACACCAAGTAAGTTGGCGAGAACAAAACATAAGGAAAGAGT
>JARKSE010000081.1 GCA_029974315.1 Paludibacteraceae bacterium | reverse complement strand
CTCCTGCGCCAAATAACCACACGCTCCATGAAAATTCGAAAATATGAAGCAGTGCGCCAGCAATGATGCAGACGTAACCCACCGCAAACGGAATAAATGATTTTTGCATAAAAATAATGTATATATAAATAAGGTGTAATTTCTAAATTGGATTTCGCTCTGCAAAGATACGCCAATAATTGAATAATTGAATGATTGAATGACCGAATAGTTGGGTTAATGGTTAAGTGGTTAAAGGTTAAGTGCGCGAATCGTTGATATTTAGGTTAATTGTTAAGAGGTTAAAAGTTAATGGAGAACTTCGTGGCATTGGGAAAGCGTTTAGCGTTCAACGTTTAGCGTTTAGCGAAAAACCATTAACCTATAACCTTTAACCTTTTCACCTTTCATCCATGACCCTTCACCCTTCACCTTTTTCACTGGTCGTTTAGTCCCCTTTAGGGGATCGAGGGGTAAATAACTAAACTCGTTTAGCGTATAATGTATCTGGTTAAGTGACAAGAGGGCATTGTGTAAGTACTCGGTACGCGACTCGAATAAATTTAAAAGGCGTTTGTAGATTTTTCTACAAACGCCTTTTAAATTTTATTGAATGATAGAATAATTAGGTGAAGGGTGAAGAGGTTAATGGAGAACTGCATAGCAGTAAAAATCGTTTAACCCATAACCTTTAACCCTTAACCCTTAGCTTTTTATTATAAACTATTTTCACCCGTATTTATTTCCTGATTGATGCTTTCGATATAATTCAAAATATCGTCCTTCCCAAATCCTTTTTCGGCAGAGGTCACAAAGATTGGTGGCAGTGTTTCCCACGTTTC
Organism: Paludibacteraceae bacterium; assembly: GCA_029974315.1. GTDB lineage: Bacteria > Bacteroidota > Bacteroidia > Bacteroidales > Paludibacteraceae > W0P28-013. The sequence goes on along the minus strand of JARKSE010000081.1, from coordinate 3,682 downwards.
AATCAGTTTTTTCTTGTACGCCATCACATTCGCATTCAGCTGACTGGTCGATTGTTTGTCGCCTTTGGTAAACACAATAGAAAATGGCACTTCTTGTTCGCCGAGCCACTCCATAAATTCCAAATCGATTTGTTGAGGTGCCAAGCGGCTATCCACCAATACAAACAAATTGGTCAATTGCTGACGAAAAAGCACATAACCTTCGATGATGCCTTTCAGCTTGTCGCGCATGGTTTTACTGGCTTTGGCATAACCATAACCTGGCAAATCCACCAAATGCCATTGTTCATTGATGATGAAGTGGTTGATTAAAAGTGTTTTGCCTGGTTTGGATGAGGTTTTAGCCAAATCTTTTTTGCCAGTCAGCATATTGATAAGCGACGATTTGCCTACATTCGAACGCCCAATAAAGGCATATTCTGGAAGTTCGGAAACTGGACATTTTTTGTAGTCCACGTTCGAGATAACAAATTCTGCGGAGTTTATAATCATAAGGTTATATAATGATAGATTAATTGAATAACAGAATAAATAGGTTAAGGGTGAAGAGGTTAGAAGTTAATGGAGAACTTTGTGGCGTTGGAAAATCGGTTAGCGTTCAACGTTTAGCGTTAAAAGTTAAGGGCGAACTTCGTGGCATTGGGAAATCCTTTCACCTTTTCAACTATCAACTGTCAACTTTCCACTTTCAACTATGTTTAACCCTTCACCCATAACCCTTCACCTTTCATTCCACACTACACATTAAACAATTTTACTTGTTTGTTTTGATAATTGCCAAGCCTACAAAGGTAATCAAACCATTCAACATAAGCAACTCGTAGCCAAATTGGTAGTTCAAGTAGTGAGCGCAGGCCCACTGAATGCCATACGTTAGAATTGGCGAAAGTAGCGCTACCAAAGGAATTAAACGATTACGACAACGTTGTTTTGTGAGCAATCCAAAGGCAAAAAGTCCTAATAATGGACCGTAAGCATAACCTACAATGGTATAAATGGTGTCGATAATACTCTGATTAGGCATGGCATGAAACGCTACCACTAAGCCAATAAATAGCACGCAAACAGCCAGATGAATCCATTGACGCCAACGTTCGGCTTGTGTGGCTTGACGTTTTTCTATGCGTAGTAAATCCACCGAAATAGTAGTGGTGATAGCTGTTAACGCTGAGTCGGCGCTTGAGAATGACGCGGCGATGATGCCTAGCATAAAAAAGAACGCTGTAACTGGATGAAAGTACGAAGTGGCTATGTAAGGTAAAATCTGATCGGGTTCTTCGGGAAGTAATACCCCATTTTGTTGTGCAAAGATGAGCACTAAAGCGCCCAATGTTAGTAACAATAAATTCACTGGAAGAAAAGCGGCTCCACACCATAACATATTTTTTTGCGACTCTTTCAATGTGCGACACGTGAGGTTTTTTTGCATCATATCTTGGTCGAGTCCAGTCATCACGATAACAATGAAAATGCCACTCAAAAACTGTTTAAAAAAGTTTTGGTGACTGTGCCAATCGCCCAACGTAAAGGTGTGACTCCACGTACTCTCGTACACCGTGCGCAAAGCGTCGCCAGTGGAGGTGTTTACGAGCTGTATTGCATTGACTACCATTAAGATAAGCGCTATTACCAAAAAAAGTGTTTGTAGCGAATCGGTCCATACCAAAGTGCGAATACCGCCTCTGCGCGTGTACAACCACATAAGTGCCACGCATAAGGTCACTGTTACCCAAAATGGAATATGCCAAGCGTCGAAAATGAACTGTTGTAACACCAGAGCAGCCACATACAGTTTGGTGGCCGAACTCACCAATTTAGCCACTATGAAAAAGAGCGAACCCGTGCGATGGGCTTCGGAGCCAAATCTATTGTTAAGATATTCGTAAATAGAAGTGAGGTGAAGTCGATAGTAGAGTGGAAGTAGCACATATGCCACTACAACGTAGCCAAAGAAAAACCCAAGTACCGTTTGCAGGTAACTAAATTGTGCTGCGCCCACCATGCCAGGCACTGATACTACCGAAATGCCTGAAATGGTAGCGCCTACCATACCAAAAGCCACCAAATACCAAGGCGATTGATGATTACCCGTGAAAAAAGTGCTATTATCGCCACGACCGCGCGTAACACGAGCCACCAGCAATAACACGCCAAAATAGGCAATCAATATCAGTAAATACATAAATCGTTTAGCGTTTAGTGTTTAAGGTTTAGCGTAATTCGTTTAGTGTGTACTGAGAAATTAGGTTAATGGTGAAATTCGTTTAGCGTTTAGCGTGTAGCGCGTACTGATAATTGGGTTAATGGTTAAGAGGTTAAAAGTTACGGGAGAACTTCGTGGCGTTGGAAATTCGTTTAACGTTCAACGTTTAGCGTTTAGCGTTTAGCGAAACTCCATTAACCTTTCACCCATAACCCTTCACCTTTTTCACCCTTCACCTTTTTCACCCTTCACCCATTAAACAATTCCACCAGTCTTTTGGTCCCCTTTAGGGGATTGAGGGGTAAATGACGAAAATCGTTCAGCGTTCATAATTCGTTTAACGTTTAATGTTTAGCGTTTAGCGAAAACCCATTAACCATTAACCATTAACCATTAACCTTTAACCTTTTCACCCTTCATCCATAACCCTTCACCTTTTCAACACTAAACACTAAACACTAAACACTCCACATTAAACAATTTCACTACGCTGATAGCTGTTGATAAAAAAAAACAGAAAAATTGCTTGTTTTTTGTAAATAATTATATATCTTTGTCGCGACATAGTGTAGTATGATGTAGTGTGTACAATTAACTAATGACGGGCTTTAACAAAAATTACACTTTTTTTATTCGCCCAGTTTGTACCTAATTACGTGTGAATTACCTATTTATAAGTAGATTTTTTAACCAAAACAGTGTCTCTTTGTGTAAATACTAACATTTTAAACACTTACAACTATGAAACATTTTAACTTTTTCACAAACAGGGTGGTGAAAAGCTTTAGGGGCTTGGCGCTTGCGGCTTTGGTCGTGTTAGGTGCATCGAGTGCTTTTGCGGATACCTATACTATTGAATTCAAAGATAGTGGAACAGGTTCAGATGGTAGCGAAGCAAAGACTGCCATTGCTGATATTATTTCTTCAGGATCCAGTTATGTTACTTCGTTAACGGACCCGACAAAAGTATATCAAGCCAAAACTGGTTATGGTATTAAATTGGGGTCTAAATCTGCTAATGGATATTTGACTTTAGTTTTATCCGAAAGTGGGGTTGTTAAGCCGACTTCAGTTACAGTTAATGCAGCTCGATATTCTTCAGATACTGGAACATTGAATGTTAAACTTAATGGAACTGCTCAAACTGCTCAAACAGTGTCCTCTACATCATTTAACGATTTTACTTTTACAATGGATGGTGCCACGGATTTGTCGAGTATCTATATTGGTACTTCTACAAAACGTATGTATATTAAATCGGTTACGGTTACTTATACCACTGCTGCTACTCCAACTATAACTGTATCTCCATCCTCATTAAGTGGTTTTACTTACGTACAAGGTTCAGGTCCTTCTACAGCACAAACATTTACTGTATCAGGAGCTAATCTTACAGCAAATATAAGTCTTTCAGCACCAACCAATTATGAAATATCTCTTAGCTCAGGCTCAGGTTATACTACTTCGCTCACTTTAACT
>JARKSE010000078.1 GCA_029974315.1 Paludibacteraceae bacterium | reverse complement strand
AATATTAAAACGAAAAAACCAGGCATTTTAACGCAGTTAGCCGCTGCTGATTGCCTGGTATAATTCTTAAAAATCGCAGGTGAAAGATAGAACCAAATATTATTCAGCGCAACAATCAGAAGAATTATTTTCTGACCAGCAGCAAAATTCAATTAACATTCGGATTAATCCTAAACTGATAGCATCAGCTGTCAGAGATGGTTATTTAACGCAGCTCGCATTTTATTATTTTTTGCGTTATCATTATAAGTATTCTAATATCAGCAACAAACGTGGCAATCCGAAGCGCAGAATTGCACAGCTGTCTGGACTGTCACAACCTACGATAGATAAATATTTTCGCATTCTTATACAACGTGATTTATTAAAACGCACGGTTCACGGCTACCAGCTTGCAGCCACCACACCACGACACCGACGGTTCAAAATTGCCGTTTCACCTGCTCCGACAGTCAGTGAAATAAAACAACTGCTGTTGTGCCAGGTCATTCGTGACTGTGGTCAACAGCAGCTGTTAGTACGTCAACTAAAAAACTTTTGCCTACCGATTGAAAAACAAGATAATCAGCTTTCGGGAACGTCAACGCCGAATGCCAGCTGGTCACCTTATTTTTCGGTTCGGTATCTCGCAACAAAGTTAAACATTAGTTGTAACACAGTGCGCAAACTCATCAGAAATTTGAATGAACGCTGCGTGATCCGCACCGTTAGTTCTTATTCTGAACTGATAATGGAGAACGTGACGCCAGACGTGGTAAATCATTTATACGGCTACCACGGTCACCGTTATTATAAGAACGGCTGCATTTTTGAAGTTCAGCCATCACGTCACACGTTCTTACAACAACCGATTAAACCGAAACCAATGACAGTCAAACGTTACTTTGCACTGCAAGCAAAGGACAATAGACTGCGGCAGCTGGTCAGTCGGACACGTGAACAATTAATTAACTGATTATCAATGTGCATAAAAAAAAATGATACAACAGAACGTGTCAACACTGATACTACAACACAGCCTGTTCAGTGTCCTGCATTCTTTTTTTTTACTGCTGGATGTTTTTAAAAAAAACACTGTTTGTTGAAACAGAAACGTGATGAAGAAAGTTGAATTACAGAAGAACAGGTGCAGAATTTTGCGTCGGTTCGCAACAAAAAATAATTTTTTAACGCCTGGCAGCAGGCATAAACCATAAACGAATGAATGACCAGCCAGATATATACCAGGTCGCCGAAGCCTACGCAATAGCAGCGGCAATGAATACCTATATTAAAAACTTTGCTGCCAGCCAGAGCCACGAATAAAAACGGCTGACCAATTAGAACTAATGATGCCACGGTGATTTGTAAAAAACAATTTTAACAAGTGGATAGCAGTGGATTAATTACTATAAAACAAAAGGATATGTTTAAAAAAGGTCACAGCGGCAATCCGCAGGGACGTCCACGATCTGCGCTGAATAAGATTGCACGTCCGTTAAAAATGCAGATCAGTGATTTTCTGAATGAACGGTTTAACGAATTGCCTGGTATCTGGCAGAAGCTGACGCCACAACAGCGAATTAAGATGTTCACTGAACTATTGCCGTTTGTGCTGCCGAAGGTCA
>JARKSE010000064.1 GCA_029974315.1 Paludibacteraceae bacterium | reverse complement strand
AATAGAATGGTGATCCGTTCTTTGAAGAAACCTGGCATCACAATCACAGCGGAATTGAACCTGGCCGGCGTGCCGTGTACCTATCTTCAAAAAAGTAATCCGTTTTAAATCCGGTTGCCGGTTGAATACTGCCATTGTGTTTAGGTCAAAGGCTGCGCCAAACCATGCTGACAATGGGAGGTCAATTTCCGCGTCAACATTAACGCCAGTGCTTAACAACGGCTATATGCCATGGCGGTTTTGGTGGTGGGTGCAGGTCTGATTCCCGCTCGATTTTCTTTGTCGTTTCGACAGAAAATCTCCCGCAAATCCGCCACTGCACATAGCCCGGACCGTTGGTGGCAATACGAACCGAACTCTCGAAAAAAATCGTAGCTTTGTACCATAAATTAAAAGTAAGCAAAAAATGTAAAAAATAATTTCTTTCAGACTTTCAGAAAACAGTAAACTCAAAATCGAGTTTGGCTGATTTGTTTAATCTCTAAATGGAAGAAATTATGCTTACTATTCAAAATTTATCATATACACATCTCAACAAAGATTTACTGTTCAGCAACATCAATTTGACAGTAAATAATCACGAAAAAATTGCACTAATTGGCAACAATGGTGTTGGAAAATCTACCTTGCTGAAAATTATTGCCAAAGAATCACAACCGTCAGACGGACTGTTGAAAGTCGAAACGCAACCGTATTATATTCCGCAAATTTTCGGGCAATACAATCATTTGACAATCGCACAAGCTTTGCAAATTGATAAAAAACTGAAGGCTTTAAAGGAAATTCTGAGCGGAAATGTATCGGAAGAAAATTTTAATTTGCTCAATGACGATTGGACGATAGAAGACCGTTCCGAGGAAGCCTTGAATTATTGGAATTTATCTGATTTGGACTTATCGCAAAAAATGGAAACATTGAGCGGAGGGCAGAAAACCAAAGTGTTTTTGGCAGGAATCTCCATTCATCAGCCCGAATTAGTTTTGTTGGACGAGCCAACCAATCATTTGGACAGTTCGGGGAGAGATATTTTATACGATTTCATTGAAAACACAAAAAGCACCTTGATTATCGTAAGCCACGACAGGAAATTATTGAATATTTTGGATACCGTTTGCGAACTGAATAAAAATGGAATTAAAGTTTATGGAGGTAATTATGATTTTTACAAAGAGCAAAAAGGAATTGAAATCAATGCGTTAAGCCAAGATATACACAGCAAAGAAAAAGCGTTGAAGAAAGCAAAAGAAAAAGAACGTGAAACTATCGAACGGCAACAAAGATTAGATGTCCGAGCCAAAAAAAATTTAGGCAAAGCAGGACTTCCGAAAATAGTTTCAAATACGTGGAAAAACAGTGCAGAGCGGAGTACCGCCAAAATTGCGGGTGTTCACACAGAAAAAATTGGAAACATCAAACAAGAGCTTCAAAACCTGCGTTCTTCGCTTTCGGAAACCGACCAAATGAAATTCGGGTTTGACAACGCTAAACTACATAAAGGCAAAAAGTTGTTCGTTGCCGAAAATATCAATTTTAGTTATGAAAACGGAAATTATTTGTGGACGGAAAATCTTAACTTTCAAATTGTAAGTGGGGAACGAATTGCCATAAAAGGTACAAACGGTTCGGGAAAAACAACCTTGATAAAAGTGATTTTGGGAAATCTGAAACCACAAATCGGGACGGTTTTTATCGCAGAAAATAAATCGGTTTATATCGACCAGGATTATTCTTTGATTGACAATAATCTGACAGTTTACGAACAGGCACAAGTGTTTAATACGACTGCATTGCAGGAACACGAAATTAAAATTCGGTTGAACCGGTTTTTGTTCACAAGAGAAGATTGGGGTAAATCTTGTAATGCTTTGAGTGGTGGCGAAAGAATGCGTTTAATGCTATGCTGTTTAAGTATCGGCAATCAATCACCCGATATGATTATTTTGGACGAGCCGACCAACAACTTAGACATTCAAAATATTGAAATTCTGACGAATGCAATCAACGATTATCAGGGAACATTGCTTGTCATTTCTCACGATGAAACTTTTTTGGAGCAAATCAATATTAAACGGAAAATAGCACTTTGAACAACCAGTACTGCCACCAACAAAGGTTTTGCAAAAGAGCGGTTTAAGTGATTAATTCAAGTTTTATGCATTTAATCCACAAAACCATTTTTTATTTGCTTTTAAACTGTAAATTAGCAAATAGAAAAAATGGTTTTGCTTACATTGGTGCTAAATTGAAAGTTTAGTCTTTTTAATCCGCTCCTTCGCAAAGCCGTTTCCCGTTAGCGTTCATTGTAAAAAGACAAAACAGACGACAGAATGACAAACGAATTTTTGCTGCATAAAGACAAGATTGAAAACAAAGAAAATGCCAGCCGCACAAATGGCACATTTGGTTTTGCCCGACACACAAGCCGACTCTTCCCAAAACCAAAAGAGCCATTTTTTGCCAACCTTAGAACAAGAATTATAAACTATTCAAATAATGATATTATGAGTAAAATATTTGAGCGAATTAAAACAATTCAAGTGCTAACATTTGTAGTGCTGTTTTTCAACTGCATTACAACAAATGCTCAGACGACTAATTTTTTTGGCACAAGTAAAGTTCAATCAGATGGTTACACAGGTGCATTATATCAAGTTAAAATTGATAGAAGTAAAGGATATACTTACGTTCAAATCCAGCAAGTTCCAACGAAAAATATGAGAAGAATGAATTCTGTAACACCTTCTTTTAACACAAAAATTAAATCTGGGAGTTATGAAGCAGAATATTTAGGTGTATTGCAAAACGATGGTACTATACGAAGGTCTAGCTGTAGTGACAATTGGGGTTGGGATAATGTTAAAACTGGTGAATCTTCATATTTTATTACTTATGTTTTTAATGGTGCAATTCCTCCAGGCTTAACGGACTTTTCTCTAATAGATGCAGGCTCTTATTCTGGTTGTCGCGGATATGGTTTCAGCAACTACACTCTTAATAATCCAGATAATCATCCCAAAACAGGTCTTTCAGAATATACACTCAAACAAAAAGTTGATGAGCAAAATGATGGTATTGTGGGAATTTATGAACCTTTTGATAAATCTGGATACAAATTGGGTTGTATAAAAGATGGAGAAACATATAAGATTGTTTATCTAAGCTATGGAGGTACTTATATGAGCTGGTGGAAAGTTGGGGATGTGAAAGCAACACTAAGGCCGAGTGCAACAACAGGTGTATTCAAAGGTGATTGGTATATGGCAGACAAGTCTATAAATTCAGATGCATATATATTTTTTGACGGTAATACTTTGAAAACAGTAGTTGCAGGTGAAGAAAGTGGGTATTTAAAAATGTATCCAACTGGCAGTGGTTCAATTTCTTCAGGCAGTCAAAAATCATCAGGTACAGGTTTTGCGATTTCTTCAAATGGTTATATAGTAACTAATTATCACGTAATCCAAAACGCTAAGTCAATAGAAGTTAAAGGAATAAACGGAAATTTCACTCGTAAACTCTCTGCTAAAGTTGTTGTATCTGATGAGAGAAATGATTTGGCAATAATCAAAATTGAAGACAGTAGATTTACATCACTTGGCACAATACCTTATACCTTTAGAAAAGGAATTGCAGATGTAGGAGAAAACGTTTTTGTTTTGGGTTATCCATTGACAACAACAATGGGTGAGGAAGTTAAACTAACTAATGGAATTATTAGTTCTAAAACAGGATTTAAAGGAGACATCTCATTATATCAAATTTCCGCTCCTGTTCAGCCAGGCAATTCAGGTGGTCCATTGTTTGATAAAAACGGAAATCTTTTGGGTGTGATTAATGCAAAACACTCTTATGCAGAAAATGCAGGTTATGCAATAAAAGCCAGTTACCTTTTAACCTTGATGGATTTATTACCTATTACGGTTAATCAGCCATCTGTAAATTCTTTGAACGGTAAAAGTCTTACAGAACAAGTTAAAATTGCATCTAACTTCACTTATCTGATAATTCTAAATGATAAAGATAATCAGACAAGTAGTTCTAGTAATTCTAGCAGTCCAAATATATCTAGTAGCAGTTCAACCCAAAACTCAACTTCTAATTCAGACCAACAGGCTGCTACCTATTATAAAAAAGCAGAAGAACTTTGGGAAAAGCAGGATTTTAAAGGTGCATTAGAACAAATTACCTTATCAATTGAAGCGTCACCAAATTATGCGGGTTCATACTACTTTAGAGCCTTTGTGTACTTATATGGTATTCGAAATTTTGATAATGCAATATCCGATTTTAATAAGTCAATCCAGATGGAACCAGATTTTGAAGGTGCGTATTTTTATCGTGGTATGGCTTATCAAAGTTTAGAAAAGAATATAGAAGCCATTAAGGATTTTTCAAAAGTTATTAGCCTAAACAAAGAAAATACAGACGCATATTTTATGCGGGCGTTAGTTAAATCGAATTTAAATGACAGACAAGGCGCTATTTCGGATTATGATGAAATAATTAAACGAGAAAAAACAGCTAAACCAAGTATCTACAAAATGTCGACAGTTTATAATAATAAGGCATATTGTCTTGTTGAACTAGGAAAACCAAGCGAGGCATTACCTATTGTTACACGAGCACTTGATTTAGACAAGTCCGAGGCATATATATGGGATACTCGAGGTGAAGCTTATTTCAAGTTGGGCGAATATGAAAAGTGTATTAAGGATATGGACAAAGCAATTTCTATTGAAGAAAGCGACAACTCATACTACATAAGGGGGTTAGCTAAAGTGAAACTAGGAAAAAAAACCGAAGGTTGCTCCGATTTATCAAAAGCTGGAGAGTTGGGAAGGTTAGAAGCATATGAAGCCATTAGCACATATTGTAAATAGATGAAAAGAATTATAGAACTCAATTATACGGAAGCCAAGGTTTTTTTCCTTAAAGAAGAAAGTTATTTCAGTTTTGACCTTCCTCAGTATTTTGTATTTCAAAAAATACTAAAAGAAGTTGCTAAAAAGCTTGATGGCAAGTTGTTATCGGATTTTTATGCAAGTATTACTACAGATAATGGTAAACAAAAGTCAATTAAGCCTTTTGATTGCGAAAGTGTCAATTATACTTTACTTAACAACAAAGATGGTAAATTTGCTTGGCGACCACTTCAACTTATCCATCCTGCAATTTATGTTTCACTTGTTTATAAAATTACTGAGGAAAATAATTGGAAAATAATTATTGATAAGTTCAAAGAATTTCAGGCAAATCCAAAAATAAAATGTCACAGTATTCCTATACAATCAGAAAGCGAACAATCAGATAAAGCGGTAACAGTTACTCAATGGTGGCATTTAATCGAACAACAGTCAATAGAATTGGCTTTAAAATTTGAATATGTTCTACATACTGATATTTCAGATTGTTACGGTTCAATTTACACACATTCTGTTCCATGGGCACTTCATTCAAAGCCAACTGCTAAAGCAGACAGAAACAAGTCACTACTTGGCAATGTAATTGACGATAATCTTCGTAACATGACATATGGGCAAACAAATGGAATCCCTCAAGGAAGTGTACTGATGGACTTTATTGCTGAAATTGTGTTGGGTTATGCAGACCTTGAGCTTTCCAAAAAAATAACACAAGCTAAGATAGAGGATTATCAAATAATCAGATATAGAGATGATTACAGGATTTTTTCAAATAATCCACAAGATGCAGACCTTATAACTAAATTACTTACAGAAATACTGATTGATTTAGGTTTGAGGTTAAATGCTCAAAAAACGTTAGTAACCAGCAATGTAGTTCGTGATTCTATTAAACCTGACAAATTGTATTGGATAACATCTAAAAAAAGCGCAGGTAGTTTACAGGAGCATCTTTTAATTATACATGACCTATCAAACAAATTTCCAAATTCTGGAAGTTTAATCAAAGCACTAACAAAATTTTTTAACCGCATAAAAAACATAAAGGAATATAAACAAAATATTGAAGTTCTTATTAGTGTTTTGGTTGATATTGCCTATAAAAATCCGAAAACGTATCCTATAGCATCAGCAATTCTTAGTAAACTTCTATCACTTATTGAAAAAGTTGAAGTTCAGGAAAAGATTTTAATTGCGACACTTAAAAAATTTGATAAAATCCCAAACACAGGTCATATAAAACTTTGGCTACAACGGATAACAATAAAGATTGACCGAAACAAGAAGTATGAAGAGCCTCTTTGCGAGAAAGTTAATGACAAGACAGTAAAGATTTGGAATAGTGATTGGCTAAATGCAGACTTTCAAAAACTATTAGCTGAAACTACAATAATTGATGAACTAATAATTGAAAAAATTGATAAGGTTATTGACAGCAAAGAAGTTGAACTATTTAAATTAGATTATGAAACCGAAAATGCCAAGTAGCCAATGCTTCATAGTCAAGCACATTTGTAAGTCGCACCAGCCAACGCTATAACCCAAACTTACAAAAGAGCTTGCCTACCCAAACGCACAGACAGAAAGACAATGCAGCAAAAATGAAAAAAAATAACGAGAAAAATGAACAACGAAACGCTAACAAAGTGTATATGCCATAAGGGTTTCAGTGGGTATTCAAGCGTAGTATCCCGCTCAAGCTTCCGTGTCTGTGGACAGGAAACTGCTCCGCAATCCCTTACGGCACATACACTCGACCGTTGTGCACAAGCGTAGAAAAAGACAGTGCGACAGTGAAAAATTTGCTGCAAAAAGACAAAAACAAAAAAACGATATAATGAACAGCCCACGCACAAAACTGCACATTTGCAAGCTCCGACACACAAGCCGATGCTTCAGCTTGCAAAAGAGCAGTTTTCTTGCCGACGCACCCTTGGAAATTGGTACATTTGCGTTTATTAATGATGATTTTAAGACAGGATTAAATAATGTTTGAACAAACTTTTAAGAATATAGACGACATACTGCACAAAGATGCTGGTTGTGGAAGCGAATTAGATTATGTAGAGCAAACTTCTTGGGTATTGTTCCTTAAATATTTGGACGACTTGGAGCGTGACCGTGCCACAGCAGCCGAACTTACAGGGAAAACATACACTACCATTATTGACAAAGAATACCAATGGAATAATTGGGCTGCTCCAAAAATTACAAACGGAAACGGAGCATTAAAAATTGACCATAACGCACTCACAGGCGATGACCTTACTGACTTTGTAAACAACAAACTGTTTCCTTACCTCAAAAAGTTTAAACTAAGTGCCGATAGTGCCGACACCATAGAATACAAGATTGGCGAGATTTTCAGCGAACTGAAAAACCGCATACAAAGCGGTTACAATTTGCGTGAAGTGATAAACCGCATTGACGAGTTACGTTTCCGTACCCATGCAGAAAAACACGAAATGAGCCATCTGTACGAAGACAAAATCAAAAACATGGGCAATGCAGGGCGAAACGGTGGCGAATATTACACACCCCGACCGCTTATTACAACCATTGTAAAAGTGGTTGCCCCAAAAATTGGCGACAAAATTTATGACGGTGCAGTAGGTTCTGCGGGCTTCTTGTGCGAAGCGTTCGACTACTTGCGAAACAGCAAATCACTTTCTACCAAAGAAACCGAGATACTTCAAAAACGCACCTTTTACGGCAAAGAGAAAAAATCATTGGCGTATATCATTGGCATTATGAATATGATTTTGCACGGTGTGGAAGCCCCCAACATCATACACACCAACACACTTGCCGAAAACCTTGCCGACATACAGGAAAAAGACCGCTATGATGTGGTGCTTGCCAATCCGCCTTTTGGTGGAAAGGAACGTGCCGAAGTGCAACAAAACTTCCCGATTAAAACAGGCGAAACCGCCTCGCTTTTTTTACAGCACTTTATTACAATTTAGAAAGCAGGTGGCAAGGCTGGTGTGGTAATTAAAAATACATTTTTGAGCAATACCGACAATGCCACCGTTGCAATACGCAAAACTTTGTTGGAAAACTGCAACCTGCATACTGTATTGGATTTGCCCGGTGGCACTTTTACCGGTGCAGGCGTAAAAACCGTTGTGTTGTTTTTTGAAAAAGGCAAAGCCACGCAAAAAGTTTGGTTTTACTCTCTGAACCTCGACCGTAACTTAGGCAAAACAATCCCGCTGAATGAAAACGATTTGGCAGAATTTGTAGCTCTGCTAAAAAACTTTGCCG